>NZ_JBJZOO010000007.1:0-231622 GCF_047200775.1 Nocardia spongicola | reverse complement strand
CACGATAGGGGACCCAGCTACTGGGTCCCCTATCGGCATTTCGACATGGTATTGAAATACTTACGCTGAAGAAGATTCTTACGCGAATACCCCACCATCGGTGCTCGATCGAATGCGCCGATCTCTTGTCAAATCCAGAAAGGGAACACCGTGCCGGAACAGAACGACGATCGGAAACCCTTCCGGCGTGGCGCTCCCGGCTCCGAGCCCGGTCGGCGTGGCGACAATCAAGACATGAGTCGCCGAGGTGGTGGGTTCAACCGCCGTTCCGATTCGCGAGCCGATTCCCAAGAGCGTGACGGGTTCGCTCGCCGCGGCGGATCCGATGGCCATGATCCACGGCACAGCTCCTCCGAGCGCGGAGGGTTCAGACGCCAGGGATCCGGTGGCCGTGGCGATAACGCGGATTCGGGTAACGGTGCTCGCGGCGATGCATCCGCGCGCGGTGGCTTCGAGCGCCGGGGTGATTCCACCGGTCGTGGTGGCCGAGGCGCGGGTGATCGTGGTGGTTTCAAGCGCCGAGGCGGTGGTGACGGAGTGCAGCGCGAGGCGTCGACGGAGGATTTCCGTACGCAGCGTGAGCAGGGAAGACGTGGCGGGTTCGGACCACGCGGTGCCGCCGATTCCGGTATCGGCCCTCGGCGCGGTGAGCCGGGCCGTACCGAGCGAACCTCGGGTGCGGATGTCCCGCATGATCGCCGTCGAGGCGGTGAAGGGGCACGAACAGGTAGTGGGCGTTCACTCGACCGGCGCCCCGCGCGCCCGGAGGAACCGGATTTACCGGAAGAGGTGCAGGCCACCGAT
This sequence comes from Nocardia spongicola, assembly GCF_047200775.1. NCBI lineage: Bacteria > Bacillati > Actinomycetota > Actinomycetes > Mycobacteriales > Nocardiaceae > Nocardia > Nocardia spongicola. The sequence goes on along the minus strand of NZ_JBJZOO010000007.1, from coordinate 230,818 downwards.
CTGGACTCGGTGGTACGCCGCGACCTGCTCAGTTTGGACAAAGGTAATGCGGAGACAGTCGCTCGCCACCTTGTGATGGCCGTGCGGCTCATCGACGATGATCCTGGACTGGCTCTCGCGCATGCCAGGGCCGCCAGGCAGCGCGCCGGACGGATCGCCGTGGTTCGCGAGACCGCGGGGGTGGTGGCCTATCACGCCGGCGAATGGGCCGAGGCATTGGCGGAGCTACGGACCGCGCGACGGATGTCGGGCGGCTCCGGCCTACTGGCTGTGATGGCCGACTGTGAACGCGGTCTCGGACGCCCCGAACGCGCGATCGAACTCGGACGTGGTGATGAGGCGCGTGCACTGCAGGGGGACGAGGCCACCGAACTGCGCATCGTCATCGCGGGTGCGCGCATGGACCTCGGCCAATACGACCAAGCTGTCGTAACGCTGCAGACTTCGGATCTCGATCCCGCTCGTACCGGTTCGACCGCGGCTCGCCTCTTCTACGCCTATGCTGACGCCTTGGTCGCCGCCGGTCGTACCGATGAGGGTCTGACTTGGTTCTTCAACGCAGCGGCGGCGGACCTGGACGGTGAGACGGATGCCGAAGAGCGCGCCACCGAACTCACGGGTGAAACCGGGGAGTAGCCGGTAGTCCGGGGCAGGCATCGGGTTTCCCGCGGATGTCGAGCGCGCAGACCCCTGTCGATGCTTGTGTCCCACGGTGGATGTCCGACTGGCGTAGTGTTCGGGTGTCTCGGATTCGTCGAGCGCTTGCATCGCCGGGTCCTTGGGAGATGTGCGTCGGCATCGCGTCGGCCGTGACACAGAGTGGGAGTTGTGTGAAGCGACTACGGGATCACTACCGGGCCCTGCTGTTGGATCTGGACGGCACGCTGTATCGCGGCCACGAGGTGATCGATGGTGCGCCGGAGGCGGTATCCACGGTAGGGGACACTACGCAGCGGGTGGTCTATGTTACGAACAACGCCAGCCGCGGGCCCGGCGTTGTGGCCTCGCATCTGACCGAACTCGGCTTCGCCGCGACTACCGATGATGTGGTGACCAGTGCGCAGGCAGCGGCGCGCCTGCTGGCCGAACGGCTCGATCAGGGAGCCCAGGTGCTGGTCGTCGGTACCGACGACCTTGCCGCTGAAGTGGACGCGGTCGGGTTGCGGTCGATCCGTCGCTTCGACGGCACCATGCCCGCCGCTGTGGTGCAAGGACATTCACCCCTGACCGCTTGGCCGGATCTGGCCGAAGCCGCCTACGCGCTGCGCTCCGACGCTTTGTGGGTCGCGGCGAACACCGACAAGACGTTGCCGAACGAACGTGGTCTCGCGCCGGGAAACGGTGCGATGGTCGCCGCGCTGTGTGCCGCATCCGACCGTAGGCCGATCGTCGCGGGTAAGCCGTATGCTCCCCTACTGGAGGATGCGCTGGTCCGGGCGAATTCCCGGAGTGCCTTGGTGGTCGGTGACCGGCTCGACACCGATATCGAGGGCGCATCCAGGGTCGGCCTCGACGCATTGCTGGTATTGACGGGTGTCAGCACTCTCGAGGAGCTGCGCACCGCTCCTGATGAGCAGCTCCCCACCTATGTTTCTCGCTCGCTGCAGGCGCTCAATCACGCGCCCGTCGCTGCCGAGCCGGACGTCGACCTCGGTGAGATGCTCCGGCGTAACCCTGGGCGAGCGGTACGGGTACGCGCGTCCAGTTCGGCGATCCGATAGCGTTGATATCACGATGACTACTCCTATGTCCCGTCCGAACGGCCCCGGAACGTCTACCGGTACACGCGAGTCCCACTCGGGGATCCCGCTGCCCGGTCAGCATCTGTCGGGGGTACAAGGGCATCCGGAGCCGGCTGATCCGGATCGCATCCGTAGCGAGGTGGCGGCCCTGCTTGCCGAAATGGATAGCCTCCAGAGCGGGGCGGTCTCCGCGGAGTCCGGTGTCGATATCACTCGGCGCGCGCGCGTCCTGGAGCAGGCGCATGAGGTGCTCGTGCAGGCACTGGCCACGGTGGACAAGATCTGACGTGGCCAGACGTGCGCGGGTGGACGCAGAATTGGTTCGCCGCGGATTGGCGAGATCGCGTGAGCACGCGGTCGAGCTGATCGGTGCGGGCCGCGTCCTGATAGCTGGATCGGTCGCGGTGAAGGCGGCGACTGCCGTCGAGGCGGGTACACCGTTGGTGGTGCGCGCGGAACCGGATGAGGTCTCTTGGGCCTCGCGCGGGGCGCATAAACTCTTGGGCGCGCTGGAGCGTTTCGAGGCCGAGGGGTTGTCCGTCGCGGATAAACGTTGTCTGGACGCTGGCGCCTCGACCGGAGGGTTCACCGATGTGCTGCTGGTACGCGGAGCGCGGGAAGTAGTAGCCGTCGATGTCGGTTATGGTCAGCTGGTCTGGCGGCTGCGCAACGACGAACGAGTGCGGGTCTTCGATCGCACCAATGTGCGCGCCCTGACGCCGGAAACGATCGGTGGTGCGGTCGACCTGGTGGTAGGGGACCTGTCCTTCATCTCACTCGGGTTGGTGCTGCCAGCACTGGCGGCATGCGCCGCACCGGGTGCGGACTTGCTGCCGATGGTGAAACCGCAGTTCGAGGTCGGCAAACAGCGGGTAGGCTCTGGAGGAGTGGTACGCGATCCCGCGTTGCGAGCCGAAGCGGTGTGCGCGGTCGCTGCGGCGGCCGCGGATGTGGGTATGCGTACTGTGGGGGTAGTGGCGAGCCCGTTACCCGGCCCGTCCGGCAATGTCGAGTATTTCTTGTGGCTGCGCAATACCGGGCGGTTCGAATACGACGGTGAGCGGGTCGCGGTGCTTGTCGATCGGGCGGTTGAGGAGGGTCCACAGTGAACGCGCCCGCACAGTCCTGTGGCCGGGAGATCCTGCTGGTATCTCATCCGGGGCGGGCGGAGATCATCGAGACCGCGCACCGGGTGGCGAAGATTTTCGCGGATGCGGGTATCGGCCTGCGCGTGCTCGCCGACGAGGCGGGTAGTACTCGATTCGAGGCCGAGCCGGGCGGCTATCCCGTGCGGGTGGTCGAGTACGGTCCGGAGGCCGCGGTCGGCTGCGAGATGGTGCTTGTGCTCGGTGGGGACGGTACCTTCCTGCGCGCCGCCGAATTGGCGCGGCCCGCGGCGGTACCGGTGCTCGGGATCAACCTCGGCCGCATCGGGTTCCTCACCGAAGCCGAGGCCGAAAACCTGGACGAGGCGCTTGCGCAAGTAGTGCGGCACGACTACACGATCGAGCATCGGATGACGATCGACTTCACGGTCAGAACCGAAGACGAGGTGATCGCGCACGAGTGGGCGTTGAACGAGGCGAGCATCGAAAACGCTTCGCGTACGGGAGTGCTGGAAGTAGTGCTCGAGGTCGATGGCAGGCCGGTATCGGCATTCGGATGCGACGGTATTCTGATCTCGACGCCAACCGGATCGACTGCCTATGCCTTTTCCGCGGGTGGCCCGGTAGTATGGCCGGAACTCGAAGCGCTGCTGGTGATTCCGAGCAATGCCCACGCTCTCTTCGCCAGGCCACTTGTGACCAGCCCGAATTCGCGGGTCGCGGTGGAAGCTGTGGCGACCGGACATGATGCGATAGTTTTCCTGGATGGCAGGCGTTCACTCGTGCTGCCCAAAGGTGGCCGGGTGGAGGCGGTCCGGGGCGCTGAACCGGTGCGTTGGGTGCGGTTGGACTCCGCACCGTTCGCCGATCGGATGGTGCGCAAGTTCCAATTGCCCGTGACCGGCTGGCGTGGCCGACGGCGAATGGAGAGCACACGTGCTGACAGAGATCAGGATTGACGGCCTCGGCGTCATCTCTACAGCGACTGCGCAGTTCCACACGGGGCTGACCTGTTTGACCGGTGAAACCGGTGCGGGCAAGACCATGGTGGTCACCAGCCTGCATTTGCTCAGCGGTGCGCGCGCGGACGCGGGCCGGGTTCGGCTCGGTGCCTCTCGCGCTGTGGTGGAGGGCCGGTTCACGGTCGAGGATGCCAATGACATCGCTCGTGCTGAAGTCGACCAGGTGCTGGAAGCCGCCGCGGCCGAACGAGACGATGACGGCAGCATCATCGCGATCCGCACGGTCGGCGGTGACGGACGCTCCCGTGCGCACCTCGGCGGTCGCGGGGTACCGGCTTCGGTGCTCGCCGATTTCACCGCACCATTGTTGACCGTGCACGGGCAGAACGATCAGTTGCGCCTGCAGCGTCCGGAACAGCAGTTGTCCGCATTGGACCGGTTCGCCGCCGATACTGTGCACCCGCTGCTGCGGAGATACCGACAGCAGCGTCGAGCGTGGCTCGACGCCAGGGCGAAACTGCTCGAACGCGCATCGCGCGGCAGGGAACTGGCGTTGGAGGCCGACCGGCTCAAACACTCGCTGAACGAAATCGACGCCATCGCACCGGAACCTGGTGAAGATATCCGCATCGTCGAGGAGGTGCGCAGGCTCAGCGATCTGGATTCGCTACGTGCCGCGGCGGCCACCGCGCACGATGCGCTGGCCGGACCGGCCGATGCCCCGGAAGACAGTTCCGGGGCACTGGAATCGCTCGGTGTCGCGCGCGCCCGTATCGAAGCGGCCGACGACCCTGCCCTGGCCGCCCTCACACCGCGTTTGGCCGACGCCATCGCCGTCGTGGTCGATGTGACCGCGGACTTGAGTAGCTATCTGTCGGACCTGCCTTCGGATCCGGGGGCGTTGGACACATTGCTCACCCGGCAAGCCGAACTGAAGACACTGACCCGTAAGTACGCACCCGATATCGATGGTGTGCTGGCCTGGGCACAGGAAGCGCGTTCCCGGCTCGGTTCGCTCGATGTTTCCGAGGAGGCGCTGGCCGAGCTGGCCGCTGAGGTGGATGCAGCCGCCGAGCGGGTGCGGGGATCGGCGCAGAAGCTGAGTGCCGCGCGGATGAAGGCGGCGGGCAGGTTGGCGGCCGCGGTGAGCGCCGAGCTGAGTGGTCTGGCGATGGGCAAGGCTCGGCTCCAGGTCGAGGTGCGGCAGTTGCGGGCGGGCCCGCAGGATTCGGCGCCGCTCGTTGTCGACGGACAAGAGCTGCACGCGGGTCCCTCGGGGATCGATGAGGTCGAGTTCCGCCTGTCAGCGCATTCGGGCGCGCAGTCGTTGCCTTTGGGCAAGAGTGCTTCCGGTGGTGAGCTGTCACGGGTGATGTTGGCGCTCGAGGTGGTGCTCGCCGGTTCCGATCATGGAGCGACCATGGTGTTCGATGAGGTCGATGCCGGTGTCGGGGGCAGGGCCGCGGTCGAGATCGGCCGCAGGTTGGCCCGGTTGGCCCGCACCCATCAGGTCATCGTGGTGACGCATCTGCCGCAAGTCGCCGCGTTCGCCGATACCCACCTCGTGGTCGACAAGTCCGATGACGGGAAGGGCGCGGTCGACAGTCGTGTCCGGACGCTCACCAACGATGAGCGGGTCGTCGAGCTGGCCCGCATGCTGGCCGGCCTCGATGACACCGAGACCGGCCGGGCGCACGCGGAGGAACTGTTGGCCACAGCGCGGGCGGAGAAAGCGGGCGCCGAGGTGACGGCGCGCTGAGCGTGCCGCTCAGCGCACCGCTTTCCGCACACCTTTGAGGAATTGGCCGATCAGATTCTTCAGGCCGAGCTCGAGCACTTTAGCGGGCACGGGAAGTTTGGGGTCGGATTCCATGGTGTAGGAGACCTGGGTGCCGTTGTCGGCATCGGCGAAGGTGACGATGCCGACATGCCGCTTCACCGGTGCGCCCTTGACGATCTTGTATTCCATCCGTTCGCCCGGTACCAGCTTGGTGATCTCCTCGGTGACGCCGACCGGGCCGATACCGATCAGGTGCTGTGCGCCGACGCCCTCCCGTTCGGTCGTACCGGGCTTGGTCAGCTTGACCTGGAACGACACATAGGGGCTTATGCTCTCGCGGTCGGCGAAAAGCCGGTACACGACCTCGCGAGGGGCCGGGATGACGGTGTCGACGGTGGTGCTGGCCATGAGATCTCCTCTTCGAATTACTGTGACGGGCAGCATATAGGTACCCGTCCCTTTCGATGATCATGTAGTACTCATCACGGTCGCATCGGTTCTGCTGTGCCGGCTCTGCGTGTCGCGTCGGCTCGGCATGTTGTGCCGGCTCCGTGGTGTTCAGGCGAGCTCCTCGGCCAGGGTGGCGACAGCTGTCGATAGCTGCTCGGTTGCTTTATCCGCTACCGACTGCAATGCCAGGTGATCGGCGCCCTGGGTCAGTAGTTGTGGATTCATCGCCTCGATATGGATCGTGGTGGGGTTGTCGGGGTCTGCGCGGACGACCACATTGCAGGGGAGCAGTACGCCGATCTGCTTATCCGCGCCGAGCGCCGCATGGGCCAGCGCGGGATTGCAGGCACCGAGGATGAGATAGTGCTCCATGGTCGCGCCGAGCTTCTGGCGCAGGGTTTCTTGTACGTCTATTTCGGTCAGCACGCCGAAGCCGTGTTCCCGCAGTACTTCCCGGGTGCGCCCGGCGACCGTATCGAAATCGGCGTGTGTCGCGGTGGTGGCGATGGCGATGGGCATATCGGGTCCTCTCGGGGGCGGGGTCGCCTCGGTTCTGGTAACCGTGGCTGTGGGGGTGAGCTGCTCACGAAAGATAGCCGATTATTTGCTATATGGTGAATGGGAACTCGGAATGTCATGGGTGAGGAATGATGAGCGGCTTCCGCTGGGTGCTGCGCCGTTCCCACGCTCCGCTGATTGCGGTTGTGTCGCAGGCCGGACGGTATCCATGCCGGTGCATCGCAATGCTGGTGCCGGGATAACGGCGCGCCTCCACCGATGGTTGAGAGTTTGCGGTCATCATCGGCGCCATGAAGATGTCGGCGCTGTTGTCGAGGAACACCGAAACGCTGCCCGGTTTGGCCGGCACAGCCAGGGTGGATCGCAACACCCGGCGGCTGCTCGGGCGGATCGGCCCTGGCGACATCGTGGTCCTCGACGAGATGGACCTCGACCGGATGACCGCTGATCGTCTGGTAGAAGCCGGGGTGGGTGCGGTGATCAACACCTCACCGTCCATTTCCGGCCGCTATCCGAATCTGGGACCGGAAGCGCTTGTGGCCAATGGAATCCTCTTATTGGACACAGTGAGCTCGGACGCGTTCAGCAAGATCAAGGACGGCGTCAAGGTCCGGATCGACGACGGTGTGGTCTACACCGACAAGCGGATCAAGAAGGGGTCGGAGGTACTGGTCGAAGGCATTGTGCTCACCCGCTCGGCCATCGCGGAGCGGATGCTGGAGGCGCGTAATGGTTTGGCCGATCATCTCGAAGCGTTCGCCGGTAACACCATCGAGTACATCCGCATGGAGAACGCTCTGCTCATCGATGGTTTCGGGGTGCCGGAGCTGGAATTGGCCATGCAGCAAAGGCATGTCGTCGTTGTCGCCGACGGCCCGGATCATGTCGAGGATCTGCAGCGGATCAAGCCGTTCATCAAGGAGTACGCTCCGATCCTCATCGGCGTCGGTCGTGGCGCGGACACCTTGCGGAGGCGGGGTTATCGGCCCGACCTCATCGTCGGTGATCCGGAGGAGATCACCGCGGCGACCATGAAGTGCGGCGCTGAGGTCATCTTGCCCGCCGATACCGATGGTTATGCCAAGGGACTGGAGCGCATCCAAGATCTCGGTATCGGCGCGACGACCTTCCCCTCGTCGGGTTCGGCCGCCGATCTGGCACTACTGCTCGCCGACCATCACGGCGCGGCGCTTATCGTCACCGTCGGCGCGCCTGCCTCGCTCGACGATTTCTTCGACCGTGGCCGTCGCGATAGTAATCCGGCCACTTTTCTCACCCGGCTCAAGGTCGGTACCAAACTGGTGGATGCGAAAGCCGTGGCCACGCTGTATCGCAGCCGGGTATCCGGGATCATCATCGCGCTGGTGGTACTCGCCGCGCTGGCCGCGCTGATCGTCGTGCTGTTGGTATCCAACCGAGGCGGGGATGCCATGGACTGGGCCACGGGCCTCTGGGATCGTTTCGCGCTCTGGGCGCAGCAGCGAACCGCCTCGTGAGCAAGAACGCAGCGAGAACGATGATCCAGGGAGAGCGATGATATCGATGCGTCAGCACGCCATCTCGATCGCCGCGATCTTCCTCGCGCTCGCGCTCGGTGTGGTGCTCGGCTCACAGACACTGGGGGCCGAGCTGACGTCAGGGCTGCGGGCGGACAAGACCGGTCTGCGTCAGCAGGTCGATACGCTCACCGAACGCAACCGGCAGCTCGGAGGTCAGCTCATGGCCGCCGACCAGTTCATCGCTGGGGCGGCGGGTCGCATTCTCGCCGGTGCTCTCACCGAGCGCAGCGTCATCGTGTTCACGACTCCCGACGCCGACCCCGCCGACGCCGAAGCGGTGATCAAGTCGCTCGGGACCGCCGGCGCGGTCGTTACCGGCAGGATCGCGCTCACCGATGCGTTCGCTGATGCCACCGAGGGCGATCGGCTGCGCACCACAGTCACGAATGTGATCCCGGCGGGGGCGCAACTGCGTACCGGTGCGGTCGACCAGGGCAGCATGGCAGGTGATCTGCTCGGTCTGGTCCTGCTGCTCGACCCGGCCGATGGGCAAACTCGGGGCACACCGCAGGAACTCGGGCTGGTGCTGGAGACCCTGCGTGGTGGCGGATTCCTTGCCTACGGTGACACCATGGTGTCACCGGCGCAGCTGGCCGTGGTGGTCACCGGAAATTCCGCTGAAGCGGGTGATCGCGGTGTCGGTGCGAATATCGCCCGTTTCGCCGGGGCCCTGCGTTGGCATGGGGCCGGTGTGGTCCTCGCGGGTCGGACCGGCGCTGCGGAGGAGGGCGGGCCGATCGCCGTCATCCGCACCGACGCCGCCCTTGCCGCCCAGGTCAGCACCGTCGACAATGTAGAACGCGATATCGGTCGTGTCACCGCTGTCCTTGCCCTCGCCGAACAACTCGCCGGCGGCGCGGGCCGTTATGGCACCGGCGCCAAAGCCACCGCGCTCACCTTGGCCGCGTTGCCGGGCTGACCGTGGATCGGTTTTCGGTCACCCGGTCCATATCCGTTCGATCCGTGTTCGCTTCGATCCACGTCCACCCGATCCGTACCTGTCCGATTCGTGTCCGCCCGATCCGTGTATGTCCTGATTCATGTCCGCGTGATCGGCGGGCAAACATCCCGGCATTCGAACGGACGGGCGGATTCGTGTTACCGTGAAGACCCGTGGGTCAAACACGGATTCAGGCGCGAACGGACACGAAGCATATCTTCGTCAGCGGCGGGGTCGCCTCCTCATTGGGTAAAGGTCTCACCGCATCCAGCCTCGGTCAGCTACTGACAGCGCGTGGGCTGCGCGTCACGATGCAGAAACTCGACCCCTACTTGAATGTCGATCCCGGCACCATGAACCCCTTCCAGCACGGTGAGGTATTCGTGACCGAGGATGGCGCGGAGACCGATCTCGACGTCGGCCATTACGAGCGTTTTCTCGACCGGGAGCTGTCTCGGGACGCGAATGTGACTACCGGGCAGGTCTATTCGTCGGTGATCGCCAAGGAGCGCCGCGGCGAGTATCTCGGCGATACGGTGCAGGTGATCCCGCATATCACCGACGAGATCAAGAACCGGATCCTCGCGATGCGTGGTCCGGATCTGCAGGGACAGACACCTGATGTGGTGATCACCGAGATCGGTGGCACCGTCGGTGACATCGAGTCGCAGCCGTTCCTGGAGGCGGCTCGGCAGATCCGTCACGATGTCGGCCGGGACAACGTGTTCTTCCTGCACGTATCGCTGGTGCCCTATCTGGCCCCTTCCGGCGAATTGAAGACCAAGCCGACCCAGCATTCGGTGGCCGCGCTGCGTAACATCGGTATCCAGCCCGACGCGCTGATCCTGCGTTGCGACCGGGAGGTCCCGCAGACGCTGAAGAGCAAGATCGCCCTGATGTGCGATGTCGAGGTCGATGCCTGTATCTCCACTCCGGACGCCCCGTCGATCTACGACATCCCCAAGGTGCTGCACCGGGAGGGCCTTGACGCCTATGTGGTTCGTCGGCTCGGCCTGCCGTTCCGTGATGTGGACTGGACCGTATGGGGCGACCTGCTCGATCGGGTGCACTCACCGCGCGAGACGGTCGAGGTCGCGCTGGTCGGCAAGTATGTCGACCTGCCCGACGCATACCTCTCGGTTACCGAGGCGCTGCGGGCGGGCGGGTTCGCCGCGCGCGCCAAAGTACATATCCGCTGGGTTCCCTCCGACGAGTGCGAGACCCCTTCCGGTGCCCAGCACGCATTGCGTGATGTGGATGCCGTGCTGATTCCCGGTGGATTCGGTATCCGCGGCATCGAGGGCAAAGTCGGCGCGATCCATTACGCCCGTACCCGTGGTATCCCGCTGCTCGGCTTGTGCCTCGGTTTGCAGTGTGTGGTGATCGAGGCCGCGCGCTCGGTGGGCCTGGTAGCGGCCAACTCGGCCGAATTCGAACCCGATACCCCGCATCCGGTCATCTCCACCATGGCCGACCAGGAGCAGGCGGTGGCCGGTGAAGCCGATCTCGGCGGCACGATGCGGCTCGGAGCTTATCCCGCGACGCTGGCGAAGGGTTCGGTCGTGGCCAGGGCATACGGCAGTGAGCATGTCTCCGAGCGGCACCGGCACCGGTACGAGGTGAACAACGCCTATCGCGACAAGATCGCCAAGAGCGGTTTGCGGTTCAGTGGCACCTCGCCCGACGGTCATCTGGTGGAGTTCGTCGAACTGCCTGCCGAGACGCATCCGTTCTTCGTCGCCACCCAGGCCCACCCCGAGTTGAAGAGCCGCCCGACCCGCCCACATCCGCTGTTCGCGGCGCTGATCTCCGCGGCACTGAAATACAAGGCAGCCGAACAACTTCCGGTTGATATCTCCGGTGGTGAACTCGCGGGCACCGCGGAACAGGTATAACTGCGTGAGCGGGTCGGGCCCGGAGGCGGCGGCGTAGCGTGACCACGGAGGGGTCCCGCTCATGCCAGGAATGTCACGGCGTGAGCGGTCGGGCCCGGAGGCGGCAACGCAGTGCGGCTATGGCGGGCCCCGCTCATGCCAGAGAGGTGAGAGCATGACCGACAGGGGCGCTGCCGAGCCGGGCAGCCACGAATTCGGGGTCGTATCCAGCGAAACCGTTTACAGCGGCGCCATTGTGGCGTTGCGGCTGGATCAGGTATCGATGCCGGGCGGGCGAATCGCCGAGCGTGAGGTGATCGAGCATCACGGCGCCGTCGCCGTTGCCGCGGTCGATGCCGACGACAATCTGGTACTGATCAATCAGTACCGCCACCCGATCGGTAGGCGTCTGCTCGAGCTGCCCGCGGGTCTGCTGGATCTACCCGGCGAGGACCCGCTCCTGGCGGCGCAGCGCGAATTGGCCGAAGAAACCGGGTTGGCCGCACGGGAATGGTCGGTGCTGGTGGATGTGGTGCTGTCGCCCGGTTTCACGGACGAGGCACTGCGAGTCTATCTGGCTCGGGAGCTGTCCGAGACCGACCGGCCCGAGCCGGAATTGGAGGAGGCCGATCTCGAAGTGGTCCGGATGCCGGTCGCCGCGGCTGTCCGGGCAGCGCTGTCCGGGGAACTGGTCAATGCCACTGCGGTCGCGGGTGTGCTCGCGGTGGCAGCCGCGCGGGCCGGTGATATCGCGCTGCGGCCACCGCATGCGCCCTGGTCCGGACAGCCAACCGCTTTCCTGAGCCGTAAGGCAGCACGGCAGCCCGAAGGCTGATCGCCGTTGCTCGCCCGTGAGCTCGATGCCTACCTCGACCATCTCGCGGTCGAGCGCGCCGTCGCGGCCAACACCCTCGGTGCCTATCGGCGTGATCTCGGTCGCTACTTCGATTTCCTGACCGGGCGTGGGATCGGTTCGCTCGAACAGGTCGGCGAATCCGATGTGGCGGAGTTCACCGCGGCGCTGCGCACCGGGAGCGACCGGCATCCACCGTTGGCGGCGAGTTCGGCGGCCCGCGCCTTGATCGCGGTGCGCGGATGGCATCGCTTCGCCGCGGCGGAGGGATGGGCGGGCACCGATGTGGCGCACGCTGTCAAGCCGCCTGCGCCTGGGCGCAGGCTGCCCAAGGCGCTGCCCTATGACCAAGTGTTGAAGTTGCTGGCGGCGGCGGGTGGTGAGCCTGTGGATGACCAGGATTGCGTGGCAGCCGGAGACGGGCGACCGCGGGTGCTGCGGGACCGGGCGCTGCTGGAGATGTTGTATTCCACCGGTGCCAGGATCTCGGAAATGGTTGGGGCGGATCTGGACGATATCGATACCGGGGAACGAACCGTCATCCTGCGCGGTAAAGGTGGCGCACAGCGGTTGGTGCCGATCGGACGTCCCGCGCTCGCCGCTGTCGATGCTTATCTGGTGCGGGGTCGTCCCGCGCTCGCGGTACGGGGAAAGGGCAATGCCGGGGCACTGTTCCTCAACGCCCGCGGTACCCGCCTGTCCAGGCAGAGCGGATGGCAGGTGCTGCAGAATGCGGCTGCCCGCGCAGGCATCCCCGCAGTGTCGCCGCATACACTGCGCCATTCTTTCGCCACCCATCTGCTCGATGGTGGTGCCGATATCCGTGTGGTGCAGGAGTTACTCGGCCATGCGTCGGTGACCACTACGCAGGTCTATACCCTCGTCACGGTCAACACACTGCGCGAGGTCTGGGCCACTGCCCACCCGCGAGCCAGGTGAACCGGTCGATATACCATGCTGCGGGAACTCGGCGGGCTCGGTGCCGGATGCCAGGCTCTGAGAGCCGCGGCGCCGCACGTATAGCGCCGTCGACACGGTCGCACTGGCCGATTGTGCTGGCCCGGTCACGGTCCCGCCGGTATCGTGCTTGTTTCGGGGGCGGCGCGCAGCGTGCTCGGCTGAACAGGTACCGGGTATCGTCCGCCCTGGGTATTTCCGGTTCGGTGGATTTCCGGTCACTCGGTCGGATGATGGGAGGAGGACGGGGAGGCAGGGACGATATGTACCGACGGCTCGACCAGCATTTCGACGCGGGCCCGTGGTGGCGGCTGAACGGCGAGCTATGAACACGCCGAGCTATAGCGCGGTATCCGAGTGCCGTCAAGCGGTAGCGTCTATCGGGAGCCGAACCGTACGGAAGTGAGGTCGAGGCTTACCTCGGCTCAGCTACGCTCGGCGAGGCAGCGGGCAGAAACGTATAAGGAGCAGCGGATCGTGACGACAGCCGGTGCGGCAGAGCCACCATCGGGCGCTGGCGCGAAGCCGCCTACGGGTCGGTACTCGGAGGCCGCGGCGGAAGCGCTGTGGGGCGACGTGGAGCCGGTTCCGGAGGACGCGACGCTCGGCCCGACCGGACGACCGTTGCGGTTGGTGCCCGACCCACCGCCGCTCGATCGGCACGGCGATGCCTTGATCATCGCCATGTGCAATCAGAAGGGCGGGGTAGGCAAGACCACCTCCACCATCAACCTCGGTGCCGCACTGGCCGAATACGGTCGCCGGGTACTGCTCGTCGATCTGGATCCGCAGGGGGCGCTGTCGGCGGGCCTCGGCGTAGCCCATCACAGCCTCGAGTTGACGGTGCACAACCTGCTCATCGGCTCCAAGGTCTCCATCGACGATGTGCTGATGCCGACCCGGATCGAGAACTTGGATCTGCTGCCGAGCAATATCGATCTCTCCGCCGCCGAGATCCAGCTCGTCAACGAGGTAGGCCGGGAACAGACGCTCGGCCGGGCGCTGGCGCCGGTGCGCAACCGCTACGACTACATCCTCATCGACTGTCAGCCTTCGCTCGGTTTGCTCACGGTCAATGCCCTGGCCTGCTCGGACGGGGTGATCATCCCGATGGAGTGCGAGTACTTCTCCTTGCGTGGGCTCGCGCTGCTCAATGACACCGTGGAGAAGGTAAGGGACCGGCTCAACCCGCAATTGAGCCTGTACGGAATAGTGGTCACCATGTTCGACGCGCGGTTGCTGCATTCTCGTCAGGTCATGGCGCGAGTCGTCGAGGTATTCGGTGACCTGGTCTACGACACCGCGATCGCGCGGACCGTCCGTTTCCCCGATGCCAGCGTCGCGGGGGAGCCCATTACCACGTGGGCACCGAAATCCGGCGGTGCCGAAGCATATCGGTCGATGGCGCGGGAAGTCATCTACCGGTCGGGCCGGTGATCGGCCGAGACCACTCCGAGGCTGAGCCATCCGGTACCGAGTCATCCGGTACCGAGTCGTCAGGAACCCTGTCCGGCCAAGAGGATTCTCGGTCCGATGCGGCGCTACCGGACGCTCGTCCGCGCGCTGCCGGGGTGCCGGACGACTCGACGCGACCGCAATCCGAAAGTGTCGCGCCCTCGGCCGCTCCTGCCCTCGGCGATATGGCTGCCGCCTATATCGCCGCTGGTAGAGATGCGGTGTCACGGCGTACCTCGATGGTCGCCGCCGAGGGTTTCCCGACCGGCGCCGACCCGAAGACCGGCATCGCCGCCGTGCCGAACCGGGCACCCGCAGTCGACGAAGCAGCCACCCCGCAGCCTGTGGTGCCAGGAGCCCGCACCATCGCGGATCCGGACAATGTCCCTGAGCCCGCACCGGATCCCGCGGAATCCACACCATCGCGGGCGCGGGAACCCGAGCAGGAGACCGAGTCGCAGCAGTCCGGTTTCCGGTTGCGCCTGAGTAACTTCGAGGGCCCTTTCGATCTGCTGCTCACGTTGATCAGCTCACGCAAACTGGATGTCACCGAGGTGGCCCTGCACAAGGTCACCGACGAATTCATTGCCTATACCAGGGCACTGACCGCGAGTATGTCGCGGCAGAACACGATGCGGGCGGACAAGATTCTGGACCAGACCACCGAATTCCTGGTCGTGGCCGCTACCCTGCTGGATCTGAAGGCCGCGCGGCTGTTGCCGTCGGGGGAGATGACCGATGCCGAGGACCTCGAGTTACTCGAGGCGCGTGACCTGCTGTTCGCCCGGTTACTGCAGTACCGAGCATTCAAGCAGGTGGCCGAGTTGCTCGGCGAGCTGGAAGCTGCCGCGCTGCGACGCTATCCTCGCGCAGTCGGCCTGGAGGAGCGTTACGCCGAGCTGCTGCCCGAGGTTACCCTTGGGGTGGGGGCAGCCGAGTTCGCCGAGATAGCCGCTGCCGCCTTCCGGCCGCGCCCGGTGCCGAAGGTCGGGCTCGACCACTTGCACGCGCATCCGATTTCGGTGGCCGAGCAGGCGGCATTGGTACTGGAGTTGCTGGAGCAGCGTGGTGTCGGCGTATGGACCTCCTTCGGTGAGCTGGTCGCCGATTGTGAGGTTGCCATCCAGATCGTCGCCCGCTTCCTGGCTCTGCTCGAGCTGTACCGAGGTAAGACGATCGAGTTCGATCAGCCCGACCCGCTCGGTCCCTTGTCGGTCCGCCTGGTCGGCGCCGAGGCCGCCGGCCAGGCGGACACTCTTGCTATCGAGGAGGACTACGGGTGAGTGAGCCACGGCGAGGGACAGCGGTGAGAGAACTCCCCCCGCAACCACTACAGGACGCCGAATTACGTTCGGCGCTGGAGGCCATGCTGCTGGTCGTCGACACTCCGGCCCCGGCCGATCAGCTCGCGGCCGCACTCGACGACACCGTGGCGCGAGTGGAGAGCACACTGCGTGCGATGTCCGCCGAGTTGTCGGCCAGCTCCAGCGGTATAGACCTGCGTTTCGCAGGTGACGGCTGGCGCTTCTATACTCGCAGCGAGTATGCGCCGTATGTGGAACGGATGCTGCTCGACGGCTCCCGATCGAAACTGACCCGGGCGGCTTTGGAAACATTGGCGGTGGTGGCATACCGTCAGCCGGTGACAAGGACCAGGGTCGCAGCGGTGCGTGGCGTGAATGTCGACGGAGTGATGCGCACGCTGCTGGCCAGGGGACTGATCGCCGAGGCAGGCACCGACCCGGAGACGAACGGGACGCTCTACCGCACGACCGACTTGTTCCTGGAAAGGATCGGGCTCGCGTCGCTGAGCGATCTGCCGCCGCTGGCGCCTTTGCTTCCCGGCGTCGACCTGATCGACGAGATCAATGAGAGCCTGGAGACGGATCCCCGTTACACCAGGTTGAGGAAACCCGCCGAGGCCGATATAGACCTCGGTGCCGAAGAATGACAGGAAATGATGAATACGCCCGCTCGCCGAGATGGCACACCGGATCGTAGGAAACGCGCAGCTCAACCCAGTCGGGCCGGCGCAGGACGCACCGCGAGCACTCGTGACGCGCGCTCGGCGGGCCGGGGGACCGCCGCTCGTGGCACCACGCAGGATGATGCGAGCCGAGGCGCGCCGCAGCGCGGATCGGCCCGAGCTGCGAGTCCGCAGCGGTATGCGGCCCAGGCAGGCAAGAAGAAGGCCAAGCCGCAGCGATCGAGTGCGCAGCCTCCGCTGCTGAGCAATGCCAAACCCGCGCGTCATCAGAACGTGGCATCCGCCGAATCCGGCGGACACACCAAACTCCCCTGGGGGGAGGGGGAGCGGTTGCAGAAGGTTCTCGCCAAAGCGGGTGTCGCTTCGCGCCGCGTCGCCGAGGAATTGATCGCCCGAGGCCGTGTCGAGGTCGACGGCATGATCGTGCGCGAACAAGGGCTGCGTATCGACCCGCAACAGGCGGTGGTGCGGGTCGACGGCACCAGGGTGGTGGTCCGTGAGGAGTTGGTGCACGTCGCGCTCAACAAGCCCAAGGGCTGGCAGTCCACCATGTCCGACGATCTGGGCCGCCCTTGCGTCGGTGACATCGTGGCCGAGCGGGTCGCCGCGGGCCAACGGCTTTTCCACGTCGGAAGGCTCGATGCGGACACCGAGGGCCTGCTACTGCTGACCAACGACGGTGATCTCGCTCACCGGCTCATGCACCCGTCTTTCGAGGTGACCAAGACCTACCTGGCCACAGTGCACGGAGAAGTCCACCGCGGGGTCGGCAAACAGCTGAAGGCGGGCATCGAACTGGAGGACGGGCCTGCGAAGGTCGACAGTTTCCAGGTGCTGGAGCTGGGGGAAGGACGTTCTCTGGTCAAGGTGGTGTTGCACGAAGGGCGCAAACATATCGTGCGCCGCCTGCTGAGCGCGGTGGGGCATCCGGTCATCCGGCTGGTGCGGACGAATATCGGACCGGTCGCCCTCGGCGACCAGCGGCCGGGCACGTTGCGCGTGCTCGGTCGGAATGAAATCGGCAAACTCTACGAGGCGGTGTCGTTGTGAGCGGTGTGGGGATTTCGGTACAGACACCGGAGCGGTTGTCCGGTACCAGTCCGCTGGTAGTCGCGATGGACGGCCCTTCTGGTACCGGGAAGTCGAGCGTTTCCCGGCGCCTGGCCACTCGGCTCGGCGCGCAGTACCTCGATACCGGCGCCATGTACCGGGCGGCGACGCTACGTGTGTTGCGCGCGGACATCGAGCTCACCGATACCGCGGCGATCGCCGCCGCGATCAAGGAGCTGCCGCTGACCGTCGGTACCGATCCCAGTCATGAGGTGATCGAGCTCGACGGTGAGGATGTCGCCGCGGAGATTCGTGGTGATGCCGTCACCAAGGCGGTCTCGGCGGTCTCGGCGGTACCCGAGGTCCGTGAGCTGCTTGTCGCGATGCAGCGCGATATCACGGTAGGCGCACGACGGATCGTGGTGGAAGGCCGTGATATCGGCACCGTGGTGCTGCCCGCGGCGGATGCCAAGATCTACCTGACCGCCTCCGCAGAGGCGCGCGCGCACCGGCGTAACCAGCAGAACATCGCCGAGGGGCGGGGCGACGATTACGCAGGCGTGCTCGCCGATGTGCAGCGTCGCGACAACCTCGACTCCACTCGCACGGTGTCTCCGCTGCGTCCCGCTGTGGACGCGGTGCGGGTCGATACCAGTGACCTGGGTATGGACGAGGTTATCGATGAGCTGTATCACGTTGTCGCACAGCAGGTTTCGGTATTCCACGGGGGAGTCGGCCGGTGAGCGGGGATGTGCTGGCCGGTGATGGCGTCTGGAGTGACGAGACCGACTGGGAGCTCGCCGAGCTAGAGGGCGCTTTCGAAGACGAGGCACACGTCGCCATGCCGACGGTCGCGGTTGTCGGTCGCCCGAACGTCGGTAAGTCGACGTTGGTGAACAGAATCCTCGGTCGTCGGGAGGCGGTGGTGGAGGACATCCCTGGGGTGACCCGTGACCGGGTGTCCTATGAGGCGAACTGGGCAGGGCGTCGTTTCCTGGTCCAAGACACCGGCGGGTGGGAGCCGGACGCGAAAGGGCTGCAGCAAGCGGTGGCCAAGCAGGCCGAACTGGCTATGCGCACCGCCGATGCGATCCTGCTCGTTGTCGACGCCGTCGTCGGCGCCACCGCTACCGACGAAGCGGCGGTGCGGAAGCTGCGGCGCGCCACGGTCCCGGTGATCTTGGTCGCCAACAAGGTCGATGACCAGCGGGTCGAAGCCGAGGCAGCGGCATTGTGGTCACTCGGCCTCGGTGAGCCGCGGATGGTCAGCGCCTCGCACGGTCGCGGTACCGGTGATCTGCTCGATGACATCCTCGAGGTGCTCCCGCAGACCCCGAGGGAGGGAACCGGTGGCAGCGGTCCCCGCCGCGTTGCGCTGGTCGGCAAACCCAACGTCGGTAAGTCGAGTCTGCTGAACAAGCTGTCCGGGGACGAACGATCGGTAGTGCACGATATCGCCGGCACCACGGTCGACCCCGTCGACTCTCTGGTCGACTTGGGTGGCAGAGTCTGGAAATTCGTGGATACCGCCGGATTGCGCCGCAAGGTCGCCAATGCCAGCGGCACCGAGTTCTACGCTTCGCTGCGTACGAAGTCCGCGCTGGAGGCCTCGGAGGTGGCGATCATGCTGATCGATGCCGCCGAGCCGATCACCGAGCAGGACCTACGGGTGATCAGTATGGTCGCTGATTCGGGGCGCGCGTTGGTGCTGGCGTTCAACAAGTGGGATCTGGTGGACGAGGACCGCCGTCTGCAACTGGAGCGTGAGATCGACCGCGATCTGATCCGGGTGCCGTGGGCGCAGCGCGTGAACATCTCCGCGCATACCGGGCGTGCGGTACAGAAGCTGGTCCCTGCCATGGAGACCGCGCTCGAGTCCTGGGACAAGCGTATTTCGACAGGCAGACTGAACACCTGGCTGAAGGAAGTGATCGCCGCGACCCCACCGCCGATGCGGGGCGGCAGACTGCCGCGTGTGCTGTTCGCTACTCAGGCAGCCACCCGACCGCCGACCTTCGTGCTGTTCACCACCGGTTTCTTGGAGGCGGGCTATCGTCGCTTCCTGGAGCGCAGGTTGCGCGAGGAATTCGGCTTCGCGGGCTCACCGGTCCGCATCTCGGTGCGGGTGCGCGAGAAGCGGGATCGTTCGAGGAAGTAGCCCTGCTCGGCTTCGCCTCGGCGGTGAGCGACCGAAATGTAAGCTATGCCCTGGTATGGGTTGCATTTCGGCGTCCACCCGCGCGCGGTCAGCGAATTCCTGGCATTATCTGGTAAATGGTGATTCCCAGCATATTGCCGGAAAGTCCAGTCACCGTGACGCCATTCCAGGCGGAATGGCAAGTACGCCTCGCCGACACTGAGGGGGGGCAACGCCTGCGACTCGACGCTGTCGCCCGTTACCTGCAAGATATCGGCTACGACCATCTCGATATCCTCGAAGACGGCGACGCCCACCGCGGATGGGTGGTGCGCAGGACGGTGATCGACGTCCTCAAACCTATCGGCTTCGGCGAGCGGGTCACCCTGAGCCGCTGGCCTTCGGCGATGTCCACCCGCTGGTGCACCATGCGTGTCCAGGTCTGCGGTAGCGAAGGCGGGCTGGTCGAGACCGAGGGGTTTCTGATCCATTTCGATACCGAAACCGGCGTCCCGGCCCGGATGAGTGACCGCTTCATGGCACCGATGCTGGCCTGTACGACCGAACACCGGGTCCGTTGGAGACCAGCGCTCACCGACCCGATACCACTCGTGGGCGAACCCGGCGTGCGGACCAGGCCGTTCCCACTGCGGTTCACGGACATCGATCTGCTCGATCACGTGAACAACGCGATCTATCTCACCGCACTCGAAGAGGTTCTTGCCGAGTACGCCGAACTGAAGTCGAGCTCGCACCGTGCGGTGATCGAGTACGGTAAGCCGGTGCGGTCCGGCGAAGAGATCCGGCTCATCACTCGCTGTACCGATTCGGGTCTCGACATCTGGTTCGCTGTCGAAGCGGACATTCGCGCGATCGCCCGCGTCACCCCACGCTGATATCGGACCCGTATCGTTCCTGGCTACTGCGGAATCCGGTCGATTTCCTGTTCCCCTTTCGGCCTGGAGGCCGGTGGGTATCCGACCGCCATCGAATTCAGTTGGGAACGAGGAACGTTTGATGACACGTGAGTTCACGACAGTACTCGTGGTGGTTCGTTCCTCGGGTTCGCGATTCCCACGATCATGGGTGAGGTGCGCAGGCATTTCGGGACAACAAAGGAGAACCGGCATCCTCGGACCGGGTATGTCAGTACACCGTGTCCTCCAGTTCGGTCAACGCGGTCTCGAAATGGTCGAGCAGCGTCGACACATCAGGTACGGCGCGGCGGCATGCCACGATGCCGAGGTCGAGATTGTCGGCATTGCTGGTGAGGGTGATGTTCACCGCTTGGCCATCGAGCGGGATCGATAGCGGGTAGGTGGCGTCGAGGCGGGCCCCGTTCCAGTACCGGGGTTCGCGTGGCCCTGGGATATTGGAGATGACGATATTGAATGGTGGGCTTGTCAGCGCGGCGGTGGCGGGTAGCAGCAACGATAGTGCGAGCGGGCTCAGTGCCAGCGCGGAAAGGGCGACCGCCTGCGCCGGAGCGAGCGCACGGTAGATCTCTTTGCTCCGTCGCATCGCGGAACTGATCGCTGTGAGCCGCTCGCCGGGGTCGGCCGAGTCGGTGGCGAGGGGGCACAGTAGTGCCGCTATGGAGTTACCGCCGGAATCGCTGTCCTCGGATTCGGGACGCAGTGAGACCGGCACCATCGCGATCAGTGGCTTGTCCGGCAGTGCGTGATGTCCGACCAGATAGGTGCGCAGTGCGCCCGCTGATATGGCGAGTACGACATCATTGAGCGTGGTGTCGGTCATTTTCTCGATCTGCCGGATGCGGTCGAGCGGCCAGGAGCGGGTGGCGCAGCAGCGGGCCCCGCCGATCGGGACATTGAACACGGTACGTGGTGCGGCGAACGGCAAGGTGAGTTGTTGCTCGACCAGGGCGGTACGAGCCAGACGCAAGGCTGTGGTCGCCGAACCGGCCGCGGTGGCCAGTGCCTGCGCTGTGGCGCCGAATGCGCGCAGGCGCCGCGGGGTACGGTTGGGCCGGGCCGAGGCGGGCAGATGCCAGGGTGCGGGCGTTTGCCTGGAATCGGGGTCGTTGGTGAGCATGCGCTGCAGCAGGTGTTGGGCGGCGACTCCATCGGTGAGAGCGTGGTGCATCTTCGTGTACAAGCCGATCCGGTCGCCCGCGATTCCTTCGATCAGGTGCGCTTCCCACAGCGGCCGATGGCGGTCGAGCAGGGTGCTGTGCAGTCCGGAGGTCATGTGCACCAGGGCGTCCGGATCACCGGATTCCGGTAGCGCCCAGCGTCGCACGTGGTAGTCGAGCTCCACCGTAGGGTCGATCGTCCAGGCCAGCTGCGGGGTACCGAGCAACCGCGCCGGACGTTTACGAAAGAAGGCGCGGACGTTCCGGTTCGCGGTCAGTGTGGCGTATGCCTGGCGGGCGAACTCCGGTCCGGTGCGGTCCATCGGGTCGAAGATCTGCAGCGCGCCCACATGCATCGGATGTTCGCGTGTTTCCGCGATAAGGAACAGGGCATCCACCGGCGAGATGAACTCCACGGGCAGCTCCTTCCTGGCGACATCGCGCCTGGCCACGGTCTGATTCGGATAGTGGAGTGTCGGTACAGGATGTGCTCATGGCGCCGGACGAGGAACTGCGTCGCTCGCACGAAGAATCCACCAACCGATGATTCGATACCGAATACGGCCCGGCTGGGCGGTGCGTTGTACAGATATGCGCGGGAGCGTCAGGAAAGGCGACTCACCGGCCAGTCGTGCGGTAGCCCGAGACATTCGCTGATCATGGTGATCGCGGTATGCAGTGCCTGGATTTCGTCGACGCCACTGGCTATCGCGGCACCACGTTCGCTGATGTGGAACCGGCACAGGTGGCTACGCCGGTCCGCCGACAGGTAGGGCCTGCCGATGATGATCGACAGCGAGCCCTCGTCGTCGTGTAGCGTGCGCGCCGCGATGAGGGCTTGTGGCTCGTGTCCGGCCGCCTTGACCGGGGGCGATGGTCGGAGGGGTGTGGCGGGGAACTGCGGATCGGATGGCTCGACCACCTCGAACCGCGCGCCCTGGTTATTGGCCTCGCGCAACGCCGCGGCGATCGCCTGGAAGGCCCGGTACAGCGCGGCGATGGAATCGACACCGTGCGTCCATCGTTCGCCGATACCTTGGATCCGGAAGCCACACACTACCCCGGTATCACCAGGAGCCATCTGTGGTTTGCCCACCTCGATCGAGACTTCCCGTGCCGCGTCGGTAACGGTGCGGGTGGCGATGACCTCTCTGATGCGTCGCCATTTCGTGCTCGCGATGGTACCGCCGGGTTCGGACGCACGCACTGCGGGCGTGGCCGTGTCACCAGTGACCCGTGCCGATATCGCTCCCATGAAAAGAGGAGTACCCAACTTACCCACGTGTCTACCCTGCGGATACGGTGACCTGGACCGCAGAGCCTGCGGAAGGGCAGCCGACCAGCAGTACCGACAATTCGGTTATTCCAGCTATCCAGTGGTCGACGCGCGTCGAGTTTGGCAGGCTGTCGCCCAGATGTGCTGGTGTGCTTGCGACGAGGAGGGGCGAACGAAGTGATAACGATTGCACAGCTGCAAGCGGTTCTGTCGATTCTGCGTATCGACCCGGACGTGGTCGGTGTGCGGTCGGGTGATCCGGCCCCGCGTGATCCGAATACGGAGCGTATGTTGCTGGCCGGTTTGCTACATCGGGTGGCGGGCAGTGCGCTGCGGCAGATCGTCACTTCGGCGACGGACGACGAAGCTGTCGTTCGCGCCGTCACGATGAGTACGGTGCCTCTGCGCGGCGAAAATCCTACGGAGCAGGTACTTTTCGATGCGCATTGGCTACACGACCGGATCGGTACCTTGGCCGAGTGCGCCACGGTGGACCCGGTACCGGTGCTGCTGGATGCCGCCGCCCGCGCTGTGGCCGCGGCCGAGGCGCTGCTTCTGCTCAGCCGGAATCCGCGTGGTGACGATGCGGATACCCGATGGGAATGGGCGCTCGACGACTTGGGGCACGCTTATCACTTGATCAACGATGAGCGTGTCGGGCGCTCCAACACGGTGACCGCCCCGCTGTAGCGGGGCGGTCCGGGTGAGTGACATCTGCTCGGCCGCACTGTCGGTCCGGTCCGAGCGGATGTCACTCGGATGTTGCCGGTGTTGACTGTGCTGCCTGTGCGGGCTTATCGGCGAAACGTGTGGTGTTCTCGGTCGCCTGCAGCGTGGTGAGCAGGTCGATACCGCCCACGATCAAGGTAGGGCCGCCTGCCGCGATGGTCCCGAGGATGCCGCCGACACTCGCTCCGGTCAGCAGACCGGCCACGCAACCGGCGGCGATGGTGGTGAGACAGCCGATCGTGGCGCCGAGCGCGGTGCCGACGAAACTGCCGATCGCGGTGGCGAGTCCGAACTGTCCGGCGAATTCGTTACGGGCGCGCTGGTTCTCGGTCAACGAAGCGATCGGTGTGGCGACCAGTGGTTCCGTAATCGTGAGGTGCTCGGGTTCAGCAGGTTTCAGCTCCAGGACCGTGCGGTCCTGCTTCAGTTCCGGCTGCACCGGGATCGCGGTGCCCCCCACTCTGAAGTCCAGTGGCAAGGTCATGACGAGGTGGCCGTCGTGGTCACGGACGTCGAGTACATCGACTACCGCGGCGGTATCGACCGGGGTGCCGTCGCGATCGACGAGCACTCCGTCCCGCAGCGCTGGGCGTGCGTCGATATCGTCCATCGGCTGATCCCGCAGCCCTTTGGACAATTCGAAGGTTCCGCCTTCGAGTGAGGTCACCACCGTGTGATCGACGAGTTCGGCCGAATAGGTAATGGTGGGCGCGGGCTCGGCATAGGCAAGGCCTGCACCGATGATCAGCGAGCCGATGGCCGGAATCGTTGTCGCGGTCATGCCGCGCAGTCGCATGATGTATCCAATCCTTCATCAGGTCTGTCACTGCGTTCGGCGCAATCGAATCCGCGTCCCGGCGTCGCGTATGCGGTCGAACACATTCAGGGCAGCCTATCAGTGTGGGTGAAACGGGATGCATGTACAGCTGGATCTCTTTCGGCTCGTACCTGTCGAGCCGGGCCGGTGTCTTTCCCTATGCGGGTTCGGGGCGGGAACTGTCTTGCGGGGATTGTCTCCGAAAAATTGCGGTGGTACTGTCCAGACATATGTCCAGGTATGTGTCTCAAGCAGTGTCCGGCTGATATCGTCCGCCGAGGTCGTGGTACTGCATCCGGATAGCTGGTGCTATCCGGTGCGATGCCCGCCGGTGCTGTGCCGATGGCCTGTGGCTATGACACCGTCACCTCGAAAGGTATGACCGATGCCAGGCTTTGCTCGCGCCGAACTCGATGAGATGGTCCAGCGCTGGATTACCGAGAACCAGCGCTGTGAGGAGAAGGGCGACTGGAAGCCGCTCGCGCAGATGTACACCGAGGAGGCCACGTACGGCTGGAACTACGGCTCTACCCAAGAGTTCATGGCGATCGGCCGGGACGAGATCCGTGAACTGGCCCTCGGTCAGGAAATGACCGGGTTACAGGGCTGGACTTATCCCTACCAAGAGTTCGTCGTCGACGAACGCACCGGCGCTGTTGTCGGGTTCTGGAAACAGATCAGCGAGGCAAGGCGTCCGGATGGGAGCAACTACTCGCCCGCGGGCATCGGCGGCAGCTGGTTCCGGTACGGCGGCAGTTTTCAATGGTCGTGGCAGCGTGATTTCTTCGACTTCGGCAATGTCTCGGCGTTGTTTCTGGAGATGATCACGAACAACGCGCTCTCGCCCGGCATGCAGCAGCGTATCGAACGCTCGGCCTCCGGAACGCCGCTGCCGGGGTGGTATCGCATCGGCGAGTCACCCGCCTCGCTGTGGTAACCGTTATGTCCGCACCGTCCAGCCGGTTCGCCGCTCTCGACCGGGCCACCTTGGCCACCATGATTCCCGAATTGCTCCTGTGCGGGCACCTCATCGACCGTTCCGGTATGCCACAGTGTCTCGCCGCGTTCGGGCGCCAGGGGATGACCGCGGTCGCCATCGAACAGTGGCAGCTGGCCAGCCCGGTCTACACCCGCCGGATGCAGCGGGCGTTCGGTTTCGCCGGTGACGGTGTGGTGACCGTCTTCAAAGGTCTGCAACTGGATATCGGCGCGCCCCCGCAGTTCATGGATTTCCGGTTCCGCGTCGACGATCGCTGTCACGGTGAGTTCTGGCTCGACCATTGCGGCGCGCTGGCCGATGTGGAGCCGATGGGGGAGGAGTTCGTGGTGGCGATGTGCCACGATATCGAGGATCCGACCTTCGACGCATCCGCCGCGGCCACCGATCCACACGCCCGGGTCCGGCCGCTGCATCGGCCGCCGCGCGTACCGGCCGACCGGAAACCGGTGTGCGCCTGGACGGTGACCATCGACCCGGCCACCCCGCCACTTCCGGTACCGCCTGCCGCCGAACTCGTCGCGGGGTCGATGGCGGCCGGATTACGGTTGGCGGCGATCGACCCCGACGACGAGGGACGACCGGATTATTCCGGTCCGTTGCTCAGCGACCTGCGGTTCGCCGACTTCTCTCGCTCGGCGCTGATCCGCCTGGCCGAGGAGGTCTGCCTACAACACCATTTGCTCACTCTCGGTTTCATGATCGCTGTGCGTCTGCGCCTGGAGGCCGAGGCTGCTGCGGATATCGGCCGCAAACAGTTCACCGGGATCGCCGGACTCACCAGTGCGCGCCTACGCACCTGCCTCGGTCTCGGCGATGATGTGGCCGCTCTCGCGATGGTGCTTCGCCTGCATCCAGCTCTGAACCCCTTGCCCTACACCGGGATAACGGTCGCCGAAACCTCCGACAGGGTCCGGCTGACCATACCGGCCCGCAGCGGTGCGCACACCGACCGAACCTGGCCGTCGATGCTCGATCCCGCCCATCTCGGCCCGTTGAACGCACTGGCGCGTGGGGTGAATCCCCGCTTTTCCGCCGCAGTCGTCCGCGCCGATGACCAGGAATGGTGCGTCGACTTCACGCTCGGTGCGCAACCGTTCGAGGAGGCGCCGGAGGTCGCGCTTACCCGTTTCAGCACCGGCGCCACCTTCGGTTTCACCGACCGAGGCATCCCGCTTCCGCTCACCGTGGTGTGATCGACCGGCGTTCGGCCACGCGCTAGGAGTTTTTCGGGTATCGGTCAGTCCGTGTGATCCGGCGCCTGCCTCGCCCCGGCCCGCCGCCGATAGCGGACGGTGCACGGCTGAACGAGTTGTACGACCATTTTGGAGTGGTCGTTGCGGTAGCTGTCCGACGGCTGGGTCATCTCGAATTCCCAATCCCGCAGCAGCAGAGAGAAGATCGCCTTCAGTTGCATCAGTGCGAACGCCGCGCCGACGCAGCGGTGGCGGCCCGCGCCGAAGGGGATCCAGGTCCAGCGGTTGACGATATCCGCTTGATTGGGATCGATATAGCGGCCGGGATCGAAGGTATCCGGATCGGGAAAGTCCTCCGGAATTCGATTCGAGATCGCCGGGGTGGCGGCGACATGGTCTCCGGGAGCGATGCGATGACCGCGCACCTCGAATTCGCCACGAGCCACCCGCAGCAGGATGATCAATGGCGGGTGCAGGCGTAGCGTTTCCTTGAGTACGGCTTCCAGCCAGGGGATTCTGCGTAATGCGCTGAAACTGATATCGGAGCCGTCGGCGTAGAGCTCATCGAGTTCGGCGACGACCTGCCCGAGTACCTCGGGGTGGCGTAGTAGTTCGATGATCGTCCAGGCCGCGGTTCCCGAGGTGGTGTGGTGGCCTGCGAACATCATGGAGATGAAGATGCCGGTGATCTCGTCGGCACTGAACCGAGGTGTGCCGTCCGCGCCGGGGATCGAGATGAGGACGTCGAGCATATCCCGGTCGTCCTTGTGCGCGGGTGGGTCGGCGATCCGGCGGTCCATAATCGCTTGGACCAGGTCGACCAGCTCGGCGCGTGCCTGGTCGCGGCGGCGGAAACTGTCGATCGGGGCGTACGGATCGACGTAGGCCAGTGCGTCGGTGCCGCGTTCGAGGTCGTGGTACAAGTGCGCGAATCGGCTGTCGAGTTCATTGCGGAATTTCTCGCCGATCAAGCAGGCCGAGGAGGTATAGATGGTCAGCTCGGCGAAGAAATCGAGCAAATCTATTTCCCCTTCGTCACCCCAGCGTGCCAGCATCCGCTCCACCTCAGCGGCGATGGTCGCGGCGTGCCCGCGCATCTGCTCAGCGCGTAATGCTTGGTTGTGCAGCATCTCCTTGCGCCGTTCCGGATCGGCGTCGAAGACTACTCCTGCGCCGAAGATGGGTTTCATGAATGGATAGGCGGCGGCCTGATCGAGGTCGGTATCGCTGGAGCGGAAGAAGAATTCGTTGGCCTCCGCGCCGGACAACAGGATGACATTGCGGCCGGCCAGATCGAATGCTCCGATGTCACCGCATTCGTCACGGACCCGGCGCATCAGCCCGATCGGATCGATACGGAACTCCTCCAGGTGACCGTGTGTGTGGTCGCCTCCGGATACTCGTCGTGGCTTCGCCAGAGTCATGGCAGTCCTATCCCATATAAGTGTCCGGGCTTATAGATAGACACCTGTCTGGACGATACTATGGTAAATGAGCGCCGAGCAAGGGGCGTGCCGCCTGCGTGAAGATCTCGATCACGCCGCGCGTGTCTACTTCGATGAAATGTCTGAAATGTCGTGCTATTCCGATTGGGGGGCGGTCTGCTCGCACTCCGGGATTTTTTTGGACGCTCGAGCTGTTCTTTCTCGATGGGTTGCAGAAAGTTCGCTGATCGGAATCACGGATTCGGTGGTATTCGGCCACGCTCGGTGGTGCAGAAGAATGGGCGGGTAACGAAGGAGTGCTCCGTGAGCTGTATCACCTTCGTGTCGGTGACGGCGTCACCAGTGGCATCGTGGCTGAATAGCTGACCGTGCGATTTCGATCGACGGTCTGTGCGGGCAGAGCTATTCATGCTGGTTGTTCGTGCGGCCTTCTCGATAGGCAGCTTCAGTGGCGTGGTAGCCGTTGCTCCGGGTGTGCGCGCCGCAGACCACCTTCGGCGCGCCTTTCAGGCGATCGCCACCGGTGGATCGGTCGATGCGCACAGGCGCTGCGCTCCGCCGTATCGGACCGGAGAACGCAGCCGTACAGCTGATGTGATATAGGCCATAGAGGTGAGTACTCTTGACTTCAGGGACGAGAATCGCCGCGGCGAATGTCCATCGGTCCGACCGCAGGTCGGAGCATGTGGCAGGCGAGAAGAACGTGGAGGAATGGACTACGAGGAGTGGGGTGGCATCTGTGCCTGACTCCGAATCCGGTCTCTCGGTAGCACGGCCGGAGATCGAGCTGTCGTGGAAGCGATCGAAACTCTGTGGTGTCGTGCCCGAGTTCAATGGCTTGGTCGAGCTTCCGGTGGCCGAATTCGATCCGAGCAGCCAGCTGCTCGCCGCCGCGGCACCGGTGCTGGACCAGATGGCCGACCAGCTCGCGGGCACCGCGTTCAGTCTGCTGCTCGTCGACCGTGACTGTCGTCTGGTGTATCGGTGGTTCGACGATCCACGGTTCGAATCCGTGCTCGACGGGCTCGGTATCCGGGACGGAGCGCGCCTGGCCGAGCAGACGATCGGAACCAACGCACTCGGCACGGCGATGGAGACCCGCGCTGGGATCATCGTGAACGGCACTGAGCACTACATCGAACCGTTCAAGATGTTCACCTGCTACGGGCACCCCATCCGGCATCCGGTGACCCGGCGTCTGGAAGGCGTACTCGATATCACCGGAGCATCCGCAGGCGTGAATCCGCTGTTGGCGCCGTTCCTCATGCGGGCAGCGGAAGATATCGAACAGCGGCTGCTCGATCAGGCGAAGGCATCGGAGCGGGCCCTGCTGGCCGCTTTCCAGTCGGTTTCACGGCAGCGCCGCGCGGTCGCCGCCGTCGGTGACGACATCATGCTGACCAATAAATCGGCCCTTGACCTTCTCGGCCCGGCCGATTACGCCGTGATGCGCATGCTGACCGATGAACTGGACCGCAGTGCCCACTCCGTCGAACTCACCCTCGCCTCCGGCTTGGCGGTACACGCGCGTCTGGCGCGTATCGCCGGGGCAGGTAGCGGCACCCTGTTCCATTTCGAACCGATCGAAACGCGCACCGCACGCCCGGTGCGGCACCTAGGGCTCAGCGAGGGTGAGAGCGCGCACACCGGACCGTTCCTGGTGACAGGTGCGCGCGGTACCGGGCGTAGTACCGAGGCGCGCAAGCTCGCAGGCGGGGCGGACGTGGATTTCTTCCACAGCGCCGACGTCGCGGTCGAGGGCGAACAAGAGTGGGCGAAGCGATTGCGGGAGCGGCTCGGCCGAGCTGACGGCGCCGTATGCGTGGAGCATATAGATCTGCTGCCGCATTCGCTGATCGACGTGCTCACCGCCGCGATCTCCGCTGATCGCGGCCCCAAGCTGATCTTCACTGCCCTGCCGCTATCGGAACTGGGCGGTGCGCAGGCCGCACTGGCCGCGGTCTGCCTGCACCGGGTGGAATTGCCACCGTTGCGGGACCGTGGGACCGAGCTCGCCGAGATCGCGAAACGCATCGTCCGGGAACTGGATCCCACCGCTGATATCCGACTGCTGCCGAGTGTGATCGAAGTTCTGGCCGCCCAGCCGTGGCCGGGCAATCTGCACGAACTCAAGGCCGTTTTGGCGCATGTGGTGCGGCATCGGCATAAGGGCGATGTGACCGTCGGCGATCTTCCCGCTCCCTATCGGCTGGCATCACGGGTACGGCGGCTGTCGGGCCGAGAGCGTGCCGAACGCGATGCCATCATCGAGGCCCTGCGCCGCCACGACGGAAACAAACTCAAGGCCGCGCGCGACCTCGGAATCAGTCGCACCACCTTGTACGCGCGACTCAAGGCGCTGCGCATCACCGACGGCGGGCTGTTCATTTCCTGAACACTTCACTGCCGTCCCGCGTGGCTAACTTGGTGTAGTCCCCGGCACCACGCTGGAGCAGCATGGTTACGGAGGCAGTCCAGGAGATATCGGGATGATCGCGGCGATGAGAACCGATCGCGATCCACGGTGCGGGAGCTTCTCTCCGGCACTACGACACTGTGGCAAGGGCGCCCTTCGGCCGATATCGATCTTCCTGTTGAACCCGGAGGCAGGACACACACCCGGCACAAGGGTGCTGCTTCCACCGTTTGATGGCAGAACATCTCACCCAGGAGAGCGAATGACGAAGATCTTTGGTTCCCGGTGCACTCCAGGTGATAGCGCAATCGGAGATTCTCGGCGTGCCCACCTTCCTGCTCGTCCCCAGGGACTGTGCCCTTCTTTTCCCAGGAACTCCCCGATGACCAGCGTGCAGCCGACACGGCGGGTCCGGCGCATCCACATCGAGTCCGGCGCCCTGAAGCTGGATTACCAGGCATCGGCAGAGCAAGCCGAGCATGTGGCCGAGGCGTTGGCCAACGGCCACCGCAAACTGGGCCTGGTGGTCACCATCGACGACGAGGTGAACGAGAATATGCCACCGCTGCCCTGCGGGATGCTGTGGGATTAGTCTCGACTGGAGGCAGTGTCGGCCGGGAGTAGCGATGGACGCGAAGTGCTGGCGGAGCCGGTTCATGGGGGTATCTCATGTTCAGCTGTCCACTCCGCGGCGCCACGCTACTGCCCGGCCTAGGCATACGGTGGCCCAGTGGGCGCCGCCGTCAGTCGGTCGGGCCGCCCGCCACGTAGATCACCTGTCCGGATACGAAGCCTGCGCCCTCACTCACCAGGAACGAAGCGGTATGCGCGATGTCTTCGGGAGCACCCACGCGCTGCACCGGTATCTGTGCGGCGGCGGCCTTCTGGAAATCCTCGAATGGGACACCGACGCGCGCGGCGGTGGCCGCGGTCATATCGGTCACGATGAATCCTGGGGCGATGGCATTGGCTGTGACGCCGAATTTCCCCAGCTCGAATGCCAAGGTCTTGGTGAACCCTTGCATTCCCGCTTTGGCCGCCGAGTAGTTGGCCTGACCGCGATTGCCGAGCGCCGAGGTGCTCGACATATTGACGACACGACCCCATTTCTGCTCGACCATGTGCTTCTGCACCGCGCGCGTGAGCAGGAAGGCGCCGCGCAAGTGCACGTTCAGCACCGCGTCCCAGTCGTCGACGCTCATCTTGAACAGCAGATTGTCGCGCAGAATGCCTGCGTTGTTCACCACGACGGTCGGCGCGCCCAGATCACTTTCCAGCTGCGCGATCGCGGCGGCGACCGACTCCTCGTTCGAGACATCGGCACCGAGCGCGACTGCCTGCCCACCCGCGCCGGTAATCGCCTCGACGGTGTCGGCGCAGGCCGCCGCGTCGAGATCCAGCACTCCGACACGCAGCCCGTCCGCGGCCAATCGCTTGGCGATCGCCGCGCCGATTCCTCGTGCGGCGCCGGACACTACTGCAACTCGCTCGCCCATGAGCGCATCCTTTCGTCGGTCGGAAGGTGATTCAGTCATACCGCACTCGGTCGAGCACTGCGGCACTGCGGCATCGCGGCATGGTGTGTGGTGATAACCCGCCCCTGCTCACAAGCTTTCGTCCATGGGGTATCTGCCGTCGAAGTTCGACCGGTCTCCGAGACCGTAGTTCAGCACCAGATCATCGGCGATCCGGATCAGGACATCGCGTCCTTCCACCGCGCCTGCCCACTCCATCGGCAGTCCGGAGACGCCATGGACAGCGCCGATCAGATTGCCTGTCACCGCGCCGGTGGAATCGGAGTCGCCGGAGTGGTTCACCGAAAGCAGCAGTGCGGAGCGGATGTCTCCGGTTCGGCCTGCGTGCAGCGCGCAGTACACCGCGATAGCCAGGCACTCCTCGGCGATCCATCCCTCGCCGACCTGTTCGACCTGTTCGGCGGTGGCCCCCTGCTCGGATGCTTCGAACAACTCGACAGCCCGGGTCAGCGCCGCCGCTGTCTCCGCCCCGGCGGGCGCGGACAGCAGTTGCGTTATGGTCTGGTGCACCGCGCTCAACAGCTCGATACCACTGACCACCCGGTCGACCAGCGCCGCGAACGCCCCCGCGGCGAGATATCCGGTGGGATGCCCATGGGTCAGCTGCGCCGCTCGCGCCGCGATGATGAATGCCTGTTCGGGGCCGACGCCTGCCAGCCCGAACGGTGCGGACCGTATCACCGTGCCGCACCCTTTCGAATCGGGATTCACCGGTCCGGGTTCGCCGAGGGCGGACGGTGCGAGATAGCCCCGCGCCTGCTGCTGCAACCCGGACATACACGCATTTCCCGGCGCGCGCACCGCGTACAGGAACGGCAGGCTCGCCAGCCAGCCATCGCTCGCCGCCGCTGGTCCTTCCTGTGTCTGCGTCTGTAACCAGCGCAGATACGCCCGTCGCAGTGTCGGTACCGGATCGGTGCCCGGAGTGGATCGCAACAGTCCTTCCGCGGTGAACAGGGTCATCTGGGTGTCATCGGTAATGTGCTGCGGCTCGTTTTCGGCATGCTGCGGGAGAAAACCCGCCACACCTTTCTCGCCGTAGTTCCGGCGGATCTGCGGTAACTGCAGGAATTCGATGGGCCACCCGAGTGCGTCACCGACCGCCCCTCCCAGTAGAGAACCCCTGACTCGATCGAAGACCGCCATGTAATCCATCACAAAACGTCATCATGTCGTATTCGGTCCGGCGGTGTTTCATTCCTGGAGCTCGGCGCCATGACGCGATCCGGCCCTCCTGCGGCCGCTATGGACGGCATTCGGGCTGGATTCGGACGTAGTACGCAGCGGAGCGTCGGGCCGGAAGTTCGCCGTGGAATCTCGGGAAGTTATGCGGGGTATATGCAAAGAGAGGTGAATATCACAAGATGGTAACGAATAGTGCCTGGTTGCGGACAAGCGAGTGACGACTTGCGCGGTACGGCGGATCGGAAGTGTAGCGGGATGAGGGGATCCGTATGCCGCGCGGTCGGTAATTCTCAACGAAAGGTGTCACTGATGCGGTCTTCCCGCACCCGATCCCGAATATCTCTGAGCAGAGTCCACCGCGCGTTGCTCGCCCCGATCCTCGCGATCGTGGTGATCTTCGGGACCGCGGTCGTCGGCCTCGCGCCGACGGCGTCGGCGGCATTCAACCCGGCCGGGATCGATTTCTGGGTCGATTCGAGCATGGGGCCGATCAAGTCGCGCGTATTCCGGGCGGCCGACGGCAATACCGACCGCGTCGTATACGCACTGGACGGTATGCGCGCCAGGGAGGATCTGAACGGATGGGAGATCGAGACCGAGGTCGTCAGGGAACTGACCAAGTGGAACATCAATGTGGTGATGCCGGTCGGCGGTCAGTCGAGTTTCTACGCTGACTGGAACGCGCCGTCGAGCTTCCTCGGCATCAAGTCCGGCTCCGGCTCCAAGTCCGGCTCCGATTCCGGTTCGGCCTCTGGCTCCGCGTCCGGCTCCTCGTCGGGTTCCGGCGGTCTGCAGGTTTTGTCCGGAGGGCCAGGGAAGTCCTACACCTATAAGTGGGAGACGTTCCTGACCAGAGATCTTCGTTACGCCCTGCGGGACCGCCTCGGCTTCAACCCGAACCGGAACGGAATCTTCGGTTTGTCCATGGGCGGTAGCGCCGCGCTCACTCTGGCCGCCTACTATCCCGAGCAGTTCAGCTTCGCGGGCTCGTTCTCCGGATATCTGAACATCTCCGCTCCGGGTATGCGTGAGGCGATCCGCGCCGCCATGATCGACGCTGGCGGCTACAACGTCGACTGCATGGCCGCACCGTGGGATGCCAAATGGCTGCGCATGGACCCGTTCGTCTTCGCGCCGAGGCTGATCGAGAACAACACCCGGCTCTGGGTATCCGCGGGCAGCGGCAGGCCGACGGCTGCCGATCGGCCGAGCTTCAACACCCTGACCGGTATGGGACTAGAGGCACTTGCCCAGGTGAACACGCGCGCCTTCCAAGTTCGTATGGCGACACTCGGCGCGGACAACATCACCTATGACTTCCCGGCCTTCGGTATCCACGCCTGGAACACCTGGCAAGACGAAGTCATCCGAATGATCCCCGATCTGTCGGCATCCATCGGCTGAGCCCGGCGGCGCCGCGCCGCTCGGTCTGCCGTATCCGCCCCGCTGTATCCCGCGTGCCCGCGCGGGATACAGCGGGGCGGTTGCAGTTGATGCCCCGCGCAGTATCGGCTGCTCCCCGGAACTTTTTCGGTTGGATGCGAGGTTGTACTCGGAGCCGATACGCGAAGTTCGTACGGTGGAGGCATGCGGCCGACCGCCCCTGGCGAGCCGGGTGTGCTCGGGCGCATACTCGGCTCTCGTCGTGAAGGAGGAAACGTGACCGATACACGGAAGGCGATTCTGGCCGGTGGATGTTTCTGGGGTGTGCAGGACTTGATCCGCAGGCAGCCCGGGGTGCTCTCCACCAGGGTCGGTTACACCGGTGGGCGCAACGACCATCCCACATATCGCAATCACCCCGGTCATGCGGAGGCTGTGGAGATCGACTACGACCCGACACTCACGGACTACCGGGCACTGCTGGAGTTCTTCTTCCAGATCCACGATCCGACGACGAGTAACCGTCAGGGCAACGACATCGGCACCAGCTATCGATCGGCGATCTTCTATCTCGACGAGGAACAGAAGCGTATCGGGCTGGACACTATCGCCGATGTCGATGCCTCTGGTCTGTGGCCTGGTCCGGTGGTCACCGAGGTGACTCCGGCGAGTGAGTTCTGGGAAGCCGAGCCCGAGCACCAGGATTATCTGCAGCGTTATCCGGACGGCTACACCTGTCACTTCCCGCGGCCGGGGTGGAAGCTGCCGAGAAGGCAGACCACCGCGCAGTGAGGCTCCGGGCCATCCCTGCTCGTTTGCTCCTGTCCCGGGTGGCCGAACGGCAGTCTCGGTAGTCGAGCGGTAGAGCCCGGCGCAGACCCGTGCGGCGGGCCTGTCCTATCGATCGTCGAGTTCGAGGCGGTCGAGGTGTTCCGGATCCAGCGCTCGCAGGATGTCGCGGGCATCGGCGACACGCATGACGTGGTCCACTCGGCAACGACGCCAAATGTCAGCGAACCGCAACGTTCACCCGAGCGGGCGGGCTCGGTACCAACGCTGATCGGCGATCAGGTGCAAGGTGTCGCCTCTACCGTATAGACGGGTGTGATGCCGCCGTTCGAGGCGGGGAAAGCCCAGCTTGTCCACCTGCTGGACGTGGAATCGGCTGTCGTCGAGCCGACCGAGCACCAGTCGTTCCCTATCGTGACCATATCCGCCGTAGAGTGCGACTCTGTCGTCGGCCACAGCCAAGGCATTCGCCCCGTCGGCGCTGCCTGGGTTGTTCCAGATCGTTGTAGTCCCGTTGGTGATCCGAGCGATCGGAAATTTCGTGTAGTAGTAGGCCCAGGCTGTGTCGCCGTCGACATTGAGGGCATAGCAGTCGATTATGGGGGTGTCATCGAACCACCAGACCGGCCGTAGCGAGCGGTCGAAACGGACCAGCCCCGCGCTACCGATCGGCTCAGGTCCCGGCCCACCCCACCCGTTGCTACCGAATACGCCTTGATCGAAGTAACCGACCCAGATATCACCGGAGCTCGACACTGCGACGTGATTGATACCGTCGCCGAGAACACCGGTCCGTATCAGCGCCCCTTCCGGCCCGTATATGGCCGCGTTGTGCTCAGGACCCTCCGGCGACCAACGGCACCGACTCCCGACCACTAGCACTGCACCGTCCGGAAAGGTCTGAACCTTCGGGAAGGTAGACGTCAGCTCCGCGATCGGGACGACGGCACACACATCTGGGGCATAGGTCACCACTCGCGCCGAAACCGGCCGCGTGGCTCGGCTGCGCGCGAACGACACCCCTACCGAATTCTTGTATCGCGCAGTGAGTACATCCGCGCCCTCTGCGGTAGCCCATAGTGTGAT
This sequence comes from Nocardia spongicola, assembly GCF_047200775.1. NCBI lineage: Bacteria > Bacillati > Actinomycetota > Actinomycetes > Mycobacteriales > Nocardiaceae > Nocardia > Nocardia spongicola. Next base: position 194,498 of record NZ_JBJZOO010000007.1, on the reverse strand, counting down.
CATCGCCCCGTTGGGTCCAGCAGTCGCATCGATCAGACGGTCGTGCTCGTCGATCGGGGTCAACTCGGAATGAAACTCGAACACAAGCAACGATTCTGCTCCCCCTGACGGCAGACAGCCAAAGATTTCACCCCAACGGCCGGGCCCCGGTCCAGCGCTGGAGCGCGTGTCCTCAGCTGATGAGTCGGAAGATATTGCGTGGCGTGTCGGTGACCAGGTGAAGAGAGGTCTCCGGTAGATGGTTCAGCGCCGAAGAAGAACCTGAATACCGGAGACCGCGTGACCAGCGTAACGGCCGCCTGCCGCGCGGATTTGACTGATGGCCAGTTGGCGATACTGAAACCGCTACTACCTGCGGGTATGAAAGCTGTTCGGCCACCTCGGTAGTCGAAACGGCGCCTGATCAACGGGATACGGTGGCGGGTCCGCACCGGCGGCCTTTGGCGCGACATTCCGGCGATATGGGCGGTGGCAGACCGTATACGGGTTGTTTCGCCGCTGGCAGTGTGACCGATGGTTCAGATTGAAAGAGCAATTACTCCAACGTATTTCAGTTATTCGGAATGCTAATTCTGCGGGGTGAGAACGAGAAACCTTTGCGGTACAAGGCAATGACAAGATCTGGCCGATGAGCAACTGATCGAACCGGCGGCTCGAGTGCGCCAATTTACGGGCAGTCTGGTGTCGCCCTCCATGGGATGTCGGCGGAAAGAGCGTTGTGATGCATAGCATCTCGTGCTGGGATCACGCCGATGGAGAGTGCGCATCAATCATCGTTCGCCGAGTCCGTGCCCGCCTCGAGGCATGATGATGGCAAAGCGCTTGAATGGCTCATGAAAGCGGTACCCGTCGTAGCCTATGAGGTGTTGGTGGCGAGAGTCTGGATCGGTCAGTCTGGATCGGTCGATGACTGTTGATCTGTCTACTCCTGGTGGGTACCGCGTTCCAGAAAGCCGAGACCTGGGAAGCGCAACGCGTGCTGATCTATCCAGCGGATGGAGGTGATCGGGGGAGGACCGTCACGCGGTGGCGTATTCCTGGGGTTTCGAGGGGATGGGGTCCGTGTCGATGCTCCACCGGGGCCTTATTTCCGGTCGGGCGCGCGGGGATGTCAGTGGAGACGGCTACATTGCCCAATCGGGGCCAGGACGATGATCTTGCCCCGGCCCTTGGCAACCTGACCCAGTATCGACAGGACGTTCTCGACCATGTACGCCGACCTCGATGGTGCCGCCGCACTCGCCCGCATCGCAGCGGGATTCGATTGGACCTGGACACTCGGGGATGTGCCGCGCTTGTGCGCGATCACAGGCTGGAGAATAGTGATCCGTGACGAACTGGGGATTGATTTCGCCACCGATCTCGACATCAGACGTCCTCGAGCGAATCTGTTCACCGACAATGGGATGGCTCCTGAACTTGCTGCGGCGGGTGAGGAGATCGAAAACATCTCGATAACCGTGGCGGATTTGACTGCGGCTTCGCACTCGCCAACAGCGGCGGAAGTGGCGGAGTACTACGAACTCGTCGGCCGGCGGCTGATCGCAGAGTTGGGTCCACCGAGGTATCTGGTGGACGAAACTGATCAGGAACTCGTTTGGGATCTGTCGAAAGTTTCCATCTGCCTGTATCCGTTGACAGAGTCGGTGATTCTGGGTTTTGTCAATCCCGCTTTCCAGAAGTGGGAGGAAAAGCAGGCGGCGCTAGACGACGAGTGGGAAGGTGAATAGAAGTCGATCGGTCCGGACCGGGCAGGTGGCCGCGTACCATGGACATATCTAGCGCCCGCCGACACGCTCCCGTGGAACGAGGGGTCGGGCCGGTGGGGGTCCGCGTCTGTCGTACATCGTTCGGCTGGACGTAGCCCATGGGAGTGGGAGATGAGCGTAAGCGACGGTCCCGGTTGGGGGCGGTTGCATCGCAGTACTCGGGTGCTGCTGATCGCCGCCACGGTCTTCGTTGTGTTGTCGCTGATCTCGATTCGTCTGATCAATGCCTATGTGGACTGGCTGTGGTTCGGTGAAGTCGGCTTCCGTGGGGTCTGGTTCACCGTGCTGTCCACCCGGCTGGCGCTGTTCGTGGTGTTCGCCTTGTTCATCGGCGGGGCGCTTTTCCTGGCCATGTGGCTTGCGTTCCGGTTCCGCTCGCTGTTCGTGCCGGGCCTCACCGAAGACTATCTCCGACCGTACCGCGAGACGGTACTCCGGCGCCCGTTGTGGTTCGGGGTGGGTATCGCCGCTTCGTTGGGGCTGATCTGCGGCCTGATCGCGCAGTCGAGCTGGAAGATGGTGCAGCTGTTCCTCCGCGGCGGGTCCTTCGGTGTGTCGGATCCCGAGTTCGGGCACGATATCGGGTTCTTCGTTTTCGATCTGCCCTTCTATCGATTTGTGGTGAACTGGCTGTTCGCTGTCACGGTCCTCGCATTTCTGTTGAATCTCGCGACGCACTACCTTCTCGGGAGTGTGCGGCTGTCCGGCCCAACGGCAGGGCCGACCCACGCGGCGCGTATCCAGCTCGCGGTGCTCGCGGGCACCTTCATCGTCTTGAAGGCCGTCGCCTACTGGCTCGACCGCTATGCGCTGCTCTCCAGCCGCCGCAAAGAACCAACCTTCACCGGGGCGGGGTATACCGATATCAACGCGGTTCTGCCCGCCCGGCTCATTCTCTTCGCGATCGCCGCTCTCTGCGCTGCGGCGGTTTTCGCCGCCGTCATCGTGCACGACCTGCGTATTCCGGCGATGGCTGCCGCACTGCTGGTGTTGTCGTCGATCTTGGTGGGTGCGGTCTGGCCGCTGGCTGTCGAGCAGTTCTCGGTCCGCCCGAATGCCGCCGATATGGAACGCGTCTACATCCAGCGCAATATCGCGGCTACCAGGCAGGCGTACGGGATCGGCGGAGATCGAGTCGATTACCAGGACTATCCCGGAGTCGGCACCACCTCGCCGACCGAGGTTCCCGCGGATGCCACCACTATCGCCAATGCCCGCTTGCTCGACCCGAATGTGCTTTCGCAGACCTTCACCCAGCAGCAACAGCTGAAAAACTTCTACAGCTTCCCTGACCGGCTGGACCTGGACCGCTACCGCATCGACGGCGAACTGCGCGACTATGTGGTCGCGGCGCGCGAGCTGACCCCGAGCGCGCTGAGCGGAAACCAGCGGCACTGGGTCAATCGGCATACCGTCTACACCCATGGCGACGGGTTCGTCGCCGCACCGGCCAATCGCGTCAATGCCGCGGTCCGCGAGGCCGCGGGTGATGCCGCCAGCAGTAACAGTGGCTATCCGATCTACGCGGTCGGTGATATCGCCTCGCAGGCATCCGGTCAGCAGGTGATTCCGGTAGAGCAGCCCCGGGTCTACTACGGCGAAGTGATCGCCGCGGCCGATCCGGACTATGCCATCGTCGGTGGTGGCACCGAACCCCGCGAGTACGACACCGATGCCACCAAATACACCTACACCGGCGCCGGGGGCGTCCCGATCGGGAACTGGTTCAACCGTCTGGCCTTCGCGGCAACCTACGGCGAACGCAACATCATCTTCACCAAGGCGATCGGTTCGGGATCGAAGATCATCTTCCATCGGGATCCGAGTCAGCGCGTCGAACTCGTCGCACCGTGGTTGACCACCGACAACAACCCCTATCCCGCGGTTGTCGCGGGCCGGATCGTCTGGATCGTCGACGCGTACACCACGATCGACGGCTACCCCTACGCCCAACGCAGTTCGCTCGAAGCTCTCGCGCCGGACGGCGACAGCAGCGTGAGTACTCCCAGAGAGCTCTCCTACCTGCGGAATTCGATCAAGGCCACCGTCGACGCATATGACGGCACGGTCACCCTCTACCAAGTAGACCGGCAGGACCCGGTACTGGCGGCATGGATGAAGGTGTTCCCCGGCACCGTCGAACCCGAGGAGAAGATCACCCCGGAACTACGCGCCCACTTCCGGTACCCGGAAGACCTGTTCACCATCCAACGCGAGATGCTCGCCAAGTACCATGTGGACGAACCGCGAGAGTTCTTCACCACCAACGCGTTCTGGTCGGTCCCCAGTGACCCGACCGTCGACGCCAACCCGCATCAACCGCCGTTCTATGTCCTGCTCGGCGATCAGGACACCGCCGAGCCGTCGTTCCGGCTTGCCAGCGCGATGGTCGGGTTCAACAGGGAATTCCTGTCCGCCTATGTCTCGGTGTACTCCGACCCGGAGAACTACGGCAAGATCAGCGTCTTGCAGCTGCCCACCGACACCCTCACCCAGGGTCCGCAGCAGATCCAGAACTCGATGATCTCCGATACCAGAGTGGCCTCCGAGCGCACCTTGCTCGAGCGGTCGAACCGGATCCAGTACGGTAACCTGCTCACCTTGCCGATCGCCGCGGGCGGTGTGCTCTATGTCGAACCGCTGTTCACCGAGCGGATCTCCACCACACCGAATGGATCGACCTTCCCGCAGCTGGCACGGGTGCTCGTCAGTTATCGGGAACCGAGTACCGGCGGGGTCCTTGTGGGTTACGCTCCCACCCTCGCCGAAGCGCTCGGCCAGGTGTTCGGTCCAGATACCGGCAGGCTCGCCACCCCGCCAGGCGGTGGCCCCGCTGCGCCGCCACCGCCGGGTAAGCAGCCGGTATCGCCTGCACCGACCGCACCGGGACCGGCGGAATCCCCGTCTGCGGTGGATCAGGCGACGATTGATGAACTCAACGCCCAGATCGATGCGATCCGTGCGGCACTGGACAAGATACAGCAGCAGGTGAACGGCCTCGACGGTCCTGACCGGTGACATTTCCACATGGTGGGCCTGCGGCCATGCCGCTACCGTGTTGTCCCGTCATGGGGGGGTGGGTCATCATCGAACTGCACTTCTGCGGGGTGGAACGGATATGTCCGTGTTTCCTGACTGGTCGACGCAGGAGCGAGGTCGCTATCGCCTGCGGCGTTGCGGTGCGCGCCGGTACCGGATCGGTTGGTGTTGCCCTCTCCCAACGGATCAGCCATTTCGGCCGCGGTCATCGGAACACCTGTGATCGCCGCATGTCTGCGCAATGCCTCGGCAGTCGCGCGATGGATAGCCGGACAAGGCCGGGGCATTGCCGAACGTCCGCTAGCGGTGATCGCCGCAGGTGAGTACTGGCCAGGGCACAACACGCTGCGCCCCGCGCTAGAGGATTGGCTCGGTGCCGCTGCAGTTGTTTCGGAGTCGGTTCGCAACGGGGCCGGACCACTGTCGCCCGAGGCGGCAGCGGCCCGCGCCTGTTACGCCGGAATCGCTGATGTTGCCGCACTGATAGCCGACTGCGCGTCCGGCCGGGAACTGATCGGGATGCGATTCGCCGACGACGTCGCGATCGCGACAGAAATCGACAGCAGCGGTGCCGTGCCCGTGTTGGCGGATGGAGCATCCCTCGGGCACACGATCGAGCGGAGTGTAATGGTGGTGACGTGGCTCGACCAAGCCACCATTACACTCCGCTCGACGAAGTGGTTGGGCGCAGCCTCGATCCGCCGATATCGGTGGCGGCTGCGATGCTGGCGATCTGATGGTCGGGGAGGTCCAGCACAAGGGGCGACAGCACGGATTCCACTGGTGGAATCGGCTGCCCAGCGGTGTGGAACTCGACCTGACGCGCGAGCAGTTCACCGATGGCCGGATTGTCACCGCTGCCCGTGTCATCGAACGCCCCTCAGGGCCGCTGCCGTGGCGCTGGGAGGAGTACCTCCTCTTGTGCGAGCGCGTCCGCGAACACCTCGGTGACCTCCCGGAACCGATCACCCGACCCGCAGATACCGTGCTGCGGCTCGCAGCGTCCGACTGCTCTGGTGCGTCGCGCGGTTGCCGAGGTGTGTCCGGAATCGACGACAAGTCCCTGCCCGTGACAAGGTCGGTGACCGCACAACGGGCGGAGACATCGGAGCGGCGACGTCGAAGATCGGCAACGACCACGAAGGCAGGTCGCAGCTCAGGTCGGGACATGGTGCCCGCCCTGGTGCGGTCGGTTACAGGAGCGGACGAAGCTCAGCAGCGCCTCGTTGACCTCTGCGGCATGCGTCCACAGCAGCCCGTGCGGGGCTCCATCGACCTCGACGTAGGCCGCCCCGGGGAACGCCGCGTGGAATGGCCGTCCGGTCGCGTCGATCGGCAGGATGTTGTCCGCGGTGCCGTGCAGGATGAGTGCGGGCTTGCCCGAGGCGCGGACCGCGGCGACATCGTCGCGGAAGACCTCGATCCAGGAAGATACGACCGCGTAGGCCGCCACGGGCACCGAGCCGGTCGCGGTATTCCAGTTGGCGGTGACAACCTCCTGGTTGATCCTGTTGCCGAGCGTTTCGCTGAGGTTGTAGAAATCCTCGTAGAACTTGGTGAACCAGGCGTACCGATCGGTACGGGCGGCCTCGGCGATGCCGTCGAAGACCTCCCGCGGCACCCAGGTCGGATTGTCCGCACCGTGCACAAGGAAGGGTTCCAGCGAGGCGAGGAAGGCGAACTCGGCGACGCGCTCGTGGCCGTAAACGCCTTCGGTGAACTCGAGCGCGGGCTCGCCGAATGTCGTTCGCACCGTGCGCGAGCAGAAGAACACCTTCCAGCGATACCTCGCCCAGTTGATCCACGACGCGGGCGCCTCACTGTCCGTGGTGGCGCAGATCGCGATTCTCGTCGAAGGCGCCCAGATCACCGCCGCCATCGCGGGCTGCCCGGATGCGGCCGCCCGAGCCCGTGCGGCCGTGGTGGCCCTCCTCGATAGCGCTACGGCCGATGTGTGATTCCGATGCTCTGATTTCCGTGCTTTCTCGTTGTACCCCAACCTTTCCGGCGTATCGGCAACTTACGTTGCCGATACGAGTACTACCAGCAACAGCTCAGCCGGCGGTCGAGCCGGCGCTCAACTCGTGATCCCGGATGCGGCGGTGGGGCTGGTGGCGATCACGGTGGGGGTCGCGGTACCGGTGATCGGCGCCGACACCACCAGACTGGTGCCCTCGTTGGTGATGAACAGGGTGCCACCGGAGACGGTGATCCCCGTAGGGGACAACAGCCCGGTCACCAGCGGGGTCGGGGTGCCACCGGTCACCGGTACCGTCGACACCCGGTCGCCCCCGATCCCGGCTTCGCAGATGTAGAGGAGGTCACCGACCCGGATGAGACCTCGAGGAGAGAGCAGGCCGGTCGCCAGCAGGGTGGGGGTGCCGCCGGTTTGCGGCACCGAATACACATTGCCGGGCGTGATGCCGTCGGTGAAGAACAGCAGGCCGGAGCCGCCGTAGGTGTAGGGCAGTGGATTGCTCGTGCCGTCCAGTGCCGCGGTGACGGTGACATCGACGGTGCCGGTGCCCGGTGGGGCGATGGCGTTGATCTGGGTATCGGAAACGATGGTGAATGTGGTTGCCGTCGCCCCGAATCGCACAGTCAGCGGGCCGGCACCGGCGAACCCGCTTCCGATGATCTCCACCGTATTACCCCCGGACGGCGGACCGGAACTCGGAGTGAGCGAGGTCAGCACCGGCGCCGCCACAGCCGGTACGAACACCGATGACGTCGACGCCCCATCGGTGATCCCGAATACGCCGGTCGGGCTGGTGGCGATCACGGTGGGGGTCGCGGTACCGGTGATCGGCGCCGACACCACCTGACCGGTGCCGAAGTTGGTAATGAACAAGGTGCCACCGGAGGCGGTGATACCGAAAGGGGACGAAAGTCCGGTCACCAGAGGAGTTGGTGTGCCGCCGGTCACCGGTACCGTCGACACCCGGTCGCCCCCGAACCCGGCTTCGCAGATGTAGAGGAGGTCACCGACCCGGATGAGACCTGGGGGAGAGAGCAGGCCGGTCGCCAGCAGGGTGGGGGTGCCGCCGGTCTGTGGCACCGAATACACATTGCCGGGCGTGATGCCGTCGGTGAAGAACAGCAGGCCGGAACCGCCGTAGGTGTAGGGCAGTGGATTACTCGTCCCGTCCAGTGCCGCGGCGACGGTGACATCGACGGTGCCGGTGCCCGGCGGTGCGATGGCGTTGATCTGGGTATCGGAAACAATGGTGAATGTGGTTGCTGTCGAACCGAATCGCACAGTCAGCGGTCCGGCCCCGGCGAACCCACTTCCGCTGAGCACTACCGTGTTGAAACCGCTCGGTGGGCCGAAGCTGGGATCGAGTGAGGTGAGCACAGGTGCCATCGGGAGCCTCCGGACCGGGAAAGAGTTTGTTCCGCAACAGATGTCGACAGAGCGGCGACACCGCTCTCTCCAGTAACCCACTGCAGGTGGCGATTCCGCAACGCATCCCCAATAGCAGTTTCGCAACGAATCCCTGACCGGTCCGAATATTGCCACGTAGCAGTTGAAGAGCTATTCGTCGTCTGTGTCGAAGGCGCCCAGATCACCGCTGCCATCGCGGGCTGCCCGGATGCGGCCGCCCGAGCCTGTGCGGCCGTGGTGGCCCTCCTCGATAGCGCTACGGCCGATGTGTGATTCCGATGCTCTGATTTCCGTGCTTTCTCGTTGTACCCCAACCTTTCCGGCGTATCGGCAACTTACGTTGCCGGTACGAGTACTACCAGCAACAGCTCAGCCGGTGGTCGAGCCGGCGCTCAACTCGTGATCGCATATACGGCGGTGGGGCTGGTGGCGATCACGGTGGGGGTCGCGGTACCGGTGATCGGCGCCGACACCACCTGATCGAGGCCCGAGTTGGTGATGAACAGGGTGCTACCGGAAACAGTGATCCCCGTAGGGAACGATAGCCCGGTCACCAGCGGGGTCGGTGTGCCACCGGTGATCGGCACTGTCACCACCTGGTTGTTGCCGATATCGCAGATGTAGAGGAGTTCACCGACCCGGACGAGAGCGATGGGACTGTTCATGCCGGTCGCCAGCAGGGTGGGTGTGCCACCGGTCTGCGGCACCACCGACACCTGGCCGTTCGGGGAGGCAAAGGCATTGGTGAAGAACAGTCGGTCGGCGCCGCCGTAGGTGTAGGGCAGCGCGTTGCTCGTCCCGTCCAGTGCCGCGGTGACGGTGACATCGACGGTGCCGGTGCCCGGCGGGGCGATGGCGTTGATCTGGGTATCGGAAATAATGGTGAATGTGGTTGCCGTCGCCCCGAATCGCACGGTCAACGGGCCGGCACCGGCGAATCCGCTTCCGGCGATCTCCACCGTATTGCCTCCGGCAGGCGGGCCGAAGCTCGGAGTGAGCGAGGTCAGTACCGGCACCGCCACAGCGGGCGCCAACGGCGCGATCACCGATGGCGTCGATGCCCCATCGGTGATCCCGAACAAGTTGGCAGGGGTGTTGGCGATCACGGTGGGGGTCGCGGTACCGGTGATCGGCGCCGAAAGCACCTGATCGAGGCCCCCGTTGGTGATGAACAGGGTGCTACCGGAGACGGTGATATCCCTCGGGAGCAACAGCCCGGTCACCAGAGGAGTCGCCGCGCCCCCGGTGATCGGCACCGTCACCACCTGGCCTGCCCCGCTCTCGCAGATGTAGAGCAGGTCACCGACCCGGACGAGACCTCGGGGAATGCTCAGGCCGGTCGCCAGCAGGGTTGGTGCGCCCCCGGTTTGCGGCACCGAATACACACGTGCATCGGCATCGGTGAAGAACAGCAGGCCGGAGCCACCGTAGGTGTAGGGCAGTGGATTACTCGTGCCGTCCAGTGCCGCGGCGACGGTGACATCGACGGTGCCGGTGCCCGGCGGGGCGATGGCGTTGATCTGGGTATCGGAAACAATGGTGAATGTGGTTGCTGTCGACCCGAATCGCACGGTCAGCGGGCCGGCGCCGGTGAACCCGCTCCCGCTGAGCACTACCGTGTTCAAACCAGCAGGAGGGCCGAAGCTGGGGTCGAGTGAGGTGAGCGCAGGTGCCATCGTTGGCCTCCGGACCAGGAAAGAGATTGTTCCGCAACGGATGTCGACACAGTGGCGGCATCGCTCTCTCCAGTAACCCACTGCAGGTGGCGATTCCGCAACGCATCCTCAATAGCAGTTTCGCAACGAATCCCTGGTCGGTCCGAATATTGCCACGTAGCAGTTGAAGAGCTATTCGTCGTCCGTTTCGAGATGACTGCTCTCCCTCGGCCGGTGCGGCACCGCTGTCGGGCCCAACGGAGCGAGGAAGACCACCGCGCTCAGAGTGTTCGTCACGCTGCTACGGCCCGACGGTGGTCGGGCCAGGGTATTCGGGCATGACGTCGTGGCCGGCGCCGAGTCGGTGCGCACGCTGGTCAGCCTGACCGGACAGTTCGCTTCCATCGATGAGGACCTCACCGGCAGGCAGAACCTGATCTTGCTGTCGAGACTGCTCGGATACTCGCGCACGGTTTCCCGGCAGAAGACGGACAATCTCCTCGGGGCGTTCGATCTGGCCGGTGCGGCCGACCGCGAGGCCGCCACCTACTCCGGCGGTATGTGACGCATACTGGACATCGCGGCGAGTGTCGTCAGCGCGTTGCGGCTGATCTTCCTGAACGAGCCGACCACCGACCTGGATCCGCGTAGCCGCAACCAGGTCTGGGACCTCGTCCGCGCGGTGGTCGCCGGGGGCGCCCTGCGCGGATGTGGAACTGCCCCCGCCGCGGATCAGCTCAGGCGGGTTCGGATGCCGCAGTAGTTCAGCACGGTCGCGCTCTTGGCCGCCGCGCCGTACCCCACGACCCGTTCGTCGTCCACGGTCAGGCCGCGCAGCAGGCTGATCACGTCGTCTCGCGTCCCCGCTGCACGGATTTCGTGAAACGGTCGAGCGCCGATCGCTCGGCAAGGCCGTTCGTCCGCTCCGCCGCCAGCGCTTCGGCGACAGCCTCGATCGGCGCGCGTTTCAGGGTGGGCGATGGTGTACCGCATTTCGCCGCCGTGCACGGTCAGCCGTTCGACGCCGACCAATTCGAACCCGAAATGGTGTGCCATGGACTGCACCGCACGAGCTGTGAAAGAAGAAATGCTCGTCGTAGATCTGACCGAAGGACGTGTGCTCGACGATGTCCCCGAGATGCGGATCTTCGAAGACGAATACTCCACCCGCGCTCAACAATATGTCCACACCGCGGAAGATCGACTCGATATAGGGGATGTGACATAGTGTGTTCGCGGCGGTAGTACTCCAGCTGAATGTCGTTGCGGTTCAACCGCGTCCGGTGGCTGTGGCGGGTGGGCGACGGCCACCGAGGGTGGCGGTGAGTGTGGCGGCGGTGGATTCGACCTGGGCGGCCAGTTCCGGCCAGGTCCCGCCGCATTCGGTCGATTCGTCGGGGCAGTGGTGGCGGATGGTGACGCCTACCGCGGCGAGTGGGCGGCCGCCGTGGTCGAATACCGCGGCTGCCACGGTCGCGAAGCCGCTTGTGACATAACCGTCTTCGACGCTCCATCCGCGATCGGCCTCCAGCCGGAGTAGGCGTCGTAGCTGGGCGAGGGTGCGTGGGCCGCGTGGTGTGCGCATCGGGAAGGCGGCCGGGCCGGGGAACAGGGCGCCCACATGCGGGCGTGGCAGCTGGGCCAGCATGGCGCGCCCGGTCGCGGTCAGGTGGGCCGGTAGCCGCACGCCGACGTCGGTGACCAGGGTCTGCGGCCGAGGCGGGCGCTGCTCGATCAGGTACAGCGACTCGTTGCCGTGCAGGATGCCCAGATGTGCGGTGTGTCCGACAGTATCGACCAGGTTGCGCAGCAGTGGGGCGGCAACCCGCTCCAGTGGGTCGTGGCGCAGATAGGCCGATCCGAGTTCGAAGGCCGCGATCCCGAGACCGTAGGTGCGTTCGGCGGGGAGATGTGTCACGTAGCCGGCCGCGAGCAACTCGTTGAGCAGGTGGTAGGTCGTCGATCGTGGCAGTCCGAGGTCTCGGGCGATCGCCGCCGCCGGTATCGGGACGGCACGCCGGGCCAGCAGACCGAGCACCTGCAGGCCTCGACGCAGCCCGGGAACGTCGCTGCTTTCGCCCACGGGCACCACCGTAGCAAATGTCTGGGATACCAGACAGAATTCGCCGTAGGGTACTCGATCCTGGCTGCTGAACGGGTTGGAATGTGTCCATGACCGCAACCCGAACCGATCCGGTACCGGTGGGAGCCGCGCCGCTGACCGCTCAGCACGTGCTGGCCGTCGCCCGCGACGGCGCCCCGGTGCTGCTCGACGACAGCGCCATGGCCAGGTTGGCCACGGTGCGCGCGCACATCGATGACCTGGCTCATCACCCGAAACCTGTGTACGGGGTGTCGACCGGATTCGGGGCGCTGGCGTTGCGTCATATTCCGCCGGAGCGGCGGATCGATCTGCAACGTTCGCTGATCCGCTCGCATGCGGCCGGGGCAGGCGCCGCGGTGGAGCCGGAAGTGGTGCGCGCGATGATGCTGTTGCGCTTGCGCACCCTGATGAGTGGGTACACCGGGGTGCGGCCGGAGACGGCGGCCACGCTGGCCCAGCTGCTCAACAGTGGGTTGATCCCGGTGGTGCCCGAGTACGGGTCGCTCGGCTGCTCAGGCGATCTGGCGCCGCTGGCAGCGGTGGCATTGGCGCTGATGGGGGAGGGCGAGGTCTTCGGTCCCGACGGGACCACCATGCCTGCCGGGCCCGCATTGGCCGCGGCGGGCATCGAGCCGTTGGTGCTGGCCGAAAAGGAGGGTTTGGCTTTGACCAACGGCACCGACGGCATGCTCGGCATGTTGGTGCTGGCCGTCGCCGAGCTGAACCGGTTGCTCGATATCGCGGATCTGACCGCGGCGATGAGCGTGGAGGCGCTACTCGGCACTGATCGGGTGTTCGCTTCCGACCTGCAGGCATTGCGGCCGCATCCGGGGCAGGCCGGATCGGCGGCGCGGATGCGCGCGGTGCTGACCGGTTCGGAGATCGTGGCCAGCCATCGCGGTGATGATTGCCCGCGGGTGCAGGACGCGTATTCGTTGCGGTGCGCTCCTCAGGTGCACGGCGCCGCACGTGACACCGTGGCTCATGCCGAGGCCGTTGCGGCTCGCGAATTGGCCGCGGCCATCGATAATCCCGTGGTTCTCGACGACGGGCGGGTGGAGTCCAACGGAAATTTCCACGGTGCGCCGGTCGGCTACGTGCTCGACTTCCTGGCCATCGCGGTAGCTGATGTCGCGAGCATCGCCGAGCGCCGCACCGATCGGATGCTGGATGTGCACCGCTCGCATGGACTCCCGGCCTTCCTGGCCGATGACCCCGGTGTCGATTCCGGCTACATGATCGCCCAGTACACCCAGGCCGGGGTGGTGTCGGAACTGAAACGTCTCGCGGCGCCCGCCTCGGTGGATTCCATTCCTTCCAGCGCCATGCAGGAAGATCACGTGTCCATGGGCTGGGCGGCGGGGCGCAAACTGCTGCGGGCGGTATCCGGGCTCACCACTGTGCTTGCGATCGAACTACTCACCGCGGCGCGGGCGGTGGAGTTGCGTGCTCCGCTGGCTCCGGCGCCGGTGACCGGTGCGGTCCTGGATCTGGTGCGCACCAGGGTGCCCGGTCCTGGGCCGGATCGGCACCTGGCGCCCGATATCGCCGCTGTGGCCGAGTTGATTCGTTCCGGCGCGGTGAATTCCGTACTCGATCGGGAGGTGTCCGACTCATGAGCAGAACCATCCGCGCGGCCCGCGGTGCCACGCTGACCGCCCGCAACTGGCAGACCGAGGCAGCGTTACGCATGCTGCACAACAACCTCGACTCCGAGGTGGCCGAACGACCGCAGGACCTGGTCGTCTACGGCGGCACCGGAAAGGCCGCGCGGGACTGGCTCAGTTTCGATGCGATCACCTGCGCCCTCACCCGACTCGGCCAGGACGAGACGTTGCTGGTGCAGTCCGGTAAGCCGGTGGGGGTGCTGCGCACCAACGAATGGGCGCCACGGGTGCTGATCGCCAACTCCAATCTTGTCCCTGACTGGGCGAACTGGCCGGAGTTCCGGCGGTTGGAGGCGGCTGGGCTCACGATGTACGGGCAGATGACCGCGGGCTCGTGGATCTATATCGGCACCCAAGGCATCCTGCAGGGCACCTACGAGACATTCGCGGCGGTGGCGGCCAAGCGCTTCGGTGGCAGTCTGGCCGGAACACTCACCGTTACAGCGGGTTTGGGTGGTATGGGTGGGGCACAGCCGCTCGCGGTCACTATGAACGGCGGTGTGGCGCTGTGTATCGATTGCAATCCGATGCGTGCCAGGCGGCGGGTGGAGACCCACTACCTGGACGAGATCGCCACCGATCTGGACGATGCGTTGCGGCGGGTGCTGGCCGCGAAACAGCAGCGGCGGGCATTGTCGGTTGGCCTGGTCGGCAATGCCGCCGAGCTGCTGCCCGAGCTGCTGCGCCGCGACGTGCCGGTGGATATCGTCACCGACCAGACCTCGGCGCACGATCCGCTGGCCTATCTGCCGATCGGCGTCGCATTGGCGGACTGGGACGATTACGCGGGTAAGAAACCGGACGAGTTCACCCGGCGTGCCCGCGAATCCATGGCGCAGCACCTCGACGCCATGCTGGGTTTCCTCGACCGTGGCGCGGAGGTGTTCGACTACGGCAATTCCATTCGCGGGGAGGCGAAAGCCGGTGGGTGCGACCGGGCCTTCGATATCCAGGGTTTCGTACCTTCCTATATCCGTCCGCTGTTCTGCGCGGGTAAGGGGCCGTTCCGGTGGGTGGCGCTGTCCGGTGATCCGGCCGATATCGCCGCCACTGACCGCGCGATCCTTGACCTGTTCCCGAACAACGAGTCGCTGGCCCGGTGGATTCGGCTGGCGGGGGAGCGGGTGGCGTTCCAGGGCCTGCCCGCCCGCATCTGCTGGCTCGGTTACGGGGAGCGGCAGCGGGCGGGACTGCGGTTCAATGAGATGGTCGCCGCCGGTGAGCTGGCGGCACCGGTGGTGATCGGCCGTGATCACCTGGACTGCGGGTCGGTCGCTTCGCCTTATCGGGAGACCGAGGCGATGACCGACGGCTCGGACGCGATCGCGGACTGGCCGCTGCTCAACGCCTTGGTGAACACTGCCTCGGGCGCCAGCTGGGTGTCGATCCACCACGGTGGCGGGGTCGGTATCGGGCGGTCCATCCATGCCGGGCAGGTGATCGTCGCCGATGGCACCGAACTGGCGGCGCAGAAGATCGATCGGGTGCTGACCAATGATCCTGGGATGGGTGTGCTGCGGCATGTCGATGCCGGATATCCCGAGGCGGAGAAGGTCGCCCGCGCACACGGGGTGTCGATCCCGATGTGGGGCCATGAGTAGCGCGAATCAGTTACTGGCCGAGATCTGCGGGGTCGGTACCGATCCGGTGCGCGGGGGTTATTCCCGGCATCTGTTCGCGCCCGCCGAGCGTGAGTTACGGGAATGGTTCACCGCCGCCGCCCGCGCCAGGGGGTTGCGGGTCGACACCGACCGCAACGCCAATCTGTGGGCGTGGTTCGGCGCCCCCGGCGCGGATGCGGTGGTAACCGGCAGCCATCTGGATTCGGTACCGGGTGGGGGAGCCTATGACGGACCACTCGGGGTGGTCTGCGCCCTCGCTGCCTTCGAGCTACTGCGCGCGGAAGGATTCTCCCCGCGGCGACCACTGGCGATCGTGGTGTTCGCCGAGGAGGAAGGGGGCCGTTTCGGCGTGCCGTGTCTGGGGTCACGGCTATCGACCGGCACGTTGGCGCCGGAGCGGGCGCTGGCGCTGCGGGATACCGATGGTGTCACTCTCGCCGAGGTGGCCCGTGCGGCAGGCCATGATCCGGCGTGGTTCGGCCGGGACGTCGAGACAATGGGCCGGATCGGCGCATTCGTCGAGCTACATGTGGAACAGGGCAAGGGGTTGATCCACCGGGATGCCCCGATCGCGGTGGGCAGCGGCATCATCGCGCACGGGCGCTGGCGGTTCAGCTTCACCGGCCAGGGCAACCATGCCGGGACCACGCTGCTGCGCGATCGTTGTGATCCGATGCTGCCCGCGGCGGAACTGGTCACCGCCGTGCGCCGGCTGGCGGCGACGGTGCCGCAGGCGCGCGCCACCGTGGGCAGGCTCGTCCCGGTTCCCGGCGGCACCAATGTCATCGCCGCCAGGGTCGATCTCTGGCTGGACGCCAGGGTGCCAGCCCCCGGCAGTACCCGTGCGCTGGTGGCCGAGATCACCGAACGAGCCGAGGCGGTAGCCGAGCAGGAGGGCTGCACGGTCGAGGTGCGGGAGGAATCCTACGAGGGCGCGGCCGATTTCGATCCGGCGCTGCGGGACCGGCTGGCCGGTCTGCTCGGTGACGCCCCGATCCTGGCGACCGGCGCCGGACACGACGCCGCGGTACTCGCGCCCTTCGTTCCGACCGCCATGCTGTTCGTCCGCAATCCGTCCGGCATCAGCCATGCCCCGGAGGAATACGCCGAACCCGACGATATCGACCATGGCACGACCGCATTGGCTCGGGTACTACGAGAGCTTGCCGGATGACGGCGGCAGATCGTCCCCGCGTACCCCGGAGTCGGTCACGCTCGATGGCGTCGCGCACTGTCGCGGTGGGGCATGGCGAGGGTGCGGCGGTTACCGCGCAGAGGCAGTTGCCCGGTGTGCGGACCTATTGGTGCCGTCAGGCTTGGTTGCCTGATGGTGTCGCCGATGCCGTTCGTATCGATATCGACGGGGAGGTCATCGTCGATGTCACGGACGGTGCGGAACAAAGCGGTACCGTGCTCTCCGGAATGGTGGTACCGGGATTCGCCAACACCCACTCGCACGCCTTCCACCGCGCATTGCGTGGGCGCGGCTATACCGACCGGGGCAGTTTCTGGTCGTGGCGGGAACAGATGTACGCGGTGGCGGCTCGGCTGCAGCCGGAGTCGTACTATCGGCTGGCGCGGGCGGTGTACGCGGAGATGGTGCTGGCGGGCTATACCAGCGTCGCCGAGTTCCATTATCTGCACCATCCAGGACCAGGAACCAGATACGCCGACCACAACGCGTTCTCGCACGCGCTGGCCGCGGCTGCGGCCGATGCCGGGATTCGGTTGACGCTGCTCGACGTGTGTTATGTGGCAGGAGGTTTCGGTCGGCCCACCACCGGGGTGCAGGGACGGTTCGACGACGGCGACGCCGATGCCTGGGCAGCGCGGTGGGAGGCCTTCCGGCCGACCGGTGCGCTCGTGCGCACCGGGGCGGCCATCCATTCGGTGCGTGCTGTGCCTGCGGACCAGATTCCGGTGGTGGTACGCGCGGCGGTGGGCGAACCACTGCATGTCCATCTGTCCGAGCAGCCGAGGGAGAACGACGAGTGTCGCGCCGCGCACGGCTGTACTCCGACCGAATTACTTTCCACCGCAGGCGCTTTGACTTCGCGCACGGTCGCCGTGCACGCCACCCACCTCACCGAGGGTGATATCGCGGCCCTGGCAGGCGGCTGGGTGAGTCTGTGTCCGAGTACCGAGGCCGATCTCGGTGACGGCATCGGACCGGCCCGGCGGTTGCTCGACGCAGGCGTCCGGCTGTGCTTGGGCAGTGACGGTCAGACCGTCGTCGATCCTTGGTTCGAGGCTCGCGCCGTGGAGCTGCACGAACGCCTCTCCAGCGGCCGACGCGGCCGGTTCGACGTCGCCGAACTGCGGACCGCCGCCACCGCGCACGCCGCCGCCGGGTGGCCGGATCTCGGTGTTATCGGTCCCGGTTGTGGCGCAGATCTGGTACACGTGCACACCGAATCACCTCGCACCGCGGGCAGTGATGGTCCCGGAATTCTTTATGCGGCAACCACATCCGACGTCATCGATGTGATGGTCGCCGGACGATGGGTGGTTCGCGACGGCGTCCATCGGACTGTTCCCGAGGTAGCGCGCACGCTCGCCCGCGAGATCGGGGTGTTATGGGATTGAGCGGTTCATCGCCGATTCCCGTCGGAGCCGAACACGGCAGAAGCCGAGGGCGGTGTAGCCAGGACACGGAGTACGCATTCGCCGCGGAGTGCGCAACCACTAAGGAAGCCGGAGGCTCTTCCCGATGACCACATCCGCCGCCACCCTGATCACCGGTATCGGTGAACTCACCACCAACACCGCCGAATTCGGCGTAGTGCATGACGCGGCGATAGTGCTGGAAGGTGAACGGGTGGTGTGGATCGGCCCCGGTGCGCATACACCCGACGCCGACCGCCGCGTCGATGTCGGGGGCCGAGCGGTGTTGCCCGGCTGGGTGGACAGCCACACCCATCTGGTGTTCGCCGGAGATCGCACCGCCGAATTCGAAGCACGGATGGCGGGAACGCCCTACTCGGCGGGTGGGATCCGGACCACTGTTACGGCCACTCGCTCGGCTTCGGACGCCGACTTGGCCGCGAATCTGCACCGGCTGCGCCATGAGGCATTGCGGCAGGGCACCACCTGTCTGGAGACCAAAACCGGCTACGGACTGACCGTTACCGACGAACAGCGGTGTGCCGCACTGGCTGCGGCGGTGGCCGACGAGGTCACCTTCCTCGGCGCGCATGTGGTGCCGCCGGAGTTGTCTGCCACGGAGTATGTGGATCTGGTGTGCGGCCCGATGCTGGCCGCGGTCGCCGATTATGTCGGCTGGATCGACGTATTCTGTGAAACCGGGGCCTTCGACGCTGAACAGTCGGCGCGGGTGCTCACGGCAGGACGGGCGCGTGGTCTCGGGCTGCGGGTGCACGGTAATCAGCTGGGGTCGGGGCCGGGCGTGCAGCTGGCGGTGCGGCACGGTGCCACCAGCGTCGACCACTGTACCCACCTGACCGAGGCCGATATCGATGCCTTGGCCGGATCGGCGACGGTGGCCACCCTGCTGCCTGCCTGCGACCTGTCCACCCGCCAGCCACTCGCCCCGGCCCGGCGGCTACTGGACGCGGGCGCCAGCATCGCGCTGGCCACCAATGCGAACCCGGGTAGTTCGTACACCACCTCGATGGCGTTCTGCGTCGCCACGGCCGTGCTGCAGATGAGACTCTCGGTGGCCGAGGCGATCTGGGCGGCCACCGCCGGTGGCGCCCTCGCGCTCGGCCGGGACCTGGCGGCCCCCGGCGCGGTCGGGGTGATCCGGCCCGGCGCCCGCGCGGATCTGCACGTGCTCGACGCCCCGTCGGTCGTGCACTTGGCCTACCGGCCGGGCGTTCCGTCGACCTGGGCGGTATGGCATGCGGGCAGGCACGTGGTGTCACCCGATCGAAGCCGACCAAGTGGGTAGAACTCACCCTGGACACCGACAGTGCGGTCACCGGCAGCCACCAGGGGGCACGGCAAGCATTCGGCGATGGTCGTCATCCGCCGGACGACGCCGAATGCCGTGCTCACCGCCGCGGATCGCCGAGTACGGTACCGAACCGACGAACCCTGTCATCGGTCGAATCCGCATCCCCTTGTGGCACGTTCCGGTTGTCGAGCGGAGTCGAATGGTGGTTCGGTCGAGTTCCGTTGCCGCCATATCACTCCGCTCGATCGCGGACCGGTAGCTCTCCGCCGCTGCCCGAGCACATCGGGTCGGCCGGTGTGCACCTGTATTGCCGTGGACGATGTGGCAGCCCTCTTACGCAAGTGCGCACCGACCGGTCGTCACCTCGCCGGTTCAGTCGATATGGATGACGTTGTCCTTGTTGGGCCGGTCGTGTGGACCGGCTTGGCTGTAGTCGGCGAACAGCAGATCCCGCTGACGGGTCGCAGCGGCGACTCCCTCGGTTTCGGCCTGTTCGATGAACCTGTGGGCGTCGGGGGTATTGCGCATCAACCCGTCGAGGATCGGCCCGAGGGTCTGGGTTGAGGCCAAGCCCATGTTCTCGTAGGCCTGGTTGACGATCATCTTCATCGCCGCCAGTTGCGAGGCCGGAATGGACACCAGCTGCGCGGCGAGTTCGGCGACCTCGGTTTCGAGCCGTTCGAACGGCACCGCTTTGTTGATCAGCCCGGCCTCGGCGGCTTCGATGCCCGACAGCGGCTTTCCGGTGAGCGCGTACTCTTTGGCTTTGGCCAGTGGCAGTCGATAGGTCCACATCCCGGACAGGTGCGCACCCCAGATCCGGGAGTACGGGGTGCCGATCCTGGCGTCCTCGGAGGCCACGATCAAATCGGCGCACAGGGCGGTATCACTGCCTCCGCCCACGCACCAGCCGTGCACCTGCGCGATCACCGGTTTGGGGATGCGCCACATCGACATGAACTTCGCCGTCGGCGCCATCACGGTCCCGGAGAGCAGCTCCTTGCCCGGATCCCATTTCCCGTCGGTGGTGATGCGTTCGTCCCAGTGATGGAAGCCGCCCCCGAAATCGTAACCGGCGCAAAATGCCCGGCCCGCGCCGCGTAACACGACCACCTTCACTTCGGGATCCGCTGCCGCGGCCAGCATCGCGTGCTCGAATTCCTCCGGCATGGGCGGAACGATCGTGTTCAACCGCTCCGGACGGTTCAGGGTCACCGTCGCTACCGCGTCCTGTACCCGCACATGCAGCGTCTGGTATTCCACCACAGCCTCCATAACGTAATTATGTTATGTTAACGTGGCATGTGCGGGCTGGGTATGTCAACCTGTTGTCCGCTTCGAATTCGAGGAAAGAGTGGATGCCGATGGTCTCGCGGGTCGCCCGCGCTGAGTGGCGGGCAGGCTGATGGCGCGGCCTCCCGTCGCGCGCCGGGCACTGCTCGACGCGGCACGTGCCGAGCTGATCGATAACGGCCGTATCGAAGATCTGTCGTCCGTGGTGAAACGAGCGGGGGTGTCCACAGGCGCGGTCTATCACCACTTCGGATCGAAGATCGGGTTGTTGGCCGCGGTCTACAACGAATTCTTCGACGGAGCCGAGGCCGCTCTTCGCGCCGCCGACCACAGCGGCGGCAGCTGGCTCCAGCGCGAGCAGTATCGGACCAGGGCCATGGTCCAGTACTACTTCGGCAACCCACTGGCTCCGGTGCTCATGTACGCGGGCGTCGAACACTCCGCCATCGCCGAGTTGGAAGCCACTCATCTGTCCCGCATCGCGGAAGGCGCTGTCCGCAACCTCAGGGACGGACAACGCGCTAACGCTCTCCCTGTCGATCTCGATGTCGAACTCGCTGCCGCCTATCTCGTCGGCGGCCTCCGGCGCGCTCTCGCCATCCTGCTCCGCCGCACCCCCCGGCCCACGGTCGACACCGCCACCGACCGACTGTGGCATTTCATCACCGCCACCATCCGCACCGGACTGCCCGCTCGACAGCTCGCAGATGAGGGCACGAAACCGGCGATCACCGCCTGATCAGCCTGTGGCGGCGCGCGTCCGGTGTCCTCTTGCCTTTGTTCCGTGCAGTGATAGATTCTTGCTGTGTTCGGCTAGGTCTCGTACTCGCTGCGAATCCAGGGAGATGCCGTGCGTGGAGCCGGAAATATCGCTGTAGCAAGAATGTGTGGGGTAGCTCTCGGTGTCGTCGCGTGCCTGTTCGGGGTGAGCGCCGCGCATGCCGATGATGGAGCCGGTCCGCTGATGATCGGCGACACAGCGTATTTCGCTATGGGTGGCTGGAACTGCTCGATCAGGGCGAACGGTGTGGTGGGTTGTGACCTCGAAACCCCGGCTCCGTCCATGAATGTGCGATATGCCGGAATACAGGTGCCGTTGCCGAATGTGCCTGCCATCATCATCGATTCCGCCATGGTGCCCGCACATCCGCAGTGGAACTCCAACGGCAGCCACACATTGCCGACCGGGAATCCGCCGCTGCCACGCATCGCCTCGGCGAATTACCATGACCCGCGATACTCGTTCACTTATGCCGGTGCGAATTGTCAGATCACCTATCAAGATGCCGCTGTATGCACATCGATGGGGCACGGGTTCAGTCAATGGGGACCAGTGCCGCACGGTTACTGATCCCCACCGCTCACCGGCTACCGGTACCAGACGCCCGAATCCCAGTCGCCGTAGTTCCATACATTGAAATCGTAGCGATTATGCGCACCTCCGAACAGATAGCCCCACCATCCGGCAGAGGTATCGCAGATCTGATCATCGTGATTGCACACCGTCAATACCGGGAAGTTGCCGAACCAGTTGTCGACACCGGCCAGTGGATAACCGACGATCCAGTTCCCCGGAGTCGACGAAAGGCCACCCCAACCGGGTCCGGGAGCTCGCTTGGGATCGGCCAGCAGAATTGCATTGGCATTGCCGACATTCTGATGTGCGGTGACCCAGGCGTGCAGGATACCCGCGCCTTCGCTGTGTCCGATCAATCTGATGTGATCACCAGGGCATCTGCTGCGATGCAACCAGAACAGCCGGTCGAGCTCTCGAAAACCCGACATCGGGTCGAGCGAGTTATAGCCGACAGGCTGATCCACATAGGGAATGAACACCGATGAGGTGTTGTCACCCAGACCGCCGATACCGATAGCCCAGTTGCCGATGCAGTTGGCAGCATGCGCCTTCGGCGCTGTCAGGTGGGTGAGGGAAAGGAATGCCAACAGTACTGCGGCGAAGAGCGCCGTTGCTCTACGCATGGTCTTACTTCTTCGTTTATAGTGCCTCCGGGGCCGGCCCGGCTTGTCTCCGGGGTACCCAAAAAATGCTGGCGCTCTTGTCTTTCGGCGAAATAGTTACGCCGGACAGCGATATTTTGGCCGTAATGCAATGTAGGAGGCCGCGAGGAGGAGCTCGTCGGTAGGTGCGCTCGCTGTGGGTGTGCTCAGCGCTGCCGTCGGGAGCAACAGCGCACCAGGCCGGTGGGCCACGAATTCACCGAGACCGGCTATTGCTGTCGGCTGCGGGCCGCGGTTTCGGGGCCATGTCGTTATGGCGCGGACTTCGGGTGTTCAAGCCATGGTCACACGTGCAGAGTTGGATTGTGTTACGGGGTAGCTGGAAAGGGGCTGCCGGAGGGGTGATTGGGGCCCGACGATGGACAGTCACACTCAGCTGGGTGATCGCGGAGGCGATCCGAACGAGCACAAATACACCATGCGGATCAGCCGGTTGGCTATCGACAAGCTCGGTATACAACTCTACGACCGGGTCTCGGCGGTACTCGTTGAATTGATCGCGAACTCCTATGATGCCGACGCGACCCTGGTGGAGGTATCGCTGCCCTGGGGCGTGACGCCGGCTGGGACGGTGCATGCCGCGGAGGAACCGCAATACGAGATCGTGGTTACCGACAATGGCCACGGTATGACCGCGGCGGAAGTCAACGAGCACTATCTGATGGTCGGATCCGATCGACGGATGCGGATGGGTTCGGATCTGTCCCGAGAGCGCAAACGTCCGGTGATGGGCCGCAAGGGGATCGGGAAGCTGGCCGCTTTCGGCATCTGCCGCACCATCGAGGTGATCACGGCTGGCGGTGGTCCGGCGGATCGGGCAGTGCACGGTTGGCCGGTATCGCATATCGTGCTGGATTTGCACGATATGTTGTCCGATACCG
Source organism: Nocardia spongicola (assembly GCF_047200775.1). Classification (NCBI taxonomy): domain Bacteria; kingdom Bacillati; phylum Actinomycetota; class Actinomycetes; order Mycobacteriales; family Nocardiaceae; genus Nocardia; species Nocardia spongicola. Next base: position 171,148 of record NZ_JBJZOO010000007.1, on the reverse strand, counting down.
AACACGACTACTATCCGAAAGTCGTTGCGCGGGATGGTGCTTTCGTCGCACAGCGCGGCACCACGGTAATTCTGCGGGATTTCTTCGGCAAGCGGGTCGATTCCGGTCCCGAGCTCAACCGGCAGCCGGCCGCGAGGTTCGGTATCGAGCGGCCGGATCGATAAACTGGGCCCGGCCTCGTTGTCTTCACTGGACAGCGATATCCGTGTCGATCGCCGCACCTGGCGGGAACTACTCGATTCGACACTACGGTCGCACCGTGATTTCCTCGAGCGTGTCTACACGATGCGCGGTGAGGAAGACGACACCCGACCGAGCGGAGCCAGGGCGGGCTGAGCATCGAAACAGGTGGAGCTGCTCGCTGCCGGTGGACACGAGGCGGTTGTTCGGGCGCGGCGCCGCCGAGCAGAGCGCGGATCCGGATCATCGGAGTTGCCGGGGTTCGGTCCTGAGGTCTGCCGCCGACGCTATACCCGCAGGAACTCGAAATACACCGCCATCAGCCCCCTACCCGGCAATTTATATGACGACTATCCGGTCATCGGCGAGGCTTCGAGATGAATACTCGGAAATCTTCTCTGCGGTGCCCCGGTGAAATAGAATTCGACGACAACCTCTATCAGCCCGTTTGTGTTGGCGTTCGTTTTCGCTGAACCCCTGGCGTCAGGGTATCGGCAAGTTTCCGAGAAACAAGGAGGTGTGTGCGGCAATGGTGGACACAGAACCCACGCTGCGGGCGTGGCCTGCATTGCGCGTCGATGACTGGACTCGGACACGCGACACCTTGCATATGTGGACACAGATCGTCGGCAAGATCAGACTCTCTCTGGCTCCGCTGGTAAACCACTGGTGGCAAGCCACCTTCTATGTCAGCCCACGGGGACTGACCACCTCTGCTATTCCGCATTCGGCGGGTTTATTCGAGATCGAGTTCGACTTCATCGACCATCAGTTGCGTATCCGGACCAGTGCGGGCCGCACTCGGCAGATCGCGCTCGAACCCAAGCCGGTTGCCGATTTCTACGCCGAAACCATCGGTGGGCTGAGCGAACTCGGAATTCCCGTGCGTATCCAAGCCAGACCCAACGAGGTCGAACCGGCGATCCCGTTCGCCGACGACTACGAACATCGATCCTATGATGCTACGGCCGCCACCTTGTTCTGGCAGCAATTGGTCGCAGCCGACCGAGTGATGCACGAGTTCCGTTCGCATTTCATCGGCAAGGTGAGCCCAGTGCACTTCTTCTGGGGCGCGATGGATCTGGCGTGTACCAGATTCTCCGGGCGAACAGCGCCGCGGCACCCGGGCGGTGCTCCGAACTGCGGCGACTGGGTGATGGTCGAGGGCTACTCCCATGAATTGAGTAGCTGTGGATTCTGGCCGGGTGGTGGCGCGGAGGGCGCCTTCTACGCCTACGCATATCCGGAACCCGACGGATTCGCCGAGTACCGCATCGGCCCGCGAGAAGCGTTCTACAGCCGAGAAAACCGCCAGTTCCTGCTGCCGTACGAGGCGGTGCGCACCGCTGAAGCACCGGAACGGGCGCTACTCGAATTCCTCCACACAACGTATGCGGCGGCCGCCGATCTCGGTCATTGGGACCGCGCAGCCCTCGAAGCCGACCCCGGTCGCTGGGATCACAAGCGCCGAATACACCACGCATCGGAGGTGCGGTCATGACCGATCGACAAGACCTACCAGCTCCTGAGCACGGGCTGATCCTGACGCATTTCTTGACTGTGCGTGATGTGGCTCGGTCACGGAACTTCTACGCCGACATCCTCGGCGGTCAGGTGGTTCTGGAGGAGAACCCCGCCATTGTCAAGGTCGCCAACAGCTGGATAATCATGAATCCGGGTGGCGGACCGACCCCGGACAAACCCGACATTACTCTGGTGCCGCCGCAGCCTGGAGATCCGGTTTCCTCGTTTCTCAACGTCCGCGTAGCGGATATCGCCGCCTTTTACTCGGAGGCAAAAGCCAAAAAGGCCCGATTCCTTACCGAACCATTGGACCGCAAGGCCGAGTTGCGCTGCTATCTACGCGACCCCGACGGCTACCTGATCGAGGTCGGCCAGGCTACCGGCATACTTCGCGGTGTTTTCGCCGATCGTGTGGTCGGAGAAGGTGATTGATCTGGTCGACATTGCCGACGGCCTCGTGCACCAGTCGGCCGTTCGCCACCGTCCAGTGCGTCAATTCGGTTGTTCGCCTCGAGGATTTCACCGGCAATGTAGGGATCATGTTGCAGTCGGAATCGCACGACCGACCGCGCGCTCGTACAACTCTGCCGCGATATCACGGTGCCCGTTGGGGTCGAACGGCACGATGGCCGCCACATGTGCGTCCGGCCGGATCAGGACTACCGTATCGGTGTCGACACCGAACCGTCGCTGAACCCGGCCGCCCGGATCGAACAGGGCGTGCCTGCGAAGACCGGAGTCGTGCGGGGCGTCCCACCGGCTGACCGCGAATCGGCTCAGGGCCTGCGATTCGGGGCCGATGACGGCAGGGCGGCGGCGGACATCAGTGAAATAGAGGGCGACAAAGCTGTTCACCACCAAGTCGTGCAGGTGGACCGGCCCGTTCTCGCCGAACAGCGGCAGATCGGGGGCGCGGTCCCCCGGCCGTACCGCAGTGGGTTCGTCACCGATATGCACCATCGACCAGTCGCCGGTGCCGTCGACATCGAGTCGGACACCGAGGAGCCCACGGGTGAAGGCATTCCCCCAATTACCTTCGCGCATCGCAGAAACACCGCTGCGCTTGCGGGCCATATACGCACGGGCCGCCTCGGCCATATGCCCTGAGCCTCGTGCGGCGACCGGCCGCTGCTCCCGTTCATATCCGGCCAGAAGGGATTCATCGGCCCATCCGCGGAGCACCCAGGCGAGGCGCCAGGGCAGATTCGACGCATCGAGAACACCCGTGTTCAGACCCAGCGCCCACATGGGGGTGATCAGATGAGCGGCGTCACCCATCAGGAAGATTCGTCCGTCCTGCCATCGATCCGCGACCCGCTGATGGACAGCATAGATATTGGAACCGATCACGTTCAGCCCACTGACATCGCCGATGAATCGCCGCGCCTTCTCCGCGATCTCCTCGCGACTCGGTGCGTTCTTCCCAGCGGCGAGCGGATAGAGGAAACGCCAGCAATGTGGCTGGCGGACCACGATCATCCACTCGTCGGGATCGCCGAAGTAGGCGAGGTAGGGATAGTCACGCGGATTGCTGATATCGAGGTCGACCTCGATATCCACCAGCATGTAGCGTTCTTCGAATGTCTGGCCTGCCACGGTGATCCCGAGATCCTCACGGATCTTCGATCTCCCGCCGTCGCATGCGAGCAGGTAAGGCGCGGTATAGTGCGCGTACCCGCCCGGTGTGGTGAAGTGCAGCTCGATGTGATCTTCTCGCTGGGTGAAGCCGGTCAGCCGGTGATTCATATGTAATGAACCAGGCAGCCGCCTTTCGAACGCTTCACCCAGGATCGGCTCGAGTTCGTGCTGTGAGATGTTGATGAGAAACGGAAACCGGGTGTCTTCGACAAGGTCGCCGGTGCGCACGGTCGCGGACGGAGTGTTCGTCGCCCGATCGATGTCCCCGATTTCGTCGATGCGCAGCGATGCCTTCAGTACATCGTCGAGAACACCGTATCGATGGAGTACTTCCAGCGTGCGCGTGAGTATCGTTCCGGCCTTGGTGTCCGAGGACAGACTGCCGTCCTCCTCGAACAGTGCGACGGGGACACCGTACGCGGTGAGGCCCAAAGCGGTGATCAAGCCGATCGGTCCGGCGCCGACCACCGCGACCGGCAGTCGATCGTATGGTTCGGTCAATCCGGTTCCTTTCGGTGAGTGCGGTCGCAGGTCGGTTGCGAGCCAGGCATCGCTGTCGCGTCGGACAGGTCACCGCCGCATCGGATAGCAGGAACATCTGGTGTCCGCGTGCTCGCTTCGTCAGCAGTTGGTTGGGGCGGGCTCTCCGCGAACCCGGGCCTCCAGCCACAACAGTGCCTCGGGTGCACCCAGTGCCGCCGCCGATAGATGTTCGACTCCCGGCAGGCGTTCAACAGTGGGCAGGTATTCGACCGTAGGTACTTGCCGGGTCTGTACCCGCACCCCTGCCGCGCACCAGCGGCGGATGGTGTGCTCGATGGCATCGACCGGAATCTCCTGGTCGTCTGGCGAATGCCATTCGAAGATAGGTGTTTCCGGCACTCCGGCATAGAGTTCCAGGCTGTTCTCCGCTACGACCGACCTGGCATCGCGGCTGTCGAAGATCGAGGTGCTGGTGACGTACTCCCCGGCGCTGCCGCCGGTGCCCGCGGCGAGGATATCGTTGCTGCAGCTGTTGACCATGGCATCAGCGACCGCGAGGCCGCGCGGGTTGAGATATGAGCTGATCGGCAGCCGGTCCGGGTACTCCCGTTCCAGACCGATCGCCGCAGCCATGGCTATCCCGAACGAGGGGTGCGGGCCCAAGCCCAGCGCCTCCGCCATCGTCTCCAGATTCATCGGTGCACCGCCGATGGCCGCGCCCGCGAGCTTCAGCTCCGGTGCATACATAGGCTGCAACGCGGCCGCCCATGCGGTGGCCAGACCACCGCCGGAGTAGCCTGCTATTACCGCTGGGCTGCGTTGCACGTTGAGGGCAGGCAGCCGCTTCACCGCCCGGACGCCGTCCAATACGATTTGGCCACCCAAACGCGCTGCTCCCAGCGCGAACTGCGGTCCGAGATGATCTGGCAGCGCGACACTCCAGCCCTGCGCCAGCACCACGTTCAAGCTCGGCACAGTCACCATCAGGTTCAGATCGTCGCTGTACAGCTTGTGCGATACGGCGCATTCGGTGCCGAGTCCGTTGATGAAGTGCTGATACGACAGCAGCGGCCCGCCGGGCCGGTGCCCGAAGGGGGTAAGAACCGTAGTCGTCGCCGCGATCGGTGCGCCACGCGAGTTGGTGGACCGGAATTTGACCAGCGTGACGGTGGAACCGGGGAAGATCGCCAGCGGCGGCAGTGCCCGCACACCGAGCACATCTCCCGGTTGATATGCCGCCAGATCCGCTGGTGCGGCATAGAAGGGGTCCGGATCGGGCCGCGGATACAGTGGTTCCGCGGTTGCCGTCGTCGTCAGGAGCAGCCCGAGTGTCACACCGCAGATCGCCGCCATGCGGGGCGCAGCCTGCCTACTACGCCTGCTGCCAGAGGAGAGAAGAAGCTGCCGGATCACGACCTTGACCTCCACGGGTAGTTCACGGCATTCGTCGCCCGGTCAGCTTGCATTCAAATCCGATATCGTGGGCAAATATCCAGCGACACGCCGAGTGGTGAGTCGAACACCAGGAAATCGAGCTGTCTACGCGATGTCATGCCAGCGGTATCGAACACGAATTGCCTCAGCAGGCTCAGGTCCTCGCCGCGTGCGGCTCATCCGGAATGCTCGAGCGGTACGCCGCCCCGGGCACGATATGCACTCAGCGGCGCATCCGATAGGTCGACATCGACTCGAGCCGGCTCGTCGGTCGAGTCCATCGCGTCTGTGCGCCCGATACCACGGCAGACCGAACCGGTGATTGTGAGGATCGACGGTTGCTGTTCAGCTCGACGTCATCTGGTGGTCCAGCTCGGGCGATACGTCTCATGGGTGAGAATTCGCCGTAGTACCCGAAGCGCACTCGCCATGGTTGCCGTGTGCGCGACCGCAGTTCTGTCCGCCTGCTCCTCATCGAGTCCGGGTGGAGACTTCACCGCCACCAAGGATCAGCCGTTGGTGATCTCGCTGGACGAGCTACTGGCCAAGACCGGCGGCAGCGCCGCGGTCGCCATCGCCGATCCGGAGCACGGCACAATCACCCGGCGCATCGACGGTGCGGTGGTGTACACACCGGAGGCCGGGTACACCGGCACCGACAGCATCACCGTGACAACCACCGACGCGGTGCGGCTGTTCACCACCGATATTCCGCCGCTCGGCGACTTCGGTGGGGTGAGCCTGCAGGACAGCGGGTACGGGTCGGCGCTGACGCCGGTGCCAGGATCGACCGACGAGTTCTACAGCCTCACCGACCGCGGTCCGAATGTGAACGGCAAGGCCAAGAATGAGAAGTTCACGCCGGTACCGACGTTCACACCAACCATCGCCAGGTTCAAGCTGGTCGGCACCGAGGCGGTGCTGCAAGACACCATCCCGCTGAAGAATCCGGCAGGACAGCCGTTCAACGGCCTGGTCGACACCTCGGCCACGACCGGTGAGACCATGCGCGATCTCGACGGAAACCTACTGCCGCCCACCGATCACGGTATCGACAGCGAGGGCTTGGTCGCGCTGCCCGACGGTACCTTCTGGGTCTCCGACGAGTACGGGCCGTTCATCGTGCACTTCGCTGCCGATGGCACCGAGCTGGAGCGGCTGGTCCCAGGCAACGGTCTGCCCAAGGAACTTTCGCTGCGTACACCCAATCAGGGCATGGAAGGGCTCACCGTCACACCGGACGGCAACACGCTGGTCGGCGTGGTGCAGAGCGCACTGAAACAGCCGGGTGTCGAATCGGCGCGGGAAGTGCCGATGACCCGGATCGTCACCGTGGATCTGCGGACCGAGGACGTCAAGGAATTCGTGTATCCGCTGGAGGATCCGAAGCAGAAGCTCATGGTCTCCGAGATCACGGCGCTCAGTGACACCACCTTCCTGGTTGTCGAGCGCGACGGCGGTAAGGCGCCCGCGGCCAATAAGAAGCTGTGGACCATCGATATCGCCGACGCCACCGATATCGGCCCGCAGGCGAAGGTCGATGGCGCGCACTATGATCCGGAAAAGGGCCTGCTGGTCGACGATAAGCCGCTGGAACTGCTGGTCGGCGCCGTGCCCACCGCCGAAGGTGTCGCCACGCTGCGGCAGGCGGGTATCACCCCCGTCGCGAAGCAGTCCGTCCTGGACCTCGCCGGCCTGCTGGATGGTCTGAACGCCGAGGGTGAGTTCTTCGGCCACGACAAGATCGAGGGACTCGCCACCCTGGACGGCGGCAAGACCCTCTACATCGCCAACGACAGCGACTTCGGCATCGAGGACGCCACCGGTGACCAGCCACCGTTCGGATTGAAAGCGAAGATCCTCGCCAACGGCGTGCAGGACTCGAGTGCGGTGCTGTGGGTGGACACCACCAAGCTGCCTGCCGAGACGCAAACGGCGACGATCACGGTCACCGTAGAATAACGACATAGGCAGCAACCCATCACACCGGCGAACTCTGATTCGCCGGTGTGTGCACTGCTATTTCGCCGCCGAGGGTGTAGTTCTCGGATAGCTGTAGCCGGTCTCCGCTCCAAAAACGGCCGGGGTCATACCAGTCGGGACTACGGTTCTGGGGCAGCAGCCCCATGGCTTGGTATGTCGTGGCGACGATTTCGGCGCAGTACGCGTTTTCCAGCTCCCTGGCGGCCTTCCGGTTCGGTCCCCGGCGGGGCAGGCGGCCTGCCCGGCCGCGGAGCCAGCGCGCGGCCAGACCGGCGGTGGACGGAAACGGGGTGCCGTCGAGCCGGGCGATGGTGCGCAGCACGCTGTCTTCCATCTCTCTGGTGGCTGGCGGGTCCAATTGACGCAACCATGCCCGCTGGCCGTAGCGGTTCGCCCACACCAGCACAGCATCGCGCAGATTGTGCAGCTGGACGCCGCGGTGCGCGGTTCCCGACCACATATCGGGCAGGCTGCGTCCGAGCTCCGCATGCCAGATCAGAGCGGGAAGATCGTCGATAACGACGGACATCCCGACGTGGTTCACCGGACTGTTCGTCGTCATCCGGATCACCCGGTCGGCGGTGGAATGGCCACGGAAAAGCCAGATATCGCCTGTTCTGGTGACCTCGACCGCACGGTCGAGGCTGATGCCGGTCCCCATCATGGTCGTAGCCTATGCGGTATGAGGTGGTGGAAGGTATTGGGATTAGCGGGTGTAGCCGGTGTAGTCGCCACCGGCGCCGTGGTGGTACGCGCCGAGCGCCGTCGCCGTGCGTACACCCCGGACCAGGTTCGCGAACAACTGCACGTGCGCTTCGCTCAGGCGGCAACAGCCCCGCACATGATCGAAACCGCCGCACCGGAACCTCGGGCACGCAAGGGTGTCAGCGGGGCTGTCCGGCGATTACTCCGGCGCCGGGCGCGACGGGGGAGGTGAGTGTGAGTCGATCCCGCCATCACTGGTAGGCGTGGGGTCCGTGTGTGCGGGCACCTGCAGGCAGCCGTTGCCAGGCCCCGCTGTGACCGTGGCGACGAGCTGAAACGCCGCCAGCACTGGCTGCCAGGTCAGTTTCTGACCGAGGGTCGTATCGGGTCGGCTGACAGCCTTTGCGGCGAATGGCGTCGGAAGGCGTCTATGGCGTCGAAATCCATGTGCTGCCATCGCTGTCGAGGTGCCAATCCTGCCGCAGGCCGTCCCCTTCGCGTACGACATCGGTGAGCCAGATGGTGCTGCCCGGATCCCAGCCTGCGATGACCGAGGCGGTCTCGGTGTCGACCTGAAGGGCCCGCGTCGCACTGCTGAGATAGCACAGAGGCGTGAGGTGCAAGGCATCCCACTCGCCGGCGACACGTTCCCAATCGGGGATGACCCACCGGCCGTCGCGGCCGGTGGTGCGGAACCAGTCATGCCGTCGGGACGCGGTGACTTCGAGCGGAAAGCAACGACACAGTAATATCCAGTCCTCTTCCGAGCGGACTTCGAAAGTCCGGCCTCTCCCGTAAACAGGTATCGCTGTCGCTTGCTGCCACCCGAGCCCGTCTTCTACGAGGCTCAGCCCAGCAGGAAGACGGCCGACAGTTGTGACGAGCCCGAGCGGGATCGACCACCATCTTCCGCTCCAAGCCGCATGAGGGCCGCGCAGGCGTTCGCGCGCGAACCGTGCTTCCTCCGCGCGTGTATCGGCCGCCCACTTCCTGAGTGTTTGTTGCGGATCCTTCGGCAGTGGCGCCCGGGCGTTGGCTGATCGCCAATCGATAGCCCACTGCTCGGCCCGACGAGGCTCCCCGAACCACTCCATGACCGGGGACGACGCGAGGTGTTCGGCGAGGCGTGCGAAGGCCGACCGGATGATCGGGTGGCCTGCGAGCACGTCCTCACCGTCTGGCTCCTGCCAGTACATAGCGGAATCCACCGACCGTGCCAAGGCAGCCTGAATCCGGCCGGTGTCGAGGTCTGCGAGATCCACAGCGGCAAGGGCGGCCGAGAGCTGCTCCAGTGACCGAACAGGGATGGGATCGGCGCCGCTCCCATCAGGCGGGGGCGACTGAACCCGGTATGCCCCGCTCACTACTTCACCGCTGCGTTGGAGTTGGAAGACCGCGGTTGAAATGTCCGGGTCCAGCTCCATGGCGAGTTCAAGGCAGAAACGTCGACCCCGCGGTCCTTCCAGGAGCAATTGCGCATTCGGATTCATCTGGCTACCTCGTAACTTCCTGTCGTGCTTGCATCTTCCTGTCGTGATGGAGAAATCTCCAGGTCATTTCGTGAGACTGTGCGCAAGCGGTTCTCGCTCGCCGTTCGAGCGATCCCCTTGTGTGAGCCGGCCGCCTCCTTCGGGGTCGAGGAGCGGTGGTGCGGAATCCGGCGGTAGCGCGAATCGATCTGGGCGGTCGCCCCTGGGCGAGCCCTCGAGGTCGTCGGTATCGCGCATGAGCGAGTCTCGACGCTAGGAATTTGCTCGATGGCGAGACACAATATTGGCAGTGATGAATGTTCCAGGGTGATCTGTCGTCCGCGGCAGATCCACCGCGCCTGCACTGATTGGGGGCGGAACCGACGATATGTGGCGAGACGGCGAGCGTCCGAAACGGCTTTCTGTTTCCGCGCTGGCGGCGGTAGCCAATCCGTCGTACTCGCGAATAGACACGTGGAATCTGCTCGACGACGCGTGCCGTCAGCTCGCCGATGTCACCCGTGCCGGGCTGGACACCACCCATGAAGCCGCCAGGGTGCGGCGTCTGCTCGATCGTCTCGGCACCTACGAGCGGTACTGGCTGTATCCCGGCGCGGCACGACTGGCGGCGTTCCGCGGATATGTCGCCGAGCTCGCCACGGTGCGGCTCACCGAGGAGGTGTCGCTGGCCGTGCGTCTGCTCTCCGAGTACGGCGACGGCACGGTGCTGTTCGACACCTCAGCGCCATTGGCCGATCAGGAACTCGTGGCGCGGGCCAGACATCAGCAGTTCTATACCGTCCTGCTCGGTGACGATTCGCCGCCTGATTCTCCGGAGAGCCTGGCGGAGAGCCTGCGGGCGCTGCGCGACCCGTCGGACGATGTGCGGTTCGAGCTACTGATCGTGGCGAGCATCGAAGACGCTATCACCGCTGTCGCGTTGAACGGCGAGATCCAGGCGGCGATCATCCGGCACGATCTACCGCTGCGTTCCCGCGACCGGGTGCCGCTGATGACCACCCTGCTCGGCATCAACGACGGCGTGGTGGTGGCCGACCGCACCCACGATTGGATCGAATGCGGAGAGTGGATCAGGCAGCTGCGGCCGCATATCGACCGGTATCTGCTCACTGACGAGTCGATCGCCGCGGAAACCGAGGACGAGCTGGACATCTACGATCGCACGTTCTATCGGCTCAACGATGTCACCGACCTGTACAGCACGGTGCTCGCAGGTATCCGCAGCCGGTTCGCCACCCCGTTCTTCGACGCGCTACGCACCTACGCGGCCGCACCGGTCGGCCAATTCCACGCCCTGCCCGTCGCGCGCGGCGCCAGCATATTCAACTCCAAATCACTACAGGATATGGGCGAATTCTACGGTCGAAACATCTTCATGGCCGAGACCTCGTCCACCTCCGGCGGACTGGATTCACTACTTGACCCACACGGCACCATCAGGGCGGCGATGGACAAAGCCGCCGAGACCTGGCGTGCCGATCACACGTACTTCGTCACCAACGGAACATCCACCGCGAACAAGATCGTCGTACAGGCGCTGACCCGGCCGGGCGATATCGTTCTGATCGACCGTAATTGTCATAAGTCGCACCACTACGGCCTGGTACTCGCCGGGGCATACCCGTTGTACCTGGACGCCTATCCGCTCGAGCCCTTCGCCATCTACGGCGCCGTATCCCTGCGCACCATCAAGAAGGTGCTGCTGGACCTGGAGGCGGCCGGGCAACTGGACCGAGTGCGCATGCTGCTGCTCACCAATTGCACGTTCGACGGCATCGTCTACCACCCCCAGCGCGTCATGGAGGAGGTCCTGGCGATCAAACCGGATATCTGCTTCCTGTGGGACGAGGCATGGTACGCGTTCGCCACCGCAGTGCCATGGGCACGGCAACGAACCGCGATGGTTGCCGCCGAACACCTCGAAGCAAGGTTGTCTTCACCCGGCTATGTCGAGGAATACCGCAGGTGGCGTGCCTCGATGCGGGGAGTCGACCGCGCCGAGTGGAGCGACCACCGGCTGCTGCCCGACCCCGAGCGCACCCGGGTGCGGGTGTACGCGACGCATTCCACCCACAAATCGCTATCGGCGCTGCGGCAGGCCTCGATGATCCATGTCCGCGACCAGGACTTCGAAGCCCGAGTCCGCGAGGCATTCGGTGAGGCATTCCTGACCCATACCTCCACCTCGCCGAACCAGCAGCTCCTTGCCTCGTTGGACTTGGCGCGCAGACAGGTCGATATCGAAGGTTTCCAGCTGGTCCGGCACGTCTACGATATGGCGCTGGTCTTCCGTCACCGTGTCCGCAAAGACCGGCTGATCGGCAGATGGTTCCGCATCCTCGACGAGGACGATCTGGTGCCCGACGAGTTCCGCTCCGCGGCAGTCAGCTCGTATCAGCAGGTCAGGCTGGGTGGCTTGGCCGAGTGGAACGAGGCGTGGCGGTCCGATGAGTTCGTGCTCGACCCGACCAGGGTCACCCTGTTCATCGGCAAGACCGGTATGAACGGATACGAGTTCCGTGAGCAGATCCTGATGGACCGGTTCGGCATCCAGATCAACAAGACCTCGATCAACAGTGTGCTGTTGATCTTCACCATCGGCGTCACCTGGTCGAGCGTGCGCTACCTGCTCGACGTACTGCGCCGGGTGGCCACCGACTTCGAGCGCAGCCATAACGCGGCAGGCGCAGCCGATCGCGCCCTGCGCAGGCGCCGGGTCGACGAGATCACCAAGGACCTGCCCGCACTACCCGACTTCAGCGAGTTCGACAGCGTATTCCGTCCCGATGAGGCCAGTGCGTTCGGCGATATGCGCTCGGCCTTCTACGCCGGGTACGAGGAGTCCGATCGCGAACACGTTCTGCTCGGCGACGCGGGCCGCCGGATCGCCAAGGGCAAGACCTTGGTGTCAACGACCTTCGTGGTGCCCTATCCGCCCGGCTTCCCGGTGCTGGTCCCTGGGCAGGTGATCTCGAGGGAGATTCTGTATTTCCTGGCCGAACTGGACGTCAAGGAAATCCACGGATACAACCCCGATCTCGGGTTGTCGGTCTTCACCGAGGATGCGCTCGCGCGGTTGGTAGCGGCCGGACACGCGGGTGCTGTGGCGATCGGTGGTGCGCCGCAGGTAGCTCCGGCTCCGGCCACCGAGATCGAGGATCGGGTCGTGCACTGAAACTCCACTCGTGTCGGTTGGAGTCTCGATTTCTCTCCGAGCTGGGCAGTCCGGTTCATATTGTTGTTCCACGGGGTTCCCGATGAGCGGGAGCAGTGCTGGACGTCGACATTATGCGTCAGCACTCTTGGTTTCCAAGACCGAGTTTGGAGCAGAACAGTGACCGAATCAGTTCTCGAGCAGATCATGCAACACCAGGACGACTTACGGAAGGAAGGCTTGGAGGCAGATCGGCTTGGCCGCCTGGCGGATGCGACTGTCGATACGATGAAGGCTGCGGGATCGATCAAAATGCTGCAGCCAACGACATACGGTGGCTTCGAGTGCGGTGTGCGTGAGTTCGCCGAGACCGTCATGGCCATGGCAGCACTCAACCCGTCCGCAGGCTGGGTGAATGGTGTCGTCGGAGTGCATCCGTGGCAGCTCGCGATGGCGGATCCCCGTGTACAAGAAGAGGTATGGGGTGCGGACGACAATACGTGGCTGGCGTCTCCGTACATGCCGAACGGTAGGGCGATCGCGGTCGACGGCGGTTACCGGATGAGCGGCCGCTGGAGTTTCTCGTCGGGAACCGATCACTGTCAGTGGGCTTATCTGGGCGCGATCACATGCGACCGTGACGGTAATTTTGTCGATCCGGGGATGCTGCATGTCGTCATTCCCCGCAGCGAGTACTCGATCGTCGCGGACTCATGGGATGTCGTTGGCTTGAAAGGTACCGGTTCCAAGGATCTCGTCATCGAAGACACCTTCGTCCCCGAGTATCGCGTTATGGAGTACAGCCGACTGCTCGACGGTACTCAGGTCCGTGCGGCCGGATTGTCCCAGACCCTCTACCGCATGCCGTGGTCATGCATGTTCCCGTTCGGTATCACCGCCGCCACGATCGGAATCTGTGAAGGTTTCCTTGCCGAGGCCATGGACTACCAACGAGATCGGATCACCGCACAGGGGACTGCGGTCAGGGATGACCCCTACACCTTGTACGCCATGGGGGATGCGGCGGCGCAGATCAGGTCGGCACGGGAAGCCTTGATCACCAACGCGGAACAGATCTGGGATCTTGTCGATGCGAACAAGGAAGTCGGCTTCGCCCGCCGCGCGGCGGGCAGGCGCGATCAGGTACATGCCGCATGGCAGGCGGTGCGTGCGATAGACGATATCTATCCGCGATGCGGTGGCGCCGCACTGCGGATGGACAAACCGCTGCAACGGTATTGGCGCGATGCGCATGCCGGGCTCCACCATGCCATTCACGTCCCGAACACCGTCTACCATGCCGCGTCGTTGAGCTCGCTGGATGTCGAGCCGCGAGGGCCGCTGCGCGCGATGATCTGACCGTCGCTACCGCCTCTCGGGCGATCCGCCGGACCATGGCCAGAGGATTACAAAACCTGAGCACTGGATCAGTTCCTCGGCGCCGGTGGACGAGTTTGTCGACTCGGCCACCGCAAGATGTGTGTAACCGCGTATGTCACAACGCGGTAGGTGAGGACAGCGGGTACGACGAACAGTAGCGCCAGGCGCAGCACCAACATCGCGCCGCTGACAGCCAGATAACTCAGGCTTGTGCCTTCGGGTGACCCGAACCCGTGTCGCTGCGACAACGCCGCCATTACCGGATACAGGGCGAGATACAGCACGACCAGGATCACCGGTATACGGACCAACCACAGGCCCGCGAGCAACCGTAAGGTACCGGCAGTTCTCATCGCGCCAGCTCCGGTCCTGAGGTGAGGAATGCGAGTAGCAGGGCATTGCCGACCGTTCCTCCGGTCGCGAAACGCAAGCGGGTTCCGCTCCACAACGGCAGACCGGTGAGGTCTGCGGTGCGATACAAGCGGGTGAACATGTCGTGGTGACCGAGGGAACGGGCAGGGGCGAGCGCGAAACCGGTAGCCGCGACCGATATCCCGAGTATCAGGGGACCGCTGTCGAGATCGCCTGCACCGTGATAACCGTCGCCGTACTCGCGAATCGCACTGAAGCCGAGGAAACTCCGCTGCTGGCGGAACAATCCGGTCGCCAACTCCTCGGCGAGCGCGCGGTCCGCGAAGCCGGCGAAATAGGCCGCCAGTCCGGTTCCTGAGGCGCGTGGGGCGTCGAGCGCATGCCCGTCGACATCCATGCGCTGCAGGATCAGCCCTGTGTCCCGATCGATCTGTTTCGCGCGTACCTGCTGCGCCCAGTGCGAGAGGACCGCAGTGTGGTCGACGCCGGTCGCGCGGCCGTGGACCGCGATCGCGGCGGCGACGGCTGCCACGTCGGTGGGGTAGGCCTCGCCGGGATAGGTGTCCAGCAGCCCGGTCGGGGAATCGAGCAATCGCCGCTCATAGGAGGCGATCAGCGCGTCATGCCGGATGGCGAGGTCGGCCGGAAACGCCGGATCTACCAGGCGCGCCATCCCGAGCGCGAGGGCGGGATAGGCGAGATAGGCGTGGCCGTGCGGGCTGTCGAGGTGGGCTGATCCGTCCTCGCCGTGCCAGGCTGTGGTGAATACGGTGCGCATTTCGGGTAACAGACTCTTGGCTGCCGCGCGGGTCACGATGGGGGCATAGCGTTCCCGCCATTCGGGATGCTCCAGACACACCTGCGCCAATCCCAGCGCCGTCATTTGGTGTGTGAGCAGCCCCCACATACCGTCGATCACCGCTCCCGAGCCCGTATCTCGAAGTCGATCATCTTCGACTTCGAAGGCCATCAACTCCTCGGCGAGCCCACGCACCTGCGCCGGATCTCCACGTAACCATTTGTCGGCGTCACGACCGCACCACCAGCTCGGCAGCAAGCTCACGACGGACATCGCCACCACGATGCCGACCAGGATCGCGAGCGGACGGCGAAACCTGGTTATCGACGCACCGAGCTGGTCGGACTCGCCACGGCCCGAACGTCTATCCATACCTCACCGTACAGTGAGAATTTTCATCCTCGGTGAGACCCGTTGTATCCGTGGGAGATCGATGCGACGTGAGTGATCCGCGATGGCACCCTGATCCGATCGGCCGCGTCGCCGCCAACCGGCCGTTCTATTCCGGTACGCACCGGATGCATGGAATGAACGTCCAGGTCATTGTCACCGGCGACGGGAACATCATGTAGGCATCAGGAGCACTGCCCGGCATTTTCCACGATGCGAAGGCCGCCTGGATCTGGCGAGTCCTGCGCAAAATACGCTGCTGCCCTGACAAAGCCGGGCAACCCGTCAAGGCCGTCGCCATGAATGCATACCTCTTCTCGAAAATAAATCGTGTGAGCGAACACTATCCGTGAGAGTCGAGGAATGACACGTTGTCCGCAGCGTTACGTGACCAGACATTCAGAAACAATAGCCACATATGCCCGATGTCGGCTAGCATCGGGGAAATTCGATCGAATGGACAGTGATGATAGATGCAGGACCAGGCTACCCCGGATCACCCGAGAACTACCGATGGATGATCCACGTGCCTGATCCGACGGAGAAGAGCCGCCGGACACTCGCGCTCTACCTGACTGCGGCCGCAGCATCTTTCATAATCGTTGGATACTTCGTCGACCTGCACCTGCTGCGACAGATAGGATTTCTGGCGCTGCCGCTTTTCGTATTGTGGCTGGTCGATATCCTCGGCTCCGAGGCAGCGCATCAGCCGCGCGTGATTATCGCACCCACATCGCCTTGGTCAAAGCTGCGGTACAGGCCGAGTAAGATATTCACCATGGCAACAGGGCTATTGATATTGGGCCCCCCTTCCCTCGCATATGGCCTGTTGAACGGAGTTCCGGAAGCTATTGCTGCCGGAGTTGTTTTTCCCGCAATGCTAGTTGCTGCATTCCTGCTCAGCGCCCCCGTTTTGCTTCACGGGGGACTATATTTTGAGCGCGACCGTATTCGTATCTCCACTTTCTTATACGAAAGAACTTGCGACTGGGATGCGATCGATTCTATATCTGTCGTAGAATCCTACCAGGGTAGTGATGCGATCAGAATATCCGCAACGGATGCAGTTCACACCACCTTTCGCAAATTCGGCCCTCGGCGCGCATCGAAAAAGGTCGACTCGAATTGGGATATCATAGCGTGGCTCTGGGGGGTAAAGATCAACTCCCTGGCTTCCACGGTGATCTATCTCAAGGATCATGCGGACTTCAGAGACAGCCCTGATGAGATCGGACTCCGGTCCATGTTGAGAACCCCGGACCGGCATCGGTAACGACCTCGAGCCGAGCCTCGTACCTCACCGATTCGTTGCCTGTTCGCATAGGTTCGGACGTTCTGCATCATCCCCATCCGAGCAGCTTTTTCATGCCGGCGATGCTGGTCGAATCTCCGATCTGCTCTGCCGAGTGTTTTGCTCCGGGGCGCGGAAGCAGCTCCCGCCATTGGTGAAGTCTGCCGAGCCGATTGGGCGGGGTTGTCGAATCGGCTCACTGCATTCTGCTCAGCGGCGGCAGAAACGCCGCCGTCGAGACACCATGCCGCAACGAGGTGGAGAAATGACTTGACAGCTTTCCATCGCCAGTTGAAGGCTAGCGGTCTATGAGCATTGCTGCGTTACGCCAGATGTTCGAGCAGATGGTGGAAAAGAAGGACCCCGCGGCCATCGACCGTTTCTGCCATCCGTCATTCGTGATGTTCTCCAACGGCGTCACCCAGGATTTCGAAGCATTCGCCGCAAGTCATCGCGCGATCTACGCCACGTCGATCCGCTACTCCGTGGAGTACGACGAACAGGCCTGGGTAGAAACGGCCGACAAGGTCGCAGGCCGGGTGTGGATCACGATCAGCCGCCCGGGCGAAAGCCCCACTCGTATCGAGGTCGTGTTGATCGCCGCTTTCACCGACGGCCGGATCAGCCGCGTCTGGGAGACAACGTGGCCGAGCTGGAAAACATTGCCGGCATTCGAGACCTACTGATCGAGCACAGTCAGCCGATGCCTCGATTACGCGATCGAGCGTAGTGAAATGGCGGCGGTTGAGGCTCGGCTGGGCCGCCATTTCACTGCGCTCGACGAGCAGAACGTGACGTGTCGGCCGATAGTGGCCGGATACCGGCGAGTTCGGCCGTATTGTGGCTGTGGCCTGTCCGCACGCCGCCGGTGTGGCCAGGCGCTTCAGGAGCACTGATTGTCGCGGACGCATGCGAGCAGCAACTGCGTGATGTCGGCTCGCGGCGGCGTTGTGGCGCGCGGCTGGATGGCCAAGGGGACCTGCGGGAAATCGCCGATATCAGCTGCGCCGAGTTCGGTGGCGGATCGGAAACCATAACGCTTCCAGGCGATCTGCTGAATCTTCTGATCCCGGAGTGCCGTGATGAGCTGATGTGCGGGGGTAGTGAGGGCGAGGACCGGATTGCTGTTGAAGATAGTCGGATCCGGGTACAACAACCGAGTATTCGCCAGGAGCGCCTCGGTGGCGGGGGCGTTGTCCCGGTAGGCGACCAGTTGTTGCAGGATCTGGTTTTCGTATCCGGCGTACAGCGAGGCCGCGCCCTGGATGAGCCATTCCCGGAAACCGCCGTCGGAGCTGTCGGATTGCAGACCCTGTGCGTCATAGAGGTCGCGCACCGTCGGCAGTCCCGCCTCGGCTTCCGCGATTGTCGGTGGCTGGAACACATCACCAGAGCCGATGACCGTCAATTCCAATTGCAGCAAAGTGAATCCGGAGTTCGATGATTTCGGATCGGTACTGGTGATGCGGATCGGACCGGCCAGGTGCTGCGCGTCGATGGCCTCCCACTTCTGCTTGGGCAGTATGTAATCCAGCAGCAGCCGCTTGAAATCGACTACGTAATGGGAGTCTGTGTGCTGTACCACGACGCCGGTGCGCATGAGGGCATCGGTGGCGGCGGCCCCGGCGTAGATCACCTCGGGAGTCTCGAGTACCGATTCGGCACGATAGTCGGGGAAATCCCCAGTATCGTGCGATTCCTCGAAGACGCTGCGCGCACTCGCCGAGGACGGCCACAGGCAGTCGATTTTCTGCAGGCGCAGCTGATCGGTGGGCAGCTGCACCAGATCGTAGGACCCGCGCTTATCGAAGCGCACCTCGAGCCCGTAGTCATCACGCAGGATATCGCGCACCTCGGTATCGGCCATGAGCGCGGATTTCTCCGAGCCGCCGAGGCAGGTGAGCTGCTGTACGGCGGCCGGGGTTTCGTTCGAATCACGAATCACCACGACGCCGATGGCGATGGTGACCGCGGCGATCACGATCGCGATGACGACAGGTAGACGGGATCGGTTCATCGTTCCTCGTTCGGGGGAAGCTGTGGGGGATTCATGAGTTCCAGGTGAGCCAGATCCCGGAAGAAGGGTTCGAGGTCCGCTTCGCCGATCTGTCCGGCGCTATGCGCGGTGAATGTCTCGAATCCGGCGAGTACGCGGCGGCTTCGGTCCAACAGTTCCTCGGTATCACGGTAGAGCGCCGGATGATCCTGGATCTGCACATACCGCTGCAGCGTCGATTCCACACTGGTCAGGTAATCGAGCATGGTGCGCGCAGTCATCGACCAGTTCGCCGGCTCGACCGCCGCGGTGCGCTCCAGCAGGCCGGGAATGGTGTCGCAGGCCCGTAGCAGTGATGCGCGGGTATCGATATCGGTAACCCGGGCGGCCAGCGAATTTATCCGCCGGTTGGTGTCCGATACCTGTCGCGTCAGCTTTTTGCGCTGCGTACCGGCTGAAACAGTGTATCCGGCGATAGCGGTGAGCATCGCCGCGCCCACTGCGATCAACACCGCGCCCACCGGAGATCCGAGCACGGCGTAGAGGCCGAGGAAGGCGACAACGAATACCCCAAGCGCCGCGATCATTGCGGAATTACTCGGCACGGACACGCTCTCCTACCGGTAGCCGGTGGCCTGGCGCAGCGCCGCGACCATATCGTCGGTTGTGAGATACGATCCGCCGGTGCGTTCGGCGATTGTCCGGAGAGCGTTCTTCTGTATCGCCGAGCCGAATCCGATGACCACCACCGGAATCCTGGTGGTGGCGATGTCCTCCAGGCCGTCACCACCTTCGGTGTCCGCGCCGTCGGTCATGAGGACGACCAGTCGTTTGCGCTCCGGATCGGTCAGGCCGGTGAACTGTTTCGCCGCCTCGCTCAGGCACCGATAGATGCCGGTGTTGCCACCGGGATCCCTGGCACGAATAGTCTCGCGGAGGGCTTGAAGTTCCGGTGCCGAATTACCAGTGGTCCACCGCATAGTTTCAGTGGTCTCATGGAACAGCAGCACGGCGGTACGGTCGCTCGGCCCGGTCTGCAACAGGTATTTCTTCGATTCCACCGGATCGAAGAGCAGATCCGCGGCCTGCTGCACACCGGTCCAACCGCCGTTTGCCGCCATACTGCCGGAAGCATCGATGCAGTACACGAGATCTGTCGGGGTGCGATAGACGGTCTGGTAGTTCTCCAGGGCAGCTTCGATGACCGGTGCGGCCGGATAGGTGATGGGCTGTTCGGTGAGGGTGGCGTGAATGCCCCAGGCCGGATCGAATACCGCACGCGGTGCGTCGGGCAGGGACAGCCCGATACTGGTGACCGGCCGTCGTCCCAGCTGGAGTAGCTGCTGCTGGGTATCGGCCGAGAGCAGGAAGTCTTGCAGTGCGCGGAAGTTGCGCAGCTTCTCGGGATTGTCGCCGTGCGGCAGGAATCCCAGCGGGGCATCCGATATCGCCAGCACACCTTCGGGATAGATGACGTGCAAAGGTTCCTGGCCTGTGCGCAGCAGTTCCTGGTTGTGTTCGATCACCAAGGCCTCATAGGTGAACATGGTTTCGCACTGCTGGGGCGCGGCCAGGCATTCGTCCATGAGCAGCCCGGTGGACGGCGGTGTCTTGTCGATCGCTCGGACGAGGCGGGTGATCCCGGTGCGTACCTGCTCCGAATCGAGCTGGGCCGCGGTCAGCGGCACACCGGGACCGTTGCCCGCGAAGTGGTTGAGGAAGCCGACCAGAACCGTCGCACCGGAATTCGACTGGGTCGGATTCGTCATCCACGTCGTGGTCTGCTTCGCCTCGATGGCGGCCAGGATCTCGTCGATATCCACATCGCGCCCGAGGAACCCCAGCGCATCCAGTTCACTGCGACGGCCCGCGAACACCAGTGGTGTGCTGAACATGGGTTGCACCTGCCGCAGGTGATGTCCGGTATCGCCGAGTTGCTGGAACACGCTGCTGGCGAACCAGAATCCGTCGTAGGGCGCGTCACCGGTCTGCAGCAGCCTGGCTTGGTCCACCGAGCCGAGCTCGGTCATGGTGCAGGTCAGCTTCTGCTGCAGACACCACGGCTGCACGATCTGCTGGAATACCTTGTCGTGCTCCGAGCCCGCCACGATGTTCAGCACACTCGGATCGGCGTTGTATTCCTCGACCGGCCCCGGCGCACGATCGCTCCCGCAGCCTGCCGACCAGGCACACAGCATGATGATGGCTGCGATAAGTACTTTCGTGCGGTGATACGACAATTCTTCACCTTCCCCTCGCTGAGAGGATCATAGGTGCGCTGGTAGCCGGGGGCGAGTGAACAATCGGAAACATCAGGTGTCGCGGAGACGGGATCAGGAATGTCGGTGGTGTGGAGTAGGGTCACATCCGGTAAACATCGGGAGAACCGGTGCAGCGGGGAGGCTTTCATCGTTTCTTCGGCTGTGCTCGAAGGAATTATGTTGCGAAGACTATTTGCCCCCGCGGCCGCACTGGCCGCCTTCCTGTTGATCGCTGCCGCGCCTGTGAACGCCGCACCCGGCGTGAGCCGCGATGATCCGGTCCCGTTCGCGGTGAGCGCGAAGGTCGGGTCGGATTGGGAGGTACAGGTGTTGCGTGTGGACGAGAACGCCGATGCCGTCGTCCACGCGGAGAACAGATTCAATGCACCACCTGCTGCGGGTCGCCAGTTCGTCATCGTGGTACTGGCGGTGCGGTATGTCGGTGAGGAATCCGGAATACCATGGACCGACCTGGATTTCGCGTATGTCACCCGCTCGGGCAATTCCTACCGAGACTACGAGGATGACAGTATGTGCGGGGTGATCCCCAGGGAGCTTTCCGATGTCGGTGAACTCTTCCCAGGCGCTTCGGCGACCGCCAACCTCTGCTACTCCCTACCGGTGGACCAAATCGACGGCGCGACCCTTCTCGCCGAGGAGTTTTTCGGCAGTGCACCTCGGGTGTTCTTCGAACTTCTCCTATAACACCGAGTTCCGGTGACCGTGGGGTTCGATGATCTCGAGGGTGTGTACCTTCCCGAATCCTGATGCGGTGGAAGTGCATCCGTGTGCTACTTCGTCGCCGAAGCAGTACCGGAATAGATGAACAGGACCGGAGTATGCCCCGGTGTGCAGTGCCGCCGGGGCACACTCGCGCAATTCTGGTGGCGATACCGACCGATGGCGCGGGGTAGGCAGAGTATCCGCGGCCACTATCAGCGCGCGTACCCGCACCGTTACTCTCGGACATCTGCCGATCGACCGACCCAGAAGGAGCCACCGGTGACCTCCGCTCTGTTCGTGGGTTTGTCCACTCTCGACCTCGCCTACGCTGTCGACCGGTATCCGGCCGAGGATTCGAAAACCCAGGCACTGGATCAGTTCCTCGGTGCCGGTGGGCCCGCCGCCAACGCGGCGGTCGCCTACGCGACCGTCTCCGGACAACCTGCGACGTTGATCACCGCGCTCGGCCGCCACCAGCTCACCGACCTCGTACGCAACGACCTGAGCAGCCACCACGTCACCGTCGTCGACACAACACCCGACCGGATCGACACACCTCCGGTCTCGTCGATCGTGGTCGCGCTGGAGGCGGGCTCACGAACGGTCGTCGGTCTCGACGCAGCGCGGATCCAGGCGGTATACACCGCCGAGCTCGCCAGGCATGTCGATCAGGCCGCTGTCGTGCTTATCGACGGACACCATCCCGAGGTGGCGGTGGGTATCGCCCGTCGCGCCACCGAGCTCGGGGTGCCGGTCGTCCTCGACGCGGGCCGATGGAAGCCGATACATGAGCAGCTCCTGCCGTTGACCGATATCGCGATCTGTTCGGCGGCGTTCGCGCCGCCAGGCTTCGGGGGCGATGCCCCGGCGTTGCTGAACTATCTCCGAGCGGCCGGGCCGAAGCAGGTGGCTGTGACGCGCGGACCGGATCCGATCCTGTTCGCTGTGGCAGGCAGGCGCGGTGCCATCGAGATCACGCCGGTGCCCCACGCGGCCGATACCCTCGGCGCCGGCGACATCCTGCACGGCGCCTTCTGCGCCTACTACAGCGCAGGCCGTGACTTCGTCGACGCGCTCACCCGCGCCTCCGCGGTCTCGACGTTGTCGTGTCGCACCTTCGGCACCCGCAATTGGGCGTCCGAACTCACCGAACTCCACAACTGCCCATCGCGGGACTCGGGCCGAGGATCCGATTCATAGCCACCAGGCATGGGTAAGCTGTCGGAATGTCGATTGCCTCCACGAGACGCAAGGTCGCCGTGATCGGTCTCGGCGGCACAATCACGATGACCTCATCGCCTGCCGGTGGCGTCGTACCGGCCCTGACCGCTGAGGATCTGGTCGCGGGGGTGCCCGGACTCGATGATATGGGCATCGATCTCGAGGTGACGACCTTACGCCAGGTAGCCGGACCTTCATTGTCCTTCGATGATCTGCAGGCGCTCCGCGATGACATCGCCCGGCGGGGCGGCGGGGTCGACGGTGTCGTCATCACCCAGGGCACAGACACCATCGAGGAAACGGCATACCTGCTCGACCTGCTGCACTCCGAACAGACACCGATCGTTGTGACCGGCGCGATGCGTAATCCGACGATGCTCGGTGCGGACGGGCAGGCGAACCTTCTCGCGGCCATCGTGACAGCTGCCGCTCCCGCAGCGCGCGGATGGGGCTGTCTCGTGGTGTTCAACGACGAGATCCACTCGGCCGCTGCCGTGCGCAAGCTGCACACCAGCAGTACGGCGACCTTCCGATCACCGGATACCGGACCGGTCGGTCATATCGTCGAGGGGATACCGCGTTTCCACTGCGGCCACAGCAGTCGGTTGACCGTGCCTGCCCGCGTGCACGATGACATCCGGATTCCCGTTCACACAGTGGTTTTCGATGACGACGCCGTACTTCTCGACGGTGGGGAAGACCGTGTCGACGGTCTGATCATCGCAGCGATGGGTGCGGGACATATCCCCGCACGCCTGGTCCCGATCGTGGACAAGTACACCGCGCGGGTGCCGGTTGTGCTCGCTTCCCGTGCTTACGGCGGAGCGGTGATGCGGTCTACGTACGGGTTCGCCGGATCCGAACGCGATCTGATCGGACGAGGCCTGATCCCCGCCGGCTACTTGGACCGGGTGAAAGCCCGCATCCTGTTGACCGTTCTGCTGTGCAGCGGCTGTGACGACCGGACACTGCGACAGGCGTTCGCCACAGCGGCAGGCTACTGCGAAGCCGATCTGTGGCCTTGGCCGACCGATACACGGCAGAAGTGACCGATGCGCGCACCCGTCACCGGGCGTCCGATCTCACCGCATTCCACAGACGAGGTAGTTCCCGGCGGTTTCGCGCAGCATCGTATCGGCGCGGTCGCGAGTGTTCGTGATCAGGCGAGCATTGGGGAGATCGCTGTCGGCGATCATGGTGCGGGTCTGCTCGGCGGATTTGCCGCCGCGCAGGTGGCGTTCGGTCAGCCGCCGGATGATCACCCGGTCCTCGGCGTCGAGATACCACACCTCGTCCAGCCGGCTGCGCACCTCGGCCCATCCGGGCTGCTCCAGCAGTAAATAGTTGCCTTCTACCACTGCGACCCGCTGCTGGGTGAAGCCGATCGCATCGGGCACCGGATCGTGCAGCTCCCGGTCGTAGCTCGGCCAGGGCACGTATTGTCCCAGTGGCGCTTCGCGCAGCAGGTTCAGCCGTTCCACGAACCCGGTTACCTCGAAAGTATCGGGTCGACCCTTCCGATGGCGCGCGCCGAGGGTGTCCAGCTCAGCGGATGTCTTGTGGAAACCGTCCATCGGGGCGGTCTCGGCCGGGAGCCCGTATGCCGAGGTGATCGCCACGGCGAGGTTCTGTGCCAGCGTTGTTTTTCCCGCTGCGGGCGGCCCGGCGATGCCGAGCAGGTACCGTCGGCCCGCGGGGACGCGGCAGGCAACCCACGCCGCGAGTTCGGCCACGGAGACCTCGCTGCCCACACGCATTCCGGAAACCTCTGCCCGTGTCGAATCGGTGCGTACCACCATACCAACGGGTTGCCGGTCGATTTCCGCATCCGCGTGCGGGATCGGTGTGGCCGCACCGGACAGAACCCGACGGATCAGCCTGGCCGGAAATGTTGCGGCCGTGCAAGAATCGCCACCGCGAGACCGAATGGGGCACAGTACCGAATGGCTCCCCGCGGAACCGTCAGTGGAGACCGCCCGACTTTCGGTCAGGTGAGGTCGTGGACGGTGTCGGCGATGGCCTCCAGCACGGTATCGACATCGGTGTCGGTGGTGCGCCAGTTGCTGAAAGCGGCCCGTAGCGCCGGGGTTCCGGCGAGGACGGTCGGGGTGAGGAACACCTGGTGGTGGAGGCGCCGGGCGAGGGCATTCACGCGGTCGGCGGTCGGGTCTTCGGTGAGGGTGAAGCACACCACGTTGAGGTGCACCGGGGCGATTAGCTGTAGCTCCGGGATCGAGCCCAATCCGTCGGCCAGCCGGTGTGCGCAGGCGATGCAGCGTTGCACGATCTCGCTGTGCCCGGCGCGGCCATAGGCTCGCAGCGTGAACCAAGCGGCCAGCGCTCTGAGTCTGCGCGAGTTCTCTGGCACCGAATGGAGCGGATCGGCATCCGCGCCGAGCGGACCGAGATATGCCGCGGCGTTGTGGAAGACCCTGGTCTGCAGGTCACGGTGCCGGGTGAACTGTACTGCGCTGTCGTAGGGCACGTTGAGCCATTTGTGCAGGTCGATGCAGATCGAGTCGGCGAGTTCGAGGCCGTCGGCGAGGTGGGCGTGTTCGGGAGACAACACGGCGAAAGCGCCGAAGGCGGCATCCACGTGCAGCCAGAAATCGTAGCGGTCACGGAGTGCGGCGATGGCGCGGATATCGTCGAAATCGCCCGTATTGACCGTCCCCGCATTGGCGACGACGATACATGGGCCCGAGGTTTCCTGGAGGGCCTGTTCCAGTGCCCGTGGGTCTACGGCTTCCCGGCCGGGGATAGTCGCCACCTGAATCAGCGCCTTGCGCCCGAGCCCGAGCACCGACAGTGCCTTGGACACACTGGAGTGGGCATTGCCCGACAGCACCCGTACCGGACCGAGCGCAGCCGCACCATCGTCGGCGGGACGGATACCGAGCCGTTGCCCCAGCCATTCTCGTGCGATCGCCAGGCCGACCATATTCGACATCGTCGCGCCGCTGACGAACATTCCCTGGTGCGCGGGGCCGATCCCGAACAGCTCGCGCAGCCAGTTCACCGCTTCCTGTTCCAGGTGGTGTCCCGCTGCGTCGAGCAATGAGAATGCGTTCTGGTCCCATGTCGCGGTCAGCCAGTCACCTGCCAGTGCGGCGGGCGTGACGCCGCCGGTGACGAACCCCCAGTAGCGCGGGCCCGAACTCGCGGAAAGGCAAGGCTCCCAGCGGGTGGCGAAGTCGTCGAGAGCGGCGCGCAGTCCGATCCCGGACTCGGTGAGCGGCTGCGCCTCTGGCATGGCCCGCGTAGGCAGCACATCCCGTTCCGCGACATCCTCCAGGACCGCGGCGGCATGCTTGTGCACCATGCTCATCACGTCGGGTAGCTGAGCGATGTCCTGGACCAAGTGTGGATCCACGCGCGAACTCCATTCTGTCGAGTAGTCGGCAGTGAGGCTATGCAGATTCGCGGCAAAATACACGGTCCACTTCGAAAGAAGTGGATATGAGTGAATCGCTACGGGTATCGCAAATAGCTGTAGTGTTCGCTGCCGGTGGAGTCGGCTGGTTCAGCGTGGATGCCGCCTGGGAACCGGGAACCCATGTGCTGGCAGCCCACTGGATCCATCGCAGTTTCCCCAGGAACGTGATGAGCGCCAGGATCGCGTCCGAGCCGCGCGGCCGGCGGGTGAACGGATCACGGAATCCATCCACCGCGCCGGACGACGAGAGCGCGGTGCGATCGCTCATCGTCCTGAAACCGGAACGCTGGTAGGTCAGCCAGGGCCTGCGGTCATCACACCCGGTGCGGATACCGTCTCCGCCGTCAGGCGGAGCGACGCAGCGCGGCAACCCGACTCCAAGGAGGGAAGCGAATATCCGCGCGGCGGATGATCGCGCACCGGCCCGCCGCCACGATGGATTGTGCTGGACAAGCGCCCTCCCACACCCATCGGAAAGGTAAGCAACTATGAAAGCGATCGTTCAGGACGAATACGGCGCACCCGCCGAAGTCTTGCAGTTGCGCGATATCGATGTCCCGACGCCGGAGGGCAACTCGGTGCTGGTCCGCGTGCACGCCACCTCGGTGAACCCTGCTGACTGGCACCTGATCAGAGGTATTCCCCACATCGCCCGCCTCCAAGTGGGGCTGCGGCGACCACAGCACACGGTGCCCGGTTGCGATGTGGCCGGGCAGGTGGAATCGGTCGGTGCGGGCGTCACTGGATTTCGCCCCGGAGACGAGGTCTTCGGCAGTCCGTTCCTGCGCGGTTTCGGCGCCTTCGCCGAATACGTCGCCATCCCGGTGGATCGCGTGGCGCACAAACCTGCCAATCTCTCGTTCGAGCAGGCCGCGGCGGTGCCACTGGCGGCGAGCACCGCTGTGCAGGGACTGCGCGATCACGCGGGGATCGGTCCAGGCAAGCGCGTACTGATCGTCGGTGCGGCGGGTGGTGTCGGCACATTCGCGGTGCAACTCGCCGAACACTGGGGCGCCGAGGTGACCGGGGTATGCGGCCCGGGGAATATCGAGCTGGTCCGATCCCTCGGGGCGGACCAGGTCATCGATTACACCCGAGTGGATTTCCGCCGCGGCGGGCACCGCTATGACGCGGTGTTCCAGTTGTCCGGAACGTATTCCGCATCGGACTATCTACGGATACTCGAGCCTGACGGCACACTGGTGTTGGCAGGCGGTGACTCCGACAACCGCTGGATCGGTCCTATAGGCCGTCTGCTCGCTGCCCGCGTGATATCCCCATTCGTGAGCCAACGGCTGACCAGCTTCACTGTCGCGCCGAATGCGGAGGATCTGGTGGTGCTCAGGGAAGCTATCGAAGCAGGCGCGGTGACGCCGGTCATCGACCGCGACTATCCGTTCGACGAACTGCCTGCCGCTATCGGTTACCTGGAGCGAGGGCACGCTCGCGGCAAGATCGTGATCGCGGTGAAATAGCTCGAATTGGTATTCGCGACAGACCCTCTGGCAGTGCGTCGATGCTGAGTCGATGTCGGCGCACCGCCCGTCCGGCAGTTCATGGCCTGCCGGCGGCGTGACCGCTGTGGTAATGCGGTTTACTCCGGTCGGGAGGGCTGAGGATCATGTCCTGATGCCCAGCATGTTGTTTTGCGCTGATCCGCTCGATCCGCGTCGCCCCGATCCCTATTTCGCCGCCGAGACCACTGCGGCTCGCGAACTCGGTGCGCCCGTCGGGTTGATCGACCACGATCTGTTGGTGGCCGGTGATGCTGCGGCAGCCGTTCGGAATGTCCCGCGAGATATCGGACCTGCCTGGTATCGCGGCTGGATGATCCCCTCGGCCGCTTACTCGGCATTGGCCGACGCACTCGCGGCTCGTGGAACACCGCTTATCGTAGACGCCACGACATACCGGAAGGCGCATGAGTTACCTGGTTGGTACGAGACATTCGCGGTCGTGACTCCGGCCAGCCGGTGGCTGCCGAGTCCGCCGGGTCAGGTGCCGGACGCCGCCACATTGGCGAACCTGGCAGCCCCGCTCGGTGGCGGTGCGGGCATTGTCAAAGACTATGTGAAATCGGCCAAGCACGCCTGGGCCACCGCCTGTTATATCCCGAATCTCGCCGATACCGTCCGCCTACACCAGGTCGTGGCCGCTTTTATCGCCGAGCAGGGTGATTATCTCGCAGGCGGAATCGTGCTGCGGGCCTTCGAATCTTTCGGTGTCGGTGCACGCAGGGCGGCGGAGGCGAGGGTGTGGTGGCTGGACGGGGTGCCACTGCTGGTCGGCGCGCATCCAGACACACCGGGCGAGTGTCCTGAGCTGCAGTTGGATCGAGTTGGTACGTGCGTCGCGCAACTGGGTGCCCGTTTTGTCACCACGGATCTCGCGTTACGCGAGGACGGTGTCTGTCGGGTGGTGGAAGTCGGTGACGGCCAAGTATCAGATTTACCTGCGGGTATCGGACCGGAGTCGATCGTCGAGGCACTGCTCGAAACCCGGCCCGACTGATCCTTCGGTTGCTGTACATGGCT
Source organism: Nocardia spongicola (assembly GCF_047200775.1). Taxonomy (NCBI): domain Bacteria; kingdom Bacillati; phylum Actinomycetota; class Actinomycetes; order Mycobacteriales; family Nocardiaceae; genus Nocardia; species Nocardia spongicola. The sequence continues at coordinate 142,154 of NZ_JBJZOO010000007.1, read as the reverse complement.
GCCTGGGCGTGGTCGCACCCGCCGGCTTCGACCCAGGCCATTCGCCGCCGTTCTCACTGATCACCGAGGTCGCAAGCTCGCCCCATTCCCAGCACCCGGATACCAGTCAGCGCAATTCGAGAGCTGGTGCGACCCAATGGACATCGGCTGCGGAGACCTTGGTGCGTGGTACACAGCCACGGGCGAGTACTTCGAGGACCCGGTCCGGGTTGCACCCGTACACACCGGCCCCGAACGCGCTGTTGGCTTCTACGACAGCCCACCCGCGGCCTTCGATCATGCCGATATCGATCACGACCGCAGGTGGCGCAGGCACTTCGGAGAACAACTGCTCGGCGAAGGAGCGGACCTCTACCTCCTCCGCCGACGTCATCGGTCGGCTGCCATCGATTGACCGAGCGACTTTACCATTGCGGAGGTACGGCGACATCGTCAGCACTACACCATCTTTGACGAAGCAGCGGAATTCCGACTCCCACCGCACTGGTTCGGCCAACAGCACCGGGGTGCTTTCGGGGCAGGCGTCAGGTGAAGGTAGCCCCTCGCCATGTCGGTACACCCTGCCCGCGAATCCCTTATCGCCGTCCGCCGGTTTGACGAACACCGGGTTCGGAAAGGTCCGAGCTACATCCATCGTGGCCACCCAGATGTCTCGCCGTCGAAACCGTTCCGGTAGACCGGGCAACCAGTCATCGGGTGCATCGAGCAGCGCCAGTCCGAGCTGCCCGGCAACAACCTTCGCGAACAACGGCTCACCATAGACTGCTGTTACCTCTGGTGCTTTGTCCTCGGGGGCCCGCCAGTTCGGCAACCGCAGGACATTCCAACCGGATCGAAGTGCCGCCGATCGCATGGTCCGGGAATCCGGGGAATAGCGCGGTGACAGTATCAAGGTAGACATCGTCAGTGACTGTAATAGGGATTACAGACACCGAGATCCCGCGAATCGCGGAGCGCTACATGCCTCTGGACAGCAAGTCCCTGCGGGATGACCGCGGCCCGCTGCCACCGCACCTGTGGTCCCTGGTTATGGAGAGTCGGGCAAGTGCCGATCAGCCTCCAGGCTGAGTACGGCGTTCAGGATTCGCTGTGGCGTTCCTGAACTTTCCCGAGGAACTCGACAATGTGACCGGCCAACGTTTCGCCGGCATCCTCTTGCAGGAAGTGTCCGGCATTATCGACCACCGGGTGTTCATACCCGCCGGCTCCGCGCATCTCGCGCTGGAAGATCGGCGCCATTCCGCCGGTGATCGGGTCGCTGTCGCTGAATGCCACCAGCATCGGGGTCGGGCTTTCGCACAGCGTCGCCCAGGCTGCCCGGTTGGCTGCCGCGGCGGGGTCTTCTGGCGTGGTCGGCACCAGCCCCGGCATCGCGCGGGGACCGGCGGAGTAGGAGTCATCGGGGAACGGTGCGTTGTATGCGGCGATGACCGCATCGCTCACCGGACGTAGGCAGCCCGACCGCACGAACTGTCCGACATCGATGGTTGGCACGGTTCGGATGATTTCGCGGAACTGCAGCCACACCTCGGGCATCGAGATGTCGCCGCTGGGCAGGCCGGTGTTGGCGGCCACAATGTTGCTGAACCGGTCGGGGTGCTCGGCGGCCAGGCGCAAACCGATCAGTCCACCCCAGTCCTGACAGACCAGTGTTACGCGGTTCAGGTCGAGCTTGTCGAATACCAGGGCACGCACCCATTCGACGTGTCGCGCGTAGGTGTGGTCTTCCACGTCAGCGGGCTTATCGGAGCGGCCGAAGCCGACCAGATCGGGGCAGATGACGCGATGACCGGCCGCGACCAATATCGGAATCATCCGCCGGTACAGGAACGACCAGGTCGGTTCGCCGTGCAGCATCAGCACCGGGTCCGCGTCCGCGGGTCCGTCTTCGATCCACGCCATCCGCAGTGTGCCGCCTTCGCCGTCCGGGACCTCGGCGTATTGCGGCGAGTAGGGGAAGTCGGGCAGATCGGCGAAACGCTCATCGGGTGTGCGCAAAGTCTTCATGAATGCCGAACGTATCAGCGATTTGACCGACCGGTCAACTACACATATGTTCGACGGCATGCAAACACGCGATCGGATCGTGCGGTCTGCGGCCAAGCTGTTCATCACCCGCAGCTATCACTCGGTGGGGGTCAGTGATCTGTGTGCCGCCGCGGATGTGCGCAAAGGCAGCTTCTATCACTTCTTCTCCTCGAAAGCCGACGTGGCCAAGGCTGTTATCGATCTGCATGCCGCGGAGATGGAGCAGTGGTTGGCCCAGGAGAGCGACCGCGATCCGGCGGACCATTTGCTGGCTGTCGCGAGTGCGGTGACGTTGGTGCAGGGTGGTTTCGAAAAGCGGTTCGGCCGCATCGTCGGGTGCCCGTTCGGCAATCTGGCGGCCGAACTGTCCACCACCGACGAAGCGCTGCGCGAATATGTCGCTACGGTACTGGCGAGCTGGGAGGCGAAATTGGCCGCTGCGTGCCACACCGCCGCCGAGCACGCGGTTCTGCGCGACGATGTCGACCCCGACCAGCTGGCGCATACGATCCTCGCGCAGATCCAGGGCCTGATCCTGCTGGCCAAGGTTTCCAACAGCCCCGCAGCGCAGATCACCGCCGGGTTGCACGCGTTCCTCGGACTCACCCTGCGACAGCCATGATTCGCTGTGCTGTCGCCGAGTGCCGACCTGGTGTGGCGCGCTGGGAAGCGAAATAGGTGCGATCTCGGCACTATGGAAGTAGTGCGGTGCCATGCCGTATTTCCTGACGATGCCTTGGTGAATAGCGCCTGAGGGAGCCAGAATGGAGCTGTCAGAGTTTACGATCGCTGAGCTGCAACAGGCCTTCGAACGCGGCGAATGGACCGCTGCCGCCTTGATCGAGCACTATCTGCGTCGGGTGTCGGAAATCGATTCTTCCGGCCCGACGCTGAGGTCGCTGATCGAGGTGAACCCCGATGCGCCCGCTATCGCCGAAGAGCTCGATGCGGAGCGGCGGCAGGGTCGGATCCGCGGTCCACTGCACGGGGTCCCCATCGTGGTCAAGGACAGTATCGATACCGCCGACACGATGATGACGACTGCTGGTTCGTTGGCGCTGGAGGGCAATATCGCACCTCGAGACGCGTTTATGGTCGAGAAGATGCGCGATGCCGGGGCGGTGATTCTCGGTAAGGCGAATATGAGCGAGTGGGGTTACTTTCGCTCGGCCCGGCCATGCAGCGGCTGGAGCAGCCGCGGCGGTCAGACGCGTAATCCGTATGTACTCGATCGCAGTCCGATCGGCTCCAGTTCCGGATCGGCAGTGGCAGTGGCGGCGGATCTGTGTATGGGCGCCATCGGTGCCGAGGTCGACGGCTCCATTGTCCGGCCGGCCTCGGCCAACGGGATCGTCGGAATCAAACCCACCGTCGGGCTATTGAGCCGCTCGGGTGTTATCGGGGTGGCGGCTCCGCAGGACACTGCCGGGCCCATGGGCCGTTGCGTGGCGGATGTGGCCGTTATGTTGACGGGGCTGGCCGGATACGACGAACGCGATCCTGCGACACGGAGCGTTTCGGCGCGCGACGTACTCGACTATCGTAGATTCCTCGACCCGGCCGCTCTTCGTGGTGCCCGGCTCGGTGTGGCCCGAGAGTGTTTCGGCTGGCATGAGGCAACCGATAAGGTGATCGAATACGCGATCGACCAGCTGGCGGATTTGGGGGCCGAGATCATCGACCCTGTTCAGGCCAGCTCATTACCAGCTTTCAGCGATCTAGAGCTCGAGCTGTTCCGCTACGGCATCAAGGCGAGCCTCAACAGTTACCTCGCGAGCCACCCGTACGCGGCGGTACGAGACCTCGGGGAGCTGATCCGGTTCAACGAGGACAACGCCAGCCGGGTCATGCCGTACTTTCGTCAGGAGTTTCTCCAGCAGGCACAAACAAAAGCCGGTCTGGACAGCGAGGAGTACCTCGGGATCGTCGCGGAGCTACGCCGCCGCAGTCGTAGGGACGGAATCGACAAGGCGCTGCACGACCATCAGCTGGACGCGATCGTCGCACCCACCGAAGGGTCACCGCCGTTCGTCATCGACCCTTTGGTCGGAGACAACGTACTGCCCGGTGGATGTTCCACAGCCCCCGCAGTAGCTGGATACCCACACATTTCGGTGCCTGCCGGTTATGTTCACGGCCTGCCCGTCGGATTGTCGTTCTTCGCGGGCGCGTTTGCGGAGCCCCAGCTCATCGGCTACGCGTACGCCTTCGAGCAGGCGACTCGAATGCGACGACCGCCGCGATTCTCGCCGACTCTGACAATCTGAAACCATAGGCGCATCCTGTCGCTTCGTGGATCGGGTCGTGGGGTGGCTGGATCACTACCAGTGGGTTATACGTGGGCGCACTGGGCCGACGTGGTTCACCGGTGTCGGGAATCGCTATGCCGATTGCAGCGGTTCGCCGGACGAGTTCATGCCCGCGAATATCACCGCTGTCACCACGGTGGTCGCCGCTGCGAATCACCACGATGAAAACGAATCCATGCAGTGAGATTTTCATAGCAGGCGGCTATTAATTGGCGATTGGGGTGGATCTGCTATGGCAAAAGAAAAGCAGAACATTTCGGTATCGGTGCGTATCGGCCGATCCTCCCTGTCTCTGTGCTGGTAGGGACCGCTGTCGGCAGTGTATGACCACAACTCACCGGAGCGCTCCAGGATAAAATTTTCCATTCACTCTGTACTAATGGCTGCCAGTAATGGAACATTGCATTATTCTCTTCGTTTAGCAGATATATGGGAGCGACTCAGGTCGATCTATCTCCAACGCCTGCAGACCTGACAGATTCCTGCTCGAAGTTCGTAACAGGAAGAGGTACCGAGCGCATGGCCATATCGGACGTAGGGGCTTATGCCCATCTAGCCCCGAAGGATATCGAGGAGTTCGGCCAGAGACTGGATCTGCTTCGGAAAGAAATCGAGTCCGACCTGGGTGAGAAGGACGCCAGGTATATCCACAGAACCATCGCCTTCCAGCGAAGTTGCGAGGCTCTGGCCAGAATCGTCCTGGCTACCAGCTCCGGTAAGAGGGCAGGCTGGTGGGCGGGAATGTCTCTGCTGACCCTTTCCAAGATCGTGGAGAACATGGAGATCGGTCACAATGTCATGCACGGCCAATGGGACTGGATGAATGATCCGGAGATCCACTCCACAACCTGGGAGTGGGATCACAGCATGCCTGCGGAGCATTGGAGAGAAGCTCACAACTTCCGCCATCACGTGTATGCCAACGTTATCGGCATGGACCCCGACGAGGGTTACGGCCTGCTGAGAATTACCAGGGATCGCACCTGGAGGCCGTACCACATGGGCAACGTCCTCTATCTGATGCCCATCTCGGTTCTCTATGAGTTCGGTATGTGCATCTACCATCTGGAGATACCCAAAGTTCTGGCGGGTAGGAGTGACAAACGGAAATTCAAGATCAGAATGAGGGAGGTCGGCAGAAAGGCGTCGAAACAACTCCTGAAGGATTATTTGATCTTTCCGATCCTCTCCGGAAGATCATGGAGAGCTACGATGACCGCCGATCTCACCGCGAGCTCGATCCGAAATATCTGGGAGCAGATGGTGACGTTCTGTGGGCATTTTCCGGATGGCGCGGAGAAGTTCACCAGGCGAGAGCTGGAAGACGAGACCAAAGGGGAGTGGTACCTGAGGCAATTCTTCGGTAGCACGAACTTCCGGGCAGGACCTGTGTTGCGGTTCTTATCAGGTACCCTGTCCCATCAAATCGAACACCATCTCTTCCCCGACCTGCCCAGCAACAGGATGGAAGAGATCTCCCATCGGGTCAGAGAACTCGCAGAGGAATATGATCTCTCCTATACCAGTGGCTCATTCTTCTATCAGTATCTGCTGACCCTGAGAACCATCATCAAGCTGTCGTTTCCCGACAGGTTCCTGGTGGCCACCTCCGACGATGCCCCGGAGACCTCGTCCGAGCGCAGGGAGACCGAATCTCTCGCGCAGAGCGCGGGACAGCGCTTCGATGAGGAGATCGCGGCGCAGCCGAAGGTATCGGCAGCGGCCTGGTAAGTACCTGCCAGAACCGACGAGTTACCCGATAGCGCATCGAAGGCACGGGTTGTCGTAGCGATAGTGATCTCCTTCGCCTGCCCGAGTACCTGGCGACCGTAGTCGCGAAACGCGCCGTGGGGGTTTGCGGCGGACTACAGTGCCTCGAGAGGCAGTGTCGACCGGAGTCCGGTCGAATATTGTTTGGGTGCGAAGGGGTTTCGTCCCGCCCTGGGTGTGCCCGCTGGATCTTGTCGAGGAGGCTCGAAGGCATTGGTGGATGGGTTTGTCGAGCGTGGATTCGAGGGGGTCCAGGACGGTTTCGCCCGCGCACACGACGGTGATGCGGGTGGCGCGCAACTCTGCGTCTATCGCCGAGGACGCGTGGTGGTGGATCTGTGGACGGGACAGGATCCGGAATCCGGGAAGACCTGGGACGCGGAATCGCTGACGGTGCTCATGTCGGTGTCGAAGGGGATGACCGCGACCTGTGTGCACATCCTCGTTGATCGCGGCCTGCTCGATCTCGACGCGCCGGTTCGGGAATACTGGCCGGAGTTCGCGGCGGAAGGAAAAGGTGACATCACGGTCGCCGACGTACTGTCGCACCGAGGTGGCCTGTCGAGTTTCGATGCCGGATCAGGTATCGGGGCTCGGGAACTGACGGACTGGTCGGCATGCGTATCCGCACTGGAATCGATGCCACCCTTATGGGAGCCGGGAACCGCGTTCTACTATCACTCCCTCACCTGGGGCTATCTGGCCGGAGAGCTGATCCGCCGGGTCTCCGGTAAGAGTGTCGGTGAGTTCCTCGCCACCGAGATTGCCGAGCCGCTCGGGCTGAGTCTGTGGATAGGTCTGCCGGAAGACCAGGAATACCGTGTCGTTCCGCAGTTCGTGCGGCGGCAGTTGCCTGGGGCTGCCGATGTGGAAGCGGTGTTGAGCCGCATGGGCGTCGACCTCGACGCCCGGCTGGTTCGCGCGACGCTCGCGACGGTCGCGGCCAGAGACGAGGGCCTCGCACTGCTCAATACTCGCGCCGGCCACTCGGCGGAGGTGCCCTCCGGCAACGGGATCGGGAACGCGCGTTCCGTGGCGCGGATGTTCGCGGCGACGATCGGTGAAATCGACGGTATCCGGTTGCTCACTCCGGAAGCGGTCGAGCGGGCACGGCAACCACAGACCGAGGGCCTCGGCCATCCCGCGCCGCTGGACGTGCTGCCGCGGGGCAACTACTTCGCCAACGGCTACGAACTCACCCGGCCTGCCCAGTTGCTGGGTGACGGGGCTTTCGGGCAGGTCGGAACCGGAGGAAGGATCGGTATGGCCCATCCCGAATCCGGTGTCGCCGTGGGTTACACGTGCACGAATATGGTGGGTGATGACACAGGCGGACCCGACCCGCGCTGGCAGCCTTGGTCCGATGTGCTGCGCACAGCATTCGCCTGAGCCGCCCGAGCATGGGGGATGCGGCACAACACTCAACGAGCCGGTGCGGGCTCTCCTGCGGCGGGTACCGGCACTGTGTTCGGCATGAGTACCGCGGTGAGAATGCTGCCTGCCGAGAAGATCGCCGCGGCCCATCCGAAGCTGGTGGTGTAGCTCTCGATCGAGGACTGGGCGATGGTCAGTGGGTCCGGCTCATGGGCGGACAGGTAGTCACCGGCCGCGGCGGCGCCGAGAGTGCTGAGCAGCGCTGCGCCGATCGATCCACCGACCTGCTGACTGGTGTTGATCATGGCCGAGGCCACACCGGTGTCCTTGTACCGCACACCCGAGGTCGCTCCCTGCAAAACGGTCGCCATCGTGGCGCCGAGGCCGAGTCCGAGCAGGACAAGAGCGGGCAGGATATGGGTGACATACCCGGTATCCACACCTATCCGAGTCAGCCAGGCCATGCCTGCCGCCGCGATCAAGAAACCGCCACTGGCCACGATCTTCGGTCCGACCTTCGGCAGCAGCACCAACGGGGTGGTGGTCGAGGAAACCACCGTCGCGGCGACGATCGGCAGGAATGCCAGGCCGGTCGTGATCGGTGAGTAACCGAGGGTTAGTTGCATGTAGTAGGTGAGGAACAGGTACATCGCGAACAACCCGATGCCCATGATGAAGACCGCCAGGTAGGAGGCGCCGCGCATACGGTCGAGCACGATCCGCGGCGGAAGGAGCGGATACGCGACCCGGGTCTCCATCCAGACGAACACCGCGAGCAGCGCCATACCACCGAGCAGGAAGGTCAGGGTGACGTCATCGGTCCATCCGGTCGATTCCGCGTGCGCGAAGCCGTAGACGATGCCGAACAAGCCCACAGTGACAACTGCCGTACCAGGAATGTCGAGCTCGGGTCGCTCGGCGCTCGTGTGTTTCTCCAGTAACAGCACCGCGCCAACCAAGATGACAGCGGCGAAGGCCAGGTTCACCAACATCACCCAGCGCCACGACGCCCATTCGGTGAGTGCGCCGCCGAGTAGCAAGCCGATGGCTCCACCGGTCCCGGGCATCGCGCCGAAGATACCGAAGGCTTTCGCCCGCTCGGCTGGTTCGGTGAAGGTCACAGTGAGCAGCGACAGGGTGGCCGGTGCCAGCAACGCGCCGAAAACACCCTGTCCGGCGCGTGCCGCGACGAGCATTTCGAAGCTGGTGGCAGCGCTACCGACCATGGAGGCAACCGCGAAACCGACCAAACCGATGATGAAGGTGTTGCGTCTGCCGAACAGGTCGCTGAGGCGTCCGCCGAGTAGCAAGAGGCTGCCGAAGGCCAGCGCGTAGCCGGCGAACCCCCAGAAGCGGTCGCTGTCGCTGAAGCCGAGATCTCGTTGCGCGGAGGGCATCGCTATGTTCATCACGGTCGCGTCGAGCACGATCATGAGCTGAGCGGCGCCGAGGACACCGAGTACCCACCAGCGCAGTGCGTGCGAACCGCGCCGGCCGGTTCTCTTTTCCCCGGGATCGGGCACCTCATAGTCGACCGTGATTGTCACGTGCTACCTGCTTCTCGAGTTCCTCTGCGAAGATCTTTCCGCCTCGACCAGGACAGCATGGAACCTCGAGTTAGGTTGAGGTCAAATCGAAGGTCGGAACCCGCCACCGCGGCTGCCACCCACCGCCGGATATCTCGGCATCCACCTCGGGGATCCGCAGATACCTGCCTGGTCAGCACGGAACTATTGCAGTGCTGCTGAAATCATCTCGGGCCCGTTTGTCCATACGCGGCACCTCGGGCGGGCTGCTGCGCGTGGGGAACATCGTCTCCAGTTCGGCGATGAGCCGTTTGCCGGTAATCGAGCGTTCCACGAGATGCAGCAGGGATCCGACGGGCGATTCGCTCGGGGAACGGCGCAAGCCCCCAGCAAGGGTCGAACGCGCCGGGGAAATGGTGCGGATCGTGCGCGACTTCGGCGACTTCCGTCCGAAGTCGCCTCGTTTCTACAAGGACATCCGCATTTGCCGGGCTCGGCAGAAGATGCTGTCCACCTGGCGGCGAAACTTCTTGCGAACGTGGACTATCAGATCGCGTTGATATTTTTCTGCTGTCGAGTGCTATCTGCGGTTACCTGATCGACATGTCGCCCTCGACCGGGTCGAGGGCGACACGTCGATCGTTCGAAAGGTGACCGCCGAGGTCCTCGCCAACTCACCGGGAGCGAGCCATCGGCGCTCGAGTACAGGTCGATTTCTGCGAATCGGTTGCGCACTGCGAAGTCCGGCTGGAACCCGGTCGTCGGTGAGGAAAGCGCGGCGGCGGTGTCAGACCAGAGTGAAATTGCCGCCGCTGCGAAGCGCGTGGCGGATCTCCTCGGCCTCGAGTTCGTGGTCGGCGTCCACGGTTACCCGTGACAGTCCCTCGATATTCAGGTCGACGCTCACACGATGGACGTCGGGAATAGTCGAGATCGCCTTCTCGACAGTTCCGGCGCATCCCTGGCAATGTAGACCATCCACTGAGAATGCAAATTCGGACACGACACTCCCGTCATCTGAGAATTGGACGTTCCGGTGCGGCGTTCGCCGAGCGGCGACGCCGCGGCTATCGATGATACTGCGGTTGCTGATGGAATGCTGGATATTACTCGGAAGCCGCAGTCCTCAGAGCGGGCTCGGCTCGGAGGCGTGGGTGGCGCCGATCCAGTGCAAGAGTCGGTGAATCGTTTCGTCGGCGAGGCGGTAGCGCACGATTCGGCCGCTCTTGGAAGCGGTGACCCAGCCTTGGTGACGTAACTGGCGCAGGGCATGTGACGCGGCGGTAGCCGTCATACCGACGGTGGTGGACAGTTCGGTCACGTTCTGGTCGGGGGTGTGGTGCAGGCACACCAGCAGCCGGAGCCGATTGGCGTCCGACAGTAGGTCGAACCGGTGCGCCCAGTTCTCGATACCGGCCACGTCCAGACCGAGCGGCGCGGGCTGGGAGTGCTCTGGGTCGAGCGCGGGGCTGGTGGCCACTGTTCTACTCTGCCGTTCTCTCCTCGCCGGGTCCAGTCGCCGCCGATACTCGCACACCTGTCTGATTGAACATATATTGCGAGTATCGTATCGGGGGATGAGGAATACCACTTCGGCCATGCACATGAGTGATGGCATTGTCAGCGCACCGACTTCGGTGGCATTCGTGGTCATCGCCGTCGCCGGACTGGGGTTGGCGGCGAGGCGCGTGCGTGCCGAACTCGATGAACGTTCCGCTCCGATGGCCGGTCTGGTGGCCGCGTTCATCTTCGCGGTGCAAATGGTGAACTTCCCGATCATGCCCGGCGTGAGCGGGCATCTACTCGGCGGAGCGCTCGCCGCGATTCTGGTCGGGCCCTATGTGGGCGCGCTGTGCGTAGCGATCGTCCTCATCGTCCAGGCGCTGCTGTTCGCCGACGGTGGGTTGACGGCACTGGGTACGAACATCACGAATATGGCTTTGCTCGGGGTAGCGATCGGCTACATCGTTGCGCGTGGATTGCTACCCCTCGGATCGAAGCGTGGCGGGATCGGTGCTGTCGCGTTCGTCGCCGCCTTGGTCGGGACGATCTGTGCTGCGATGGGTTTCGTCATCGAATACGCTGTCGGCGGAGCCGCTGGGGCCGGCGTCGGTGCGGTGGCTTGGTACATGCTGCTCACGCACACGCTGATCGGCATCGGTGAAGGCATCATCACCGCGATCACCGTTGTCGCCGTTGTCAACGCACGGCCGGACTTGGTGTATCTGCTACGGATCAGCGAGCGGACAGGGGGGAACGTACCGCGCGTCGCGCTGTCGACGAACAAATTCCTCTTCGGCTTCGCCGTGGTCGCGGTGCTGGTCGCCGGCCTGCTGTCGTATGTGGCCAGTTCGCAGCCGGACGGTTTGGATGCCACCACACAACGTGGCTGCACAGTCGTCGAGGTCGATGGCGCCGAAGAATTGCACGGTGAGTGCATCGCGCAGAATGCGGAAGGCCACCTGTTGGCGAACTCGCCGCTGGCGGATTACGCGATCGACGGCGACGACCGGCTGACCGGCATCGCGGGCGTTCTCGGAGTCGCCGCGGCCTTCGCCGCACTGTTCGCGGTGGTACGCATCATCAGGGCCGGTCGACCGCGTCGGAGGGGCGACGATGTACCCGAAGGTGGCACCGCGTCCTCTGGATCGGTGACCACCTAGGTGGCCACCGTCAGCCACCGGCTGCACCTACCCGGTAGTTCGCCGGTGCATCGAACTCCGGCCGAAGTGAAGATCGTCTGCGCTGTACTCACTGTCTTCGCGGTGGTCGCGACGCCGAGGGAACTGTTCTGGCCGTTCGCTGCCTATGGAATCGGGTTGGTCGTGGTCTGGCGCATGGCACGAATCCCACTTCGGTGGATCGCGCCTCGGCTGATGATCGAACTACCATTCGTCGTGCTGGCCGTGCTGCTGCCGTTCGCGGCGGGAGAACCCCGAACGACACTGCTCGGGGTATCGCTGTCGACGAACGGCCTGTATGCCGCATGGGGAATCATCGCGAAAGGAACTATCGGGGTGGGTATTTCGCTGACGGTCGCGGCCACAACGAGTGTACGTGAGCTGCCCGCCGGGCTCAGCAGGCTTCGCGTACCCGGCATGGTCGTGACGATCATGGTGCTGATGCTGCGGTATGTGGACGTGATCGCCGACGAGGCGGCACGTATGCGCCTGGCCCGGATTTCACGTGGAGACGACCCGCGCATGATTCACCAGATCGGTGCGATAGGACGCGGGGTCGGCAGCCTGTTTCTGCGATCCTACGAACGAGGTGAACGGGTCCATCTAGCGATGCTCTCGCGCGGGTTCACCGGAACTGTCACCGACTTCGGCACGCCCCCGGCCACCCGGAAGCAATGGTCGGTCGCCTGTCTTCCCGCCGTGGCCGCAGTCGGTGTCTGTATCGGCGCCTGGGTCGCGCGGTGAACGAGTCTACGGCGGCCGCCATACGTGTGGTCGACCTGACTTTCGCATATCCCGATGGGACCGGTGCGCTGCACGGGCTGAATCTGGACATCGCCCCCGGTGAGCGAGTCGCGGTTCTCGGCCCCAACGGCGCGGGCAAGTCGACGTTGATGCTGCATCTCAACGGTGTGCTCACCGCGAGTTCCGGTGAGGTGTTCATCGGCACAACACGATTGGACAGCAAGACCGTTCGCGCGATACGCCAGCGGGTCGGTGTCGTGTTCCAAGATCCCGACGATCAGCTGTTCATGCCAACGGTCGGGCAAGATGTCGCGTTCGGACCATCCAATTTCGGGATGCGTGGCGAGGAACTCGCCGAGAGCGTGCGCTTCGCCCTCGCCGCGGTCGGAATGTCGGACCGGGCCGAACGCTCCCCGGCACGCCTGTCGCTCGGCGAACGCCGCCGCGCCGCGCTCGCCACCGTCCTTGCCTGCCGCCCCGAGGTACTGGTCCTCGACGAACCGGCGGCCAATCTGGACCCGGTGGCGCGCCGCGAACTCGCCGATATCCTGCTCGCTCTGCCGAACACCCTCGTCCTGGTAACCCACGACCTGCCCTACGCCCAGCGCATCTGTGAGCGCGCGGTAATCCTCGACGGCGGTCGTATCGTCGCGGACGGACCCATCGACACAATCCTCAGCGACGCCACCTTGCTCGCCGAACACCGCCTCAGCTGACCTCTGCGATCATTGACCGTGCCGGGAAGCGACCGCGGTGCCGCACGGCCATGAGATCGCTTGCCGCCCCGGTATGTGCCCAGCAGATGCCGGAGGGGTCGACAGCCGACGTGTTCGATACTCGCCGAGCTCCTGACCTCGGGTATCTTCGCGACGGTCGAGTTCGCGTGCGGTCGGTTCCTCGGTAGGAAGGGTGCTTCGGTGGAAAAGATGTATGCCGGAGGTCGATTGCGCGCATTGCGTGAGCAACGGAAGTTGTCGCAGTCAGGTCTGGCAAAGGTGCTCGGTTTGTCGGTGAGCTATGTCAACCAGCTCGAGAATGATCAACGCCCGCTCACTGTGCCGGTGTTGATGCGGTTGACCGCGACCTTCGATCTGGAGATGGGTTTCTTCGCCGCCGAGACCGACGCCAGGTTGTTGGCTGATCTTCAAGAGGTGTTCGTCGAAGATCCGGAGGCAGGCGCGGTTTCCGGTGGGGAGCTCGATGACTTGTTGTCGCGGGCTCCGACTGCGGCCAGGTTGCTGATCAGCCAGCACCGCAGGCTTCGCGCGGCCAACGGGCAACTCGACCTGCTCTCGGCTGGTATCGATCTGCCCGCGCCGGATTCGCGCACGGCGATGCCGTATGAGGATGTTCGCGATTATTTCTACGACCGTCGCAATCACATCGCCGCCTTGGATACCGCCGCCGAGGAATTGTTCATCGCGGGCAGGCTCACCCTTGGCGGGTTGGATCTGCAACTCGCTCGAATACTGAACGATCAGCATGAGGTGGCGGTGCGGATCCGTTCGGAGGATCCGGGAAAGCCTGGTCCGAAACGCGTCTACGACCCGGCCGCCCGCACGCTCACGCTCGCCCGTCGGTTGACGGCCGGGCAGCGCGCGTTCCAGCTCGCCACTCAGCTGGCGTTTCTGACCCAGTCGGAGGTGATCGAGGAACTGCTCGCCGAGACGACGACATTGCCCTCCGAGTCGCGCAGGTTGCTGCGAATCGGTTTGGCCAACTACTTCGCCGGTGCGCTGATCTTGCCCTATGGGTTGTTCCTGGAAGCAGCCGAGAGGCTGCGCTACGACATCGATCTGCTGTCGGCACAGTTCGAGGTCGGGTTCGAGACGGTATGTCACCGGTTGTCGACGTTGCAGCGGCGAGGTCGGCGTGGTGTTCCGTTCTTCTTCGTTCGCACCGATCGGGCGGGCAATATCTCCAAGCGCCAGTCCGCGACGGCATTCCATTTCTCGCGGGCAGGCGGTAGTTGCCCGCTCTGGGTGGTGCACGATGCCTTCGCCACGCCAGGGCGGATTCGGACCCAGATCGCGGAGATGCCCGATGGACGTACCTATCTGTGGTTGGCTCGCACCACCGGAGAGAGCAATCCCGGCTATCTGGCGCCCGCGCGTGATTTCGCGGTGGGGCTCGGTTGCGACCTGACCTTCGCCGAGAAGCTGGTGTACTCGCACGGTCTGCCTATCGACGACCCTGCGGTGACTGTTCCGATCGGTGCGGGCTGCCGGGTCTGTGAACGCGCCGCGTGCGCTCAGCGGGCGTTCCCCCAGATCGGGCGGCCGCTGGCAACGGACGAGAATCGTCCCGCGAACACCCCCTACGCGCCGTCGGCCACGACCGCCGACGATTGATCGGTCGCGGCCGATCGATGCGGAGCCATGGGCTTTCACAGATTACGCAAATTTGCAGGTCTGCTGCCGCAAAATTCGCTTTCTGCAACGTATTCTCTCGCGGACTGGCTGTGGGTAGCGTGCGAATCAAGCGAAGATTCGACATCGTGGAGGGCCTGGACCGTGAAGAACCATCTTGTCCGCACGTACCGCTCGGCCGAGCGTTTTCCCCGGGAAGAGCATCTCGCGTGGCGGATCGCAGAGGTGGCCACGGATCCGGTGGCGGTCGAGCCCGCGACCGAGGAGATGATCATCAACCGGATCATCGACAACGCCGCGGTCGCCGCCGCCTCGCTGACCCGCCGCCCGGTCGCCAATGCCCGCGCCCAAGCACTGACGCATCCGTATCAGCCCGGCGCGACCGTCTTCGGCGCCGAGGGCCGGTTCTCCCCGGAGTGGGCGGCCTGGGCCAATGGCGTGGCGGTGCGTGAATTGGATTTCCACGACACCTTCCTTGCCGCGGAGTACTCCCATCCCGGCGACAACGTCCCGTCGATTCTGGCGGTGGCCCAGCACGCAGGCCGCAGCGGCCGGGATCTGATCCGCGGTCTTGCCACTGGCTACGAGATCCAGGTGGATCTGGTGCGTTCGATCTGTCTGCACGAACACAAGATCGACCATGTCGCCCACCTCGGTCCGTCGGCAGCCGCCGGTATCGGCACGCTGCTCGGTCTGGACACCGAGACGATCTACCAGGCGATCGGTCAGGCCCTGCACACCACAACCGCCACTCGTCAGTCCCGCAAGGGCGAGATTTCGAGCTGGAAGGCGTACGCGCCCGCCTTCGCGGGGAAGATGGCGGTCGAAGCCGTGGATCGGGCGCTGCGCGGGGAAGGTGCGCCGTCGCCGATCTGGGAGGGTGAGGACGGTGTGATCGCCTGGCTGTTGGGCGGCCCCGAGAAGGAGTACTCGGTGCCGCTGCCCGGTCCGGGGGAGCCCAAGCGCGGCATCCTGGACACCTATACCAAGGAACACTCCGCCGAATACCAGAGCCAGGCCCCGATCGATCTGGCGCGCCGCCTGCGCGACCGGATCGGTGATCTCGAGCAGATCGCGTCGATTGTGCTGTATACCAGCCATCACACTCATGTGGTCATCGGCACCGGCTCGAACGATCCGCAGAAGTTCGATCCGACCGCCTCGCGCGAAACCCTCGACCATTCGGTCATGTACATCTTCGCCGTCGCCTTGCAGGACGGGGTGTGGCATCACGAGCGGTCCTACGCCCCCGAACGTGCCAAGCGGCCCGACACGATCGAGTTGTGGAACAAGATCTCCACGACCGAGGACCCGGAGTGGACGCGGCGCTACCACTCGACCGATCCGAAGGAGAAGGCGTTCGGTGCTCGCGCCGAGGTGACCTTGAAGAGCGGGGAGGTGATCGTGGATGAACTCGCAGTGGCCGACGCGCATCCGCTCGGCGCGCGTCCGTTCGCCCGCGAGCAGTACGTCGCCAAGTTCCGCACGCTCGCCGAGGGCGTGATCGAACTCGCCGAACAGGACCGCTTCCTCGAGGTGGTCCAGCGCACGGGTGAGTTGTCGGCCGGTGAGTTGTCGGAGCTCACCTTCACCGTCTCGGACGATGTACTCGCCCGCGCGCCCGAGTCGCCGAAGGGCCTGTTCTGATGACCGGGCTGCTGACGGCGACCACCTCGGCATCGGATAAGCGCAAGGCGTTTCGCGCCGGTCTGGCCTCCGGCAAGATCCAGCGTATTCCTGGCGCGTTCAGCCCATTGGTGGCGAAACTGATCCAGGAGATCGGATTCGAGGGCGTCTACGTCTCCGGCGCGGTCGTCTCCGCTGATCTGGCGCTGCCTGATATCGGTCTGACGACGTTGACCGAGGTCGCCGAGCGTGGCAGGCAGATCGCTCGGGTGACGGATCTGCCGGTGCTCATCGACGCCGACACCGGCTTCGGTGAGCCCATGAGCGCCGCGCGGACGGTGACGATTCTGGAAGACGCGGGCCTGGCGGCGCTGCATCTAGAGGATCAGGTCAACCCGAAACGCTGTGGGCACCTCGACGGCAAGGCCGTGGTGCCGACCGAGGAGATGGTGCGCAGACTGCGGGCGGCGGTTTCCGCGCGGCGCGACCCGGACTTCGTGATCTGCGCGCGCACCGACGCCGCTGGTATCGAGGGCATCGACGCGGCGATCGAGCGGGCGAAGGCCTACGCCGCCGCCGGTGCGGATCTGATCTTCACCGAAGCCCTGCACACTGTCGCCGATTTCGAGAGATTCCGGGCCGCGGTCGATACTCCGCTGCTGGCGAATATGACCGAATTCGGTAAGTCCGACCTGATCCCGGCTTCGACGCTGGAGCAGGTCGGCTACAACGCGGTCATCTACCCGGTCACCACACTGCGGTTGGCGATGTTCGCCACCGAGGTCGGCCTGCGTGAGATTTTCGCCGAGGGTACGCAATCCGGGCTGCTCGCCACAATGCAGCACCGTTCTCGACTCTACGAACTGCTTCGGTACGAGAGCTACAACGAATTCGATTCCGAGATCTTCAATTTCACTCTGGGAAGGAACCAGTGATGATGGAGACCGCGATACCGACCATCTACAAGGGTCTGGCAGGCGTCGTCGTCGACACCACTGCCGTGTCGAAGGTGGTACCGGAAACCAACTCGCTGACCTACCGCGGCTACGCGGTCCAGGATCTGGCCACGCACTGCTCCTTCGAACAGGTCGCCTATCTGCTGTGGTACGGCGAATTGCCGTCGCACGCCGAACTCGCACAGTTTCAGCAGCGTGAACGCGCCTCACGTCGCGCGGACCGATCGCTGCTGTCGCTGGTGGCGAAGATGCCCGACAACTGCCACCCGATGGATGTGGTGCGGACCGCGATCAGCTACCTCGGCGCCGAGGACCCGTCCGAAGAAGACAATTCGCCGAAGGCCAACCACGAGAAGGCTCTTCGCATGCTCGCGGTACTGCCGACGATCGTGGCCGCCGACCATCGGCGGCGGCGCGGCCTGGAGCCGATCGCTCCGCATTCGCATCTCGGTTATGCCGAGAACTTCCTGAACATGTGTTTCGGGACGATCCCTTCGCGGGAATTGGTGAAGGCATTCGAAGTGTCGCTGATCCTCTACGCCGAGCACTCCTTCAACGCCTCGACGTTCGCCGCGCGCGTGGTCACCTCGACGCTGTCGGATATCTACAGCGCGGTGACCGCCGCCATCGGTGCGCTCAAGGGGTCGCTGCACGGTGGGGCCAACGAAGCGGTCATGCACCACATGATCGAGATCGATGATCCCGCGTCGGCCGAAGAGTGGATGCGCAACAAACTGGCCGTGAAGGAAAAGGTGATGGGTTTCGGCCACCGGGTCTACAAGAACGGTGACTCCCGTGTGCCCACCATGAAGAAGGCGTTTCTCGATATCGCCGCGGTGACCGATGGCGAGAAATGGGTGCGGATCTACGAGATCCTCGAACGCACCATGAACGAGGCCACCGGCATCAAACCGAATCTCGACTTCCCCACGGGTCCTGCCTACTATCTGCTCGGCTTCGATATCGAGGTGTTCACCCCGATCTTCGTGATGAGCCGGATCACCGGATGGGCCGCGCACATCATCGAACAAGGCGAGTCCAACGCGCTGATCCGCCCGCTCAGCGAATACGTGGGCGTGCCGCAACGATCGGTCGTGGCTTGACCCCCCTGCCAACCCAGCTATCGACGGCTCGCACCACAGTGCGGACCGTCTGACCGGTCCCCGATAACGCGACCACCTGATCCGGTCTCGTCGACGGGGCCGACCCGGTATTTCGAGTCCAAGTGGACCACATCACGGGGACCCGTCAGAGAGTGTGTTCGTGCCGGGTCATGCGAGGGAGGGGTGATATCGACCGCGACACCTACAAACTCAGATCAGCATCCATGTCCACCCCTGTCTTCTCCCGATGTTGTGCTGTACCACGAAACGCGTGGCGTCGGTCAACGGCTCGGTTGGGGAACCGTTTTCTGTTGCCGGGCGAGGAAAACGGCGGCGAGTGTGGCGGGAAAGAACATGATGATGCCGTAGATCGCACCTGGAATGGCCATGGTTTCGTCGCCGAGTACCGATACGGCGACCGCAATGGCAAGGGTAGCGTTGTGAATACCGATCTCCATTGCTGAAGCGATCGCCTGGCGGGGGTCGACTGCGAATAGACGGGGTACGAAGTAGCCGATCGACAGGCTCAGTATGGACAATAGCAGCGCGATCAATCCGAGCCTGTCGATATTGTCGATAAATGTGTCGAATTCGGCTATCGACGCCGCAACGATCACCAAGAACAGGACCGCGATCGATACGACTTTCACCGGCTTACGCATCTGCTCGGCCCACCCTGGCAGTAGGCGTCGCACCCACATGCCGACCGCGACCGGCACCAGCACAATGGCGACCACTTGCACGAACTTCGCCGGTTGTAGTCCGACGGAGGCGTCCTCGTCCATGAATCCTGCGATGGCCAGGGTTACCACGATCGGCATGGTGAATACGGCGAGCACCGAATTGATCGCGGTGAGTGTGATATTCAGTGCGACATCACCACCCGCGAGATGGCTGAACAGGTTTGCCGATGTGCCACCGGGCGAGGCCACCAGTAGCATCATTCCGACTGCCAGCGCGCCTTCGAGACCGAAAAGGACGACCAAGGCAAGGCAGATCGTAGGCAACACCACCATCTGGCAGATCAGCGCCACCAGTGCCGCCTTCGGATAGCGCAGGACTCGCGCGAAGTCATCGAAGGCGAGTGTCAGCCCCAAACCGAACATCACCAATGCCAGTGCGAGTGGCAAGAATACTACGAAGATAGACGAACCCATTGCTCTCCTACTGCGCCGAGCCATCATGCTTCCGGCCCGGGTCGAACGATCCGGCGGCGTCCGCGCGATGGATAACTTACATGGCGAGCGCTCAGCGCGGTGACGATCGGCAGGAATGCCAGGCCGGTCATGGTCGGTGAGTAACCGAGGGTTAGTCGCATGTAGTAGATGAGGAATTCCGGTCACCGTGGTCTGGCCGGTGGGCGCCGCGCGCGAGTGACGCCAGTCCTGCTGGAAGCGTCGCCGACGTCCCGTTTTCCCGTGGGAAGGTGGGCCGTCTTTCGCGATCCGATCCGTATTGGCTATATTCATCGGTGCAGCTGGTTCGCTGGAGGCGGAGTCGAGGAGCCCCTGATCCGTCCGAAGGCGTCGAAGCCCGGTAGCGCTGACGCGCCGTCGGGCGAGAGGGAACCCGGTGGAAATCCGGGACTGTCCCGCAGCGGTGAGTGGGAGCGACAGCCGTCACCCGCACTGGGCGCATGCCTGGGAAGCGACGGTCAGTAGGACCAGCCCCGGGCCACGAAGCGCCGAGGCCGACCCGTTCTCGGGTCGATGCCCACGAGTCCGAAGACCTGCCCGTTGTACCGGATACGCCGTATCCGGTGGTCGTCGCCTCGTGGATTGAGCGCTACGCCGAGTGGACCCGGGCACGGGAACGATGCTTCATGGGCTCCATCAGCGTGCGTTTCATATGGGTGGCGGTCCTTGCTACTGACCATGGAGCTCACCAATGTCGAACCCACACAATACTTTCACCGCAACCGTGCTGGGGCTCCCGCGCATCGGCCCCAACCGGGAGCTCAAACGCGCGACCGAGTCCTACTGGGCCGGTCGTCTCGATGCCGAGAGCCTGCACGCTGTTGCGGCGGACCTGCGTGCCGCCCAACTGACCGCAGCCCGTGACGCCGGGCTGGATTCGGTCCCGGTGGGCACGTTCTCCTACTACGACCAGGTGCTCGACACCGCCGTGCTGCTCGGCGCGCTGCCGCGGCGAGTGGCCGGGATCGCCGATGAGCTCGATCGCTACTTCGCGGCCGCCCGCGGCAATGCCGAGATCGCTCCACTGGAGATGACCAAGTGGTTCGACACCAACTACCACTACCTGGTGCCCGAACTCGCGGCGGATACGACGTTCTCCCTGCACCCGGAGAAGCCCTTGGCCGAACTGAAGGAGGCGTTGGCGCTCGACGTACCCGCTCGTCCGGTGGTCGTCGGCCCGATCACCTTCCTGAAGCTGGCCAAATCGGTGGACGGCAGCGATCTGCTCAACCGTCTGCCCGACCTGTTGCCGCTCTACGAGCAGTTGCTCGGTCTGCTCGCCGAGGCCGGTGCGCAGTGGGTGCAGATCGACGAGCCGTCGCTGGTCACCGATCTCACCGAGGCCGAACTGGCAGCGGTGCGTACCACATATCAGCGGTTGTCCGAGGTGTCCGCTCGTCCGTCGATCCTGGTCGCCACCTACTTCGGCAGGCTGGGTGCGGCGCTGCCCGCGCTGGCGGAGACCGGCATCGATGGCATCGCGCTCGATGTGGTCGCCGGTGCCGACGCGGATGTGACCGTGGCTCGATCGATCACGGACAAGCTGATCGTGGCGGGTGTGGTCGACGGCCACAACATCTGGCGGGTCGACCCCGATCAGGCGTTGCCGCGGCTGACCGGGCTGCGCGAAGCCGGCGTATCAGTGGCCGTATCGAGTTCGTGCTCACTGCTGCACGTCCCCTACAGCCTCGAACCCGAGAACGATCTGGACGAGCGGCTGCGCACCTGGCTGGCATTCGGGCAGGAGAAGATCGCCGAGATCCGTGCGCTGGCCACCGCCCTCACCGAGGGGGAGGACGCGGTCGCGCAGGTTCTCGAGGTCGCTCGCGCCGCGGTAGCCGACCGCAAGGCCGATCCGCGTCTGCGCGTCGAGTCGGTGCGCGAGCGCCTGGCAGGCCTGGACTCGGACGCCATTCGCCGCGCTCCGGCCGAGGAGCGTCGCACGGTGCAGCAGGAACGGTTGAAGTTGCCGCTGCTGCCGACCACCACGATCGGCTCCTACCCGCAGACGAGCCGGATCCGGGTGGCCCGTGCCGAGCTGCGCCGTGGCGAGATCGACCAAGCCGAGTACGACAAGCGGATGCGTGCCGAGATCGCCGAAGTCATCGCGCTGCAGGAGGACATCGGTCTCGATGTGCTGGTGCACGGTGAGCCGGAGCGTAACGACATGGTGCAGTACTTCGCCGAACAGCTCGACGGTTTCGCCGCGACGATCAACGGCTGGGTGCAGTCCTACGGCAGCCGCTGCGTGCGCCCGCCGATCGTGTACGGCGATGTGGTGCGTCCGGCGGTCATGACCGTCGAGTGGATCACCTACGCGCAGTCGCTGACCAGTAAGCCGGTCAAGGGCATGCTGACCGGTCCGGTCACCATCCTGGCGTGGTCGTTCATCCGCGACGATCAGCCGCAGGCCGACACCGCGCGGCAGATCGCGTTGGCTATCCGGGACGAGACGGTGGACCTGGAGGCGGCTGGAATCGGCATCATCCAGGTGGACGAGCCCGCGTTGCGCGAGCTGCTGCCGCTTCGTAAGGCCGATCAGGCCGCCTACCTGGACTGGGCGGTCGACGCGTTCCGCCTCTCGACCTCAGGGGTCGCCGATAGCACGCAGATCCACACCCACCTGTGCTACTCGGAGTTCGGTGAGGTCATCGGGGCTATCGCCGGATTGGATGCCGACGTCACCTCGATCGAGGCGGCGCGCTCGCATATGGAGGTCCTCGACGACCTCAACGCGGCGGGCTTCGACCTTGGCGTTGGACCGGGTGTCTACGATATCCACTCCCCACGCGTGCCCGGCTCCGAGGAGATCGAGAAGTCTCTCGCACTGGCGCTCGAAGCCGTTCCGGCCGAACGCCTGTGGGCCAACCCGGACTGCGGACTGAAAACCCGCCGCACCGACGAGGTGACCGCCTCGCTGCGCAATCTCGTCACGGCGGCCAGGGCGCTGCGCTGACATGCTGCCGGGGCGCCCGCCACGGCGGGCGCCCCGGCATCCGGCGCCATCCCTCCGAGCCCGAGGCCGACATGCACTTCTTTCCAGAGGACCGCACGGTGACCGACCACGCCGTCCGAACCACACGACCCGCGTCCGCGGCTCGATCGGTCATCGAGAATCTGCGTATCCATTCCACGACACGGGTACCGTTCTCCGTGGAGTTCAACCCGCCCCGCGACGCCGACGGCGAGGCCAGACTGTGGCGGACCGTCCGGCAGTTCGAGCGCATGCATCCGGCATTCGTCTCGATGACCTACGGTGCTGGCGGCTCCACCAAAGATCGTACGGCCCGCATCACCGGTCAGCTGGCCCAGCACACCACCCTGCTGCCGGTGGCGCACCTGACAGCGGTCGGACACAGCGTGGCCGAACTGCGGGCGTTGGTCGGTTCCTACGCCGACTGCGGCATCCGTGACCTCCTCGTACTGCGCGGAGACCCACCCGGTGACCCGCTCGGGGATTGGCATAAGCATCCGGACGGTGTCGCCTATGCCGAGGAACTGGTTCGGATCGTGCGCGATCTGGGCGAGTTCAACATCGGTGTGGCATCCTTCCCGCAGGGCCATCACCGCTCCAAGGACCTGAAGACCGATACCGCCTTCCTGGCCGCGAAACTCCGTGCCGGAGCGGACTATTCGATCACCCAGATGTTCTTCGACATCGAGCACTACCTCCGCCTGCGTGACCGCATCACCGCCTATGACCCGGTCGAGGGCGCGAAACCGATCATCCCCGAACTGATGCCGATCACCTCGCTGCGCACCGTGCGGCGTGCGGCGGAACTGTCCGGGCGGGAGCTGCCCGCGACGGTACTGGAGCGGTTGTACAAGGCCGCCGGTGACGGCCAGGAGGAGAATCGTGCGGCAGTGCGCGCCGCGGGCATCGAGATCGCTACCGAGATGGCGCAGCGCCTCATCGACGAGGGCGCACCGTGCCTGCACTTCGTCACTCTCAATTTCGCCAAGGCGACGACACAGGTGCTGACCAATCTCGGCTACGACGTGACCGCTGCTCCAGCGCCTCCGACTCCAACCCGGCCGACTGTCGTCGGCACGTAGGTGACGTTCGATTAGGGGCACTTACTATGCCTTCGGTTTTCTGCGGGGGCGCTTGCGTCCCGGCCAGGTTGTCCAGCGCAACGTGGTCGCCTCCGCTTCGGGCAGCAGTCCAGCGGCGATCAAGGCCGCGCGCCCGGCTTCCCGGCCGGCGATCCGATAGCCCCATTCAGAGGAATCCATTTCGTGGAACGTGCTATTGGTGACCAGGACCGCAGCCGCAACTCCGCCGAGCCCTTCCCGAATGCCTTGCTCGAGCGCTGGTATGTACTCGCTCGGCAGCTGTTCATCCGATATGGCACACAGGATTTCGGTTTCGTCCGGCATTCCTGGCGGCTCGAAGTCGACGAGTATGCCGGCACAAGGCCCACAGCCTCGGACGCCTCGCGTCATCGAACGTTCGTGGCTGCGGTTTCTGTCATCGATGCGGTGATCAGAGGTGCTCGTGCAGGCTCGGCCAGGCGGGGAACGGATCGGGATAGTCGCGCCAAGTGTCCGGTCCCGCCGCGAGTTCGGTGTCGGTGAGCAGGGCGGTGTCGAGTGCGCTGTGGAGGCTGTCGATGTCGAGCCGGATGCCGATGAACACCAGTTCCTGGCCGGGCTCTTCGGCGGCGACGCTCCAGTATTGGGCGGGTTCGAAGGTGAGATTGGGGCCTGCCTGGGACCAGACGGCCGCGAATTCGGGGCGGCTGGCTATCCAGCAGAATCCCTTGCTGCGCAGTACTCCGCGCAGGCCGTCGAGGAACTGCGCGAGTCGGGCCGGGTGGAAGGGACGGTCGGAGCGGTAGGTGTGGCTTCGTATGCCGTATTCCTCGGTCTCGGGGGTATGGCCGCCCGCTGCTTCCTCGTCCCATCCGGGTGTTTCGGCTGCCGAGACGGGGTCGTAGCGGCCGGTGTCGAGTACGGCGGCCAAGTCGACTCTGCCGTGCTGGATCCGGCGCAGGTCCGCGCTCGGATTCAGCCTGCGCAGCGTCGCTTCGACCGCACCCGCTATCGCAGGGCTGACCAGGTCGGTTTTCGTGAGGAGCAGGACGTCGGCGAATTCGACCTGGTCGACCAGCAGGTCGGCGATATGGCGCTCGTCGCCGTCGCCCGCGGCCAGGTCGCGCTCGGCCAGTGACTGGCTGCGCGTCACCTCGGTGAGGAAGGTGGAGGCGTCGACGACGGTCACCATGGTGTCGAGCTTGGCCAGTTGGGCGAGGGAGAAGCCGTCCTCGAACTCCCAGTCGAAGGTCGCCGCCACCGGCATCGGTTCGGAAATCCCGGTGGATTCGATGACGAGATTGTCGAATCGCTCTGCGGTGGCGAGTTTTTCGACGGTATCGATCAGGTCTTCCCGCAGTGTGCAGCAGATGCAGCCGTTGGTGAGTTCGACCAGTTTCTCCTGTGTGCGGTCGAGATGACCTTGACCGGCGATCAGTGCCGCATCGATGTTCACCTCACTCATATCGTTGACGACGACCGCGACGCGCCTGCCCTCCCGGTTGGCCAGGATGTGGTTGAGCAGGGTGGTTTTCCCGGCGCCGAGGAACCCGGACAGTACCGTCACCGGTAGGCGGGTGTCGGTCACAGTCGGGCCGGATCGATCAGGCCGCGCTCGATCGCGGCGACCAGACGCCGCGGCACTTTGCGTGTGATGCCGTCGACGGTCACGGGTATCAGGTGGGGTGCGGTCGCTTTCCACTGTGATCGGCGGTGGCGGGTGTTCGACCGGGACATGCGGCGCTTCGGTACGGCCATGGTGATCAGGCTCCTTTTCCTGGGTGGGTGCGGCGGCCGTAGCGCCGTTCGAATTTCTCCACGCGGCCCGCTTTGTCGAGCACTCGGTGGGCACCGGTCCAGAACGGGTGCGAATCCGAGGTGACGTCGACAACGATCAGTGGGTAGGTGTTGCCGTCGGTCCAGGTCGCGGTGCGATCGCTGGTCGCGGTGGAGCGGGTGCGGAAACGCTTACCGGTACTGGAGTCTTCGACGAGTATCGGGTGGTAGTCGGGGTGGATGCCGGGTTTCACGACAGGTGTTCTCCTTCTCGTGCGGGGGATGCTTGGGGTGATTCGGTGGCGTCACACGGGTCGTCGTGCCACTCGCCGAAGGGGTCGGCGAAGTTCGGCCATGAATCCGGTTGTTGTAGTTCGTGGTCGGTGATCAGTGCCCATCGCAGGGCACGCTCGATCTCGTCGGGATCGGCGTGATGGACCAGCACCATCAGCGAGGAGTGCCGGTCACCGAAGCTCGGGTGCCAGTTCAGTGCGGCCAGCGCGCGTCGCTGCGGATCTTCGGCTTCCTGTTGGTCCTTGGGCATCGCGGCCAACCACAGCCCGGCGGGACCGATGCGCAGTCCGCCGCCGGCCGATTCGAGCCACAGCACATGCCGGGGCCGGGTGGCCAGCCACACCCGGCCCCTGGCGGTGACGACGCCGTCCAGCAGTGTGTCGATGGCCTCGTGCAATCGTTCGGGATGGAATGGCCGTTGTGCGGTGAACTCGACCAGGCGGACACCGGTGTCGACGTCCAGTGGCGGCGCGCCTGCCAGTAGCGGGGCATGTGGATCGAATCCGCGGTCGGCGCGTTGCTCGGGTAGCGCCGCGAGGATGGCGCCCACATCGGGGCCGTCGGTATCGGGGCGATCGGTTGTCCAGTACCGCGCTGCAGTCGGGGCGAGGCGTCGCAGGACCGCGGTCAGTACGGTGGCGTCCAGTGGGTCGGGGTTACCGAACAGCACCACGGCGTCGGCGTGCTGCACCCGCGCGACCGCGACTTGGGCCACAGTGCGGTCGTCGTCGCCACCGAGTCGTTCGGCCATGGTGTCATCGCCGGTCGCGTCCGCGAGCCAGGTGGTGGCGTCCACTGCGGCGAGTACGGCGGTGACTCGCACGTCGTGTCCGGCCGGTGCGTCGACGCGGCCGGATATGCCGGTGACCACCACGTGGTCGATGGCTTCGCAGATCTCGGCTGGTTCGTGCGCCGGGTCGAGCAGGAGCACGATGCGGGTCACCGATGTGCGATCGGACAGTGTGCGCAGCAAGGGGAGCAGATCCTTGCGTAGCGTGCACGACACACAGCCGTGTGCCAGCTCCACCAGGGTCAGTTGCTCACGGTCGGTCGTAGTCAGTGTTCGGGTGACCACTCCCTCGCGTAACAGGCTCAGATTGTGCTCTACCAGCACAGTTCCTGGCTCGAGCAGTGCATAGCCGAGGCGGTGAACGTCTACGGAAGAACCGGCCACCATGATCACGGGCGTCCTGGTGTCCACCTCACTCCTTTCGGTAATCGTTTTCAATAACTGTCGATCGAGCGTACAGTTCCGAAGGACAGTTGTCGAAAATGGTTTTCAACAGAGAGGGGAGTGTCATGTCGGCGCACTGCCAGGTGACCGGGCGTATGCCCGGATTCGGCAAGACGGTCTCGCATTCGCATCGCCGCACGAGTCGGCGCTGGGATCCCAATATCCAGCGCAAGACCTACTTCGCGCCCAGCCTCGGTCGCCGGGTCACACTGAATGTGTCGGCCAAGGGCATCAAGGTGATCGACCGTGACGGCATCGATGCCGTCGTCGCCCGGATGTGGGCACGGGGGGAGCGGATCTGATGGCGTCCAAGAGCACTGAACTGCGGCCGGTGGTCAAGCTGCGCTCCACTGCGGGTACCGGATACACCTACGTCACCCGCAAGAATCGGCGCAACGACCCGGACCGGCTGGTATTGCGCAAGTACGACCCGATCGTGCGTCGCCACGTCGACTTCCGAGAGGACCGCTGATGGCGAAGAAATCGAAGATCGTCAAGAACGAGCAGCGACGCTTGGTCGTGGCCCGTTACGCGCAGCGGCGCGCCGAATTGCGCTCGCTCGCACGAGATATCACCGCGACGCCGGAGGTACGGGCGCAGGCCCAGCTGGCCCTGCAGCGACTGCCGCGTGACGCGAGCCCGACCCGGCTGCGCAACCGCGACGTCATCGACGGCCGCCCACGCGGGCATCTGCGCAAGTTCGGACTGTCACGAGTTCGCCTGCGCGAGAAGGCGCATCGCGGTGAACTGCCCGGTGTCAGCAAGTCCAGTTGGTGAGAACATCCGCGAAAGGTCGCTGTCGCATGTGGCGATGAGGTGAACGCACCGACGGGACCGGCCCGGCCGTAGGCGAATTCGGAGCGATGCTATCGCGGTACCACTCGGCACCGGATGGATGAGCTCGAGTCCGCCGCGACGTGCGGACGCCTTCGGTCGAGGTTCGGCTCGGTTCGAAGCGCCTGCGGAGGGCGCGTCGTTGGCTGGTGTGCGGCACTGATGGGCTGACCTGCTCGATCGTTCCGCCTAGTGGAGAGCAGGCCCCGGTGAAACAGGAACCTATCGAGAGCATCCCGTGCGGACGCTGGTAGGAAACCTTGGTCCTTCAGGCCGAGGAGGACGTCAATCGTCCGGATGAGCGGGTTGCCGTCGAAGTACGTACGGTAGGAATAGTTCGGGCCGGAGACGTTCATCGCTGTCGTCGTAGGCATGGCCTGCATCTCGTTGCCCTACACCGGCACCGTGACTCGTGACATCACCTGTGCGGCGAACCCCGACTCTCGGTTGGCCACGGCATTCATCGGTCCGGTGACGTGGCGGACTGTTCAGGCTGCGAGTTCCGTGGGCGTCCCTTGGCGGCGTCGGCGACTACCAACAGGATGATCCCGCAGGCGGTGACGGTCAGCAGGGCCGGGAGGGCGGCGGTCAGGAAGTCCTCGGTGGGAGCGGCGGCGACGGCGCTGCCCGCGAGCGCGATGCCGAGCGCAGTGCCGAGTTGGCGTGCGGTGGAGGCGGTTCCGCTCGCGACTCCGGCGCGGTGCGGGGGCAGCCCGCCGACTGCGGTATCGGTGATGGGCGCGTTGGCGAATCCCACGCCCGCGCCGATGCAGAGGTAGGCGGCGACCAGCACGGGCAGCAGCGGACCGTTGCCGAGGCCGAGTAGCAGGACACCGCCGGCGGTGAGGCAGGCGCCGGCCAGCAGCAGCGGAGTGCGCGGCCCGATCCGGCCGACGAGGTAGCCCGACAGCGGTGCGCAGAGGGTCGCGGTGACGGCCATCGGTAGTGTTGCCGCGCCTGCGACGACGGGTGTCCAGCCGTGGACGTGTTGGAGGAACAGTGTGGTCGTCAGCAGCGTCACGCTGAAGGCGACGAAGACCGCGACCGCGCCCAGGATGGCGCCGGCGAAGCTGGGGATCAGGAACAGGCCGGGTTCGATCAACGGTTGGTCGACGCGCGACTCGACGCGTACGAACACGACGCCTAGCAGGATGAGGGCGGCATAGCCGCCGAGCACGATCGGCGCGGTCCAGCCAAGCCGTGGTCCCTCGATGAGCGTGGCCACCGTTATCCACAGCAGCGCGATGAGCAGCAGTTGGCCCGGCATATCGAGCCGGCGCGGGCGCGGTCCGCGCGATTCCGGCACCAGGGCACGGACCAGCACGAATGCGATCAGCACCACCGGGACATTGATCCAGAACACCGCCCGCCAGCCGAACAGCCCGATCAGCGCACCGCCGGTGACAGGGCCTACAGCCATGCTCAGCCCGAACATCGCACCCCATACGCCGATCGCCTGGGCCCGCTCCCGCGGGTCGGGCATCGCGTTGACCACGATCGCCAACGCGACCGGACTCAGCATCGACGCGCCGATCCCCTGCACGACGCGCGCGGCGACGAGGAATTCCGCCGTCGGCGCCATCGCGCAGGCCAGCGACGACAAGGCGAACACGACAAGTCCCGTCTGGAACACCCGCCGCCTGCCGAACCGATCCGCCACGGCTCCGGCGGTGACGAGCAGGCTCGCGAACGTCACGGTGTAGGCGTCGACGAGCCACGCCGTGCGCTGTTCCCCCACGCCGAGTCCGTGGCCGATCTCCGACAGCCCGACCGTCACGATCGTCGTGTCCAGACCCACGAGGAACAACGCCGACGCACAGATCGCCAGTACCGTCCACCGTCGGCGCGTACTCAGCGCGGGCGCCTCGATCGTCTCGGTCACCGGACACTCCTTTCTACAGCCCCGACGGTGCCGCCGGGCCTGTAGATGGTGTCCGCAGACCGGAGCGCGAGCCCAGCGGTTTTGCGGAATCTGCAAATATGGCGGTATGGATGCCGAGACCGAGACGACCCTCGACGCCATCGGTCCGCGACTGCGGGCGCTGCGTCAGGAACGCGGGCTGTCGCTGAGCACCGTCGCCGACCGCGCCGGCCTGTCGGTCAGCACCCTGTCCCGACTCGAGACCGGACGCCGCAAACCGAGCCTCGACCTGCTCATCCCATTGGCCAGGACTTTTCGGGTGTCACTGGACCGGCTGGTTGCCGCGCCCGCCACCGGCGACCCCCGCACGGACCTGCGCCCGCATCGCCATGCCAGCGGCGGAGTCGTCGTGCCGTTGACCGGATATCCCGGCCGCGTACAGGTGTTCAAGCACATCCTCGGCCCGCGTGCACCCCGCTTGGTGTCGCACGAGGGACACGCCTGGCTCTACGTACTGGCGGGCACGCTGCGGCTGCTCCTCAGCGATCGTGAGCACCTGCTCCGTCCCGGTGAGACCGCCGAGTTCGACCCCCGCACCCCGCATTGGTTCGGCCCGGCCGACGACGGCACGGTCGAGATCCTGCACCTGTTCGGACCGCACGGCGACAAGGCCGTCCCTCGTGTGACTCACTGATCACCGGGACTGTTCGAGCCGGGCCTGGTGAGGGTCATGGCGCGCAGCATCGGACGGTTCGGAAGGTGGAGGTCGCGTGGGGTGGAGTTCATTCAGGCCGAAGGGCGGCGCGGGCGGTCTTCTCGGTGAGGTCGGGGTGCAGCTCGAGGGGATTGACAGCTGTCGATCACGCAGTGGCGAAGGATGCTTATCGGCAAGGAGCCGGACAGAATGACAGGGCCGATCGACTATGTTCTCGAGCGATGCCGAAGTGGGTCGGTGGCGCGTTGTATCGGTGGGTGGTCTATACAGTTCTGTTGGTCTTCGTCGAGCAGAACAGGCAGGTATCGGTATCCGTGATCACCGGTGACATCAAGAACAAGGTCGACGCAGTCTGGGACGCGTTCTGGACTGGTGGCATCTCCAACCCCCTCGAGGTGATGGAGCAGATCACGTACCTGCTGTTCATCCGCCGACTGGACGACGAGCAGACCCGCGCGCTGGAGATGGCGAACCTGCTGGAGCAGCCGATCGAGGGCAACCCGTTCCCGGAAGGTGACGACCCGGAAGGTCGGCCGTACAACGACCTGCGATGGTCGGTGTTCCGGGACCGGCATGCCGACGAGATGTTCGACATCGTCGCGAACCGGGTGTTCCCGTTCATCAAGGAGATGCGCGGCGAGGACTCCACGTACGCGCACTTCATGAAGGACGCGCGGCTCACGATCCCGAATGCGGGCATGTTGCAGCGGGTGGTGGATCGCCTGGACAAGGTGCCGATGGAGAACCGCGATACGAAGGGCGACATCTACGAGTACCTGCTCGCGAAGATCGCGTCCGCCGGCCAGAACGGCCAGTTCCGCACCCCGCGGCACATCATCGAGCTGATGGTGCATATGACGGCCCCGAAGCCGGGCGACACCATCGTCGACCCGGCGTCCGGGACGTGTGGCTTCCTGGTGGGTGCGTCTGAGTACATGCGTGTGAACCACGCGGACGCGATCAACTCGGGTGCAGGCAAGCGGCAGTACCACCACGAGATGTTCCACGGCTTCGACTTCGACAACACGATGCTTCGAATCGGTTCGATGAACATGCTGTTGCATGGTATCGAGCAGCCCGACATCCGCTACCGGGATTCCCTCGCGGAGGCGAACACCGGTGACGCCGAAGCATATTCACTGATCCTCGCGAACCCGCCGTTCGCCGGCTCGTTGGACTACGAGAACACCGCGAAGGATCTGCAGCAGATCGCGAAGACGAAGAAGACGGAGCTGCTGTTCCTGGCGCTGTTCCTGCGACTGCTCAAGCCCGGTGGCCGTGCGGCGGTGATCGTGCCGGACGGGGTGCTGTTCGGCTCGTCGAAGGCGCACAAGGAGCTTCGGCGGATTCTGGTGGAGGAGCAGAAGCTCGATGCGGTGGTGAAGCTGCCGTCGGGTGTGTTCAAGCCGTACGCCGGTGTGTCAACGGCGATCCTGTTCTTCACCAAGACCAATTCGGGTGGCACCGACAACGTGTGGTTCTACGACGTGCAGTCCGACGGCTGGTCCCTGGACGACAAACGCAATCCGCTGCTGGACGGGGACAAGCTCGGTGCCCTCTCGAAGCTGTCGGAGGACGAGCACGCG
Source organism: Nocardia spongicola (assembly GCF_047200775.1). Lineage (NCBI taxonomy): Bacteria > Bacillati > Actinomycetota > Actinomycetes > Mycobacteriales > Nocardiaceae > Nocardia > Nocardia spongicola. The sequence continues at coordinate 110,137 of NZ_JBJZOO010000007.1, read as the reverse complement.
AAGAACAACCTGCCGGATGCGTTGCGACGCTGGGCTGAACGCGACGGGACAGAGCTCGAACGGGCACGGACTGCACAGAGCTTCTGCGTACCGAAAGACGATATTGCCGCCCAAGGATATGACCTGTCGTTGAACCGGTACAAAGAGATCGTGCACGAGGAGGTCGAGCACCGGTCGCCGACCGAGATCCTCGACGAGTTGGATCGGCTCGAAAAGGAAATCGCCGATGGCATGGCACAGCTGCGGGAGATGCTTGCTGGCGGTGCAGCGTGAGTGGGTGGCCGACAGCTTCTCTCGGTGAAGTAGTTGACGTGCGTATCGGTCCGTTCGGCTCGCTGCTGCACAAGGAGGATTACACGGAGAATGGTGTACCCCTCGTCAATCCGATGCACATCGATGGTGGGTCGATCGTTGCCGATCGCAGGCATTCGGTCAAGGAAGAGAAGGCCGCCGAGCTCGCCGGGTACCGGATGATGCCAGGGGACGTTGTGCTGGGACGGCGAGGCGAGATGGGTAGATGCGCGGTCGTCCAGCCTGCAGAGGCGGGGTTTCTGTGCGGTACCGGCTCTCTGTTCCTCAGGCCTGACAAGTGTATGAGTCCGGAATTCCTGGCCAAGTTGATGTCGAGTCCCGACATGGTGAGACGCCTCGAACGTGAGTCCCTCGGCACAACGATGCCGAACCTGAATCGGACGATAGTGTCGAACATTCAGATCATGTTGCCGCCGATCGAGGAGCAGCGACGGATCGCGGCGATCCTCGACCACGCCGACGCCCTCCGCGCCAAGCGCCGAGAAGCCCTCGCCCGCCTCGACGAGCTGACCCAGTCGATCTTCATCGACATGTTCGGGGCGGGACTGCCGACGCTCTCCGACAGGTGTGATCTGGGCGAAAAGCTATCGTTCCTGACGAGTGGATCTCGTGGTTGGGCAAAGCACTACGCCGATGAAGGTCAACTGTTCCTCCGCATCCAGAACGTCGGATACGACGAGCTGCGACTTGATGACGTTGCCTACGTGCAACCGCCCGAAACTACCGAGGCGAAGCGGACGAAGGTTCAAGCGGGCGACGTCTTGTTGAGTATTACTGCTGACCTGGGGCGAACCGCGGTCGTGGACAGCGCCACTGCTGGTGGCTATATCAACCAGCATCTCGCAATTCTTCGGACTGACCAGTATCACCCGGCATACCTGTCAAAGTACCTTTCCAGCTCCGCCGGTCAGAATCAGATCTCGGCCAAGAGTCGTGGGGGGACCAAAGCGGGCTTGAACTTCGATGATGTTCGCAGTCTTCAGGTTCCGTGTCCTCCGATCGCGGTTCAGTGCGAGTACGCACGGCGAGCAGAAACGATTGGCGGGATGAAATCCCGTCACCGTGCCGCCCTCACCGAACTCGACGACCTCTTCGCGTCCCTGCAGTCCCGCGCGTTCCGAGGCGAGCTGTGACCGCACCAGTGTCGGCGATGCCGGTGTGGTCCGGCTTCCTCACCCCGGTGTTGGAAGTGCTTACCGATGGCAAGATCTGGCGCAAGCGGGACCTCCACACGGCGGTGGAGGACCATGTCGGGCTGACAGCCGAACAGCGGGCCGAGGTGCTGCCATCGGGGCAGCAGCGCGCTGACAACCGGATCGGGTGGGCGCTCAGCGGGCTGTACCGCGCGAAGCTGGTGGACAAGCCGGCCCGCGCGACATTCGTCATCACCGACGCGGGTCGTGCGCTACTCGAGGCCCATCCAGGCGGGATCACCGAGAAGACCCTGAAAGCACTACCCGAATACCGCGACTACACCCCGTTGCGTTCGAACTCGTCGAACGTCGCGCCGGCAATCAGCGCCGTGGACACAGACGAAGACGTCGACCCGCTCGAGCAGATCGAGCACGGCGTCGAACGACTCCACTCCGAGGTCGCGGCAGATCTGCTCGCGCGGCTGCGCGGTCAGGACCCTGCGTTCCTGGAACAGTCGGTGCTCGACGTGCTCGTCGCCATGGGCTACGGAGGCACCGAAGGTCGGGCCGCTCGCATCGGTGGCTCCGGCGACGGCGGCGTCGACGGTGTTATCGACCAGGATCCGCTCGGCCTCGAACGCATCTACGTGCAGGCCAAACGCTACGCAGCGGAGAACACTGTCGGCCGTCCGGAGATCCAGGCGTTCGTCGGTGCATTACACGGTGTCGGCGCAGCCCGCGGCGTCTTCATCACCACCAGCGCGTTCACGTCGGGTGCCCGCGAGTACGCTCACAGCATCAGCACCCGCATCATCCTCATCGACGGCAGGCGCCTCGCCGAGCTGATGATCCGCTACGGCGTCGCCGTCCAGACGCGACAAACCTTCACGATCGTCGAGGTCGACGAGGACTACTTCGAGTGACCCAAGGATTCCCATGAGCACACTCCAGCCCTCCGCCAGCGCTGAGAACTACAGCAGGACTCGTTCTTCGACCCCGCCGTCGACCTCATCGCCGACTACCTCGTCGACGCCTTCGACGACCCCGCCGCCGGGGAGGTGGTCCAGTGGACGCTGAGTGCGCTACCCGCCACGAACAGGACCGCTGAACATGAGCGTCTGTTCACGCTGAACATCGGGCCGATGGAAGTGCTGTACGTCGAGCGATTCCTGGAGGGCAACGACATTGTGGACTACCGCATCGCGATGTATGTGTCGGAGTCCGCGCTCACCGGGGAGACCTCACGCACCCTTGATCAGTTGAGAAACACGTTTCCGCTGTTGAATTTCCACCGCACCGATATGGCCTCGGCGGGCGGCGACGGGATCGTCGTCGACTGGTTCCGCTCCGACGAAAGCGCCGACGAACGGTTCTTCGGCCTGCCTCTCGCCGTAGCGATCCGCCGCCTCGCGGAGCTCCTTGTCATCAAGGGGCGTGGACCGTACGCGCAGTATCACAACCGCGCCTTCGCGGCTGATGTCCTCGGGCGCATCGGCGGCGCCTGAAAATCAGCATCTACCGATTCTTGTCGTAGGGTCGCACCGATATTCGAATATATTCTCGAACGGCGGTATCGGCAGGTCTGAACGACGGGATCGCACCGGCAAACTCCGCGGGCTTTCCCGACGGTGCGAATCTGTCGGACCCTGCCCGTAATGTTCTTTGGCTCCGGCAAAGTTCGGACGCCTGTGCCAAGATCGAGCACGGAACGACACGTCACTGCGCACGGCGCACACGAGTTCGGAGAGGACTACGGGGATATGGTGGGGAACTTCGACTTCCTGCAGGCCGAATGGCCGCAACTGCACGCCGAGGCCAAGAATGCGGAGCGTGACGCGCTGTTCGACCCACGCACCACCTGTTTTTACGCACGCCGCGCCGTCGAACACACCGTCAAGTGGATATACCGCACCCAGAACCTGCCCGAGCCGTACAAGTCGGACCTCGCGGCCCGAATCCACGAAGGCAGGTTCGTCGGTATCGTCGGCCACGGGCTCGTCACGAAGATGGACTTCATCCGCCGACTCGCCAACACAGCCGTCCACGACGTCAATCCGGTGTCCAAGGACGTCGGCAAGAAGGCGCTCGCCGAGCTGTTCCACATCCTGTCGTGGCTGGCCCGCACCTACGCGACGCAGCCGTCGAGCAAGCCGTCGCCGCAGCAGCAGTTCGACCCCGACCGTCTACCCAAGCCCGGTGGTGGTGCCGTCGTCGCGAAGACCGTCGCGCAGCTCGGCAAGCTCGAAGCGGAGCTGGCCGCCAAGGACGCGCAACTCGAGAAGTCAGAGGCGGAGAAGCAGGACCTCATCGCGCAGCTGAAGGCTCGCGACGAGGCCGCCGAGACGGCGGAACTCGAGAAGGCCAGCTACGAACAACTGATCGCGGAGTTGCGCGCCCAGATCCATGTCGCGCAACAAGCGAGCGCCGCAGCGCCCGACACGCACGACTATGACGAGGCGCAGACCCGCCGCGACCTCATCGACCTCATGCTCCACGAATCCGGCTGGGCGATCGACCAGAAGCGGAACCGTGAGTACCCCGTCGCCGGAATGCCCGACGGCAAGAACGGATTCGTCGACTACGTGCTGTGGGGCGCGGACGGTCTGCCGCTGGCCGTCGTCGAGGCGAAGAAGACGTCCGTCGATCCGATCGCCGGTCAACAGCAGGCCAAGCTGTACGCCGACTGTCTAGAGCAGAAGTTCGGCAGGCGGCCGGTCATCTACTACAGCAATGGATTCGAACACCATTTCTGGGACGACCTGCGCTACCCGCCGCGGGAGGTCGCCGGTTTCCACACCCGTGACGAACTCGAACTCCTCGTCACCCGCCGGACGACGATGAAGCCACTCGGTGAGATCCCCATCCCCAGGGAGATTGCCGGCCGGCCGTACCAGGAGGAGGCGATCCGCGCTGTCACCGAGCGGTTCGAGATCGAGAATCAGCGTGCCGCGCTCCTCGTCATGGCCACCGGGGCCGGCAAGACCCGCACTGTCGTCGCGCTCGCCGACATGCTGATGCGCGCCAACTGGGTCAAGCGGGTGCTGTTCCTCGCCGACCGCAAGGCCCTCGTCAAGCAGGCCGTCGGCGCGTTCAAGACACATCTGCCCGACTCGTCGCCGGTGAACCTGTTGACCGACAAGAACACCGAGGGGCGAGTCTACGTCTCCACGTACCCGACGATGATGGGCCTTATCGACGAAACAGACGGCTTTACAAGGAAATTCGGCCCCGGATACTTCGACCTCATTGTGATCGATGAGGCACACCGGTCGGTGTACCAGAAGTACCGGCACATCTTCCGATACTTCGACTCGCTGCTCCTCGGGCTCACAGCCACGCCGAAGGACGAGGTGGACTACAACACCTACCAGCTGTTCCACCTCGAAACCGGTATCCCGACGAACGACTATTCGCTCGACCAGGCTATCGCCGACAAGTATCTCGTCCCGCCGCGCGCGGTGAGCGTGCCGCTGACTTTCCCGGTGCAGGGAATCCGCTACGCCGACCTCACCGATGAGGAGAAAAAGCGGTACGAGTCCATCGACTGGGGCGACGACGTCCCAGACGACGAGATCCCCGACGTCGTCCAGGCCGAGGCCGTCAACAAGTGGCTGTTCAACATCGACACCGTCGATAAGGTCCTCGAAACCCTGATGACCCATGGGCATCGAGTCGCCGGAGGTGACCGGCTCGGCAAGACCATCGTCTTCGCGAAGAACGAGCTGCACGCCCAGTTCATCGCCGAACGGTTCGACGTGAGCTACCCAGAGTTCAAGGGCTCGTTCGCACGCGTCATCACCCACTCGGTCAACTACAGCCAGGACCTCATCGACAAGTTCTCCCAGCCCGACCAGGAACCGCACCTCGCGATCTCCGTCGACATGCTCGACACCGGCATCGACGTCCCCGAGGTCGTGAACCTCGTGTTCTTCAAGCCGGTGCGGTCGAAGTCGAAGTTCTGGCAGATGGTCGGTCGTGGGACTCGGCTACGCCCTGATCTGTACGGGCCCGGCCAGGACAAGACCGACTTCTTCATCTTCGACGTCTGCGGCAACTTCGACTACTTCGAACAGCACCCCGACGCCTCGGAAGGGGCACTCGCACCGTCGCTCTCGCAACGGCTGTTCACCACCCGAACCGAATTGCTCGCAGCCCTCGACCGATCCGGCGCCTCGCAGGCGTTGCGCCACGACACCGCAGACCTGCTGCACGGACAGGTCGCGGGCATGCGACTGGACAACTTCATCGTCCGCACGCGGCGCCGTGCGGTGGAGAAGTACGCCGACCGCGCCGCCTGGGAGTCCGTCATCGAACAGCAGGTCGCCGAGATCATCGAGAACCTGGCCGACCTGCCCACCACCGTCCGCGACACCGACGAGATGGCGAAACGATTCGACCTCGTCGTCCTGCGCGGACAGCTCGCCGTCGTCGTCGCCGACGGCACCCTGTCGCGGCACGCCGACACCGTCCGTGGCGTTGCGGACGGGCTCCTCGACGAGGGACTCGCCATCCCGAAGGTGAAGGCCAAAGAGGAACTGCTGCGGGAGGTGGCGAGCGACGAGTGGTGGGAGGACGTCACCGTCGAGATGCTCGAACACGCTCGGCGTGAGCTCCGTTCCATCGTCGGGCTGCTCGACAAGAAGAAGCGCGTCGTCGTCTACACCGACTTCACCGATACCCTCGGCGAGGTCGTCGAACGGGACATGCCGGAGATGCGGTCCGGTACCGACGTCGAGCGGTACACCGCGAAGGTGCGTGACTATCTGCGCCGCCAGCCCGACAACCTGGCGCTTCAGAAGCTGCGTTCGGGCAAGTCGTTGACACCGGCCGATCTGGAATCACTCGAGGAACTGCTGGCCCGTAGTGGTGCCGGCGAACCCGACGATATGGAACGCGCCGTCGCCAACGCCCACGGACTCGGACGTTTCATCCGCTCTCTCGTCGGCCTCGATCAGCAGGCCGTGCAGGAAGCGTTCGCGGAGTTCCTCGGCGAACGCACCGCCACCGCCAGCCAGATCGACTTCATCAACCTCGTCATCGGTCACCTCACCCGGCACGGCGAGATGGACCCGAAACTACTGTTCGAGGCGCCGTTCACCGACGCGGCGCCGCAGGGGCCGACACAACTGTTTGCCCCCGAGCAGACGAAACGGCTCGTCGGCGTCATCCGGTCGATCAACGACTCGGTGGCCACGACCGCCTGACCCCGGACACTGCCTCGACAGCCCGATCGGCCGCGGCCCAGTTGGGCTGCCACGGATTCCATAGCAAGATGGCAGACGCAAGTTGAGGGATAGGTTGCCGCATCGGCTGTGGTCTCCCTCTCGCTAATCGAGGAAGTAGGCGTCGAGCTTCTTATCGGAATCCAGGATCTCGTCCGAAGCCACGCCGAGTTCCGCCGCTAGCTTGACCGATCCGACGAGCGCGACCTGCACGTCAGGCGAGAAGGCGCGTTCGAGCAGCCCGAGATAGTCCGACATGCTCTGGTCCAGCTTTTCCAGTATGGCCTGGTACTGCGCGGCGAGTTGCTCGTCGAGCGTGCGCTGCTCGTCGAGGTAACGCTCGATCAGCGCCGCCTCTCGCTTCGTCAACGACGATGCGACGGCCTTGTGCATCACAGTGCCGACCGTGGTGCCGATGACGGCGCCGAGGACCGGGATGGGGATGGTCGCCTGGCCGACGCAAGAGGCCAGCGCGTGTACTGCGGTCTGTAGGGCGATGAGCTCGGAGTTCTCGATGAACTCGAGTTCGTCGATCTGGTCCCGGCGGAGTTTGTTCGCTTGTTCTGCGATGCTGAAGGATGTGGTGACGATAGAGCTGGCGACGGCTGCGCAGGTCGCGGTGAAATTTGTGAGCGCGTAGATGCTCAGTCCTCGGACGCCACCCTTGCCGAAACCTGTGCCGGTCTCGCCTGCGAGGTCGATCCAGTCGCGCTCGCTGAACTCGCTGAGCCGCTTGCCTTCCCGGCGTTTGGCGACCACGGCCAGTACGAACGCGGTCCCGCCCGCAGTCGCGGCGGTCGTGAGTGCGGCCATGCCTCCTTCTCGCAGCGTCGGGCGGCTGCGTTGGTAGGCATCGTCGCGCAGGGACCGGTCCGTGGCGTGGAGCGAGCCCTTTTCGGCCGCCATGGTCGAGGTGTAGACATCGCGCTGCACTTCGCTGTACTCGAGTGTCGAGGGCTCGAGCGATTCGAAGCCGACCGATCTGTCTCGGAAGAACGCCTGGACCCGCTGCCAGTCTCTGAGGGAAGGTCCGTCGCCGCTGTGTGACAGTAGTGTGTTCGCTTCCTCGGGCGATAAGGCATGTAGCCGTTGGATCACCTCGAAGTGATCACGGGGGATCTGGTATTTCCCACCATTGCGCACGTATTCGGGATATTTCTGGAGGTGCTCGGCGATCGCGCCCAGTGAGAAGCGGCCACCCGCTGCGACGAATTTCTGCTGGATCTCGACACTTCCGCGCATCAGGTCGACGGGGCCGTTGTCGTTGACCCACTGGTAGACGGCCTCGTAGCCGAGGATCTGCTTTCGGGCGTTGCCGATCCCGACCTCGGCGATCTCGGCGATGAAGCCGTGCATGCCACGCTGTCCGCCGCGGTTAGCGGCGACCACTTCGAGGTCGATCTTCTTGACGGCTTCATCGACGCTGGTGAGCGCGTCCCGAAGGTGCTCGTCTTGCCGGCTGAGCGCGCTCAGAAGGTTGTTGATGCGGAGCTGGTTGAGATAGCTCACCCAGGAAGCAACTGCCTGTTCCTGGGTGACCGTGACGAACTCGGCAGCGTCACTCACTGTCAGCATCCTGTTCGACGCGCATGCTCAGCATGGTCGCGCACGACTTCGTGTTGTTCACCAACGTAGCGAGTGTCGACCGCTCGGCAGGGGTGAGCGCGTGGAAATCGGCGCGGAAGTACACCAAGGCTTCGCCGTAACTCTTTACCAGCCCTTCGCGGAGCGAGGCGGTCCGCTGGAGGAGGTCGTCTATCCGAGCATCCATGCCTTCGACGAGGGCGGTGTTGTGCTTTATCGCAATCAGCGCTTCGTGCTTCGCCTCTCGATTCTCGAACTTCTTCTTCGCGAACAGAGCGATCGACGCGAGGAGGGTCGCGCCCGCGATGGTCCAGCCGATCGGGCCTGCGAGCGCGAGCAGTGTGGTGCCTGCCGCAGTGCCGCCCCCACCGGCGGCCAGTGTGCCGCCACCGAGCCACGCCAGTGCTGCCTGACTGGCTGCCGCCCCGGAAAGGGTCGAGATCGCGGTGCCGGTCGACGCTGTCCCGAAGGTGGTAGCGACCCACATCGCCGCCGATGGTGCCAGGCTCGCTACCGCGGTGCCCGCCGCGAACCCGGCGCCTGCGCCTGCAGCCGACATCCGCGCCGCTTCCAGCTCTTTCTGAGCGAAATCCTCCGCGTCCAGGAACCGTTTCCGATGTACCTCGATCTCGTCGAAGTCGGTATCGAATGATTTCGGGGTGTTGGCGATGCTGTTCACCAACTGCTCGACCAATTCGATCAGGTCCGTCGAACGTTCGCGCTGACGCAACAGAGACAGGCCCTTGTCGGCCATCGCCGTGAAGACGCCGTTGTATTCCGCTACGGCCACTTCGTAGGGGTCCGGCCCTTTCGCGGTCAGCTTCTCGACCCTGCCTCTGGCCGCGTCCTTGACGTTGCCGACCTGCCCGGCGAACTGCGATGAAGCGGTTCGGGCCGCCTTGCCGATACCGTCGACGGTCCTGCCGATGCCCTCCTTGGCGTTGCCTACGTCGAGCTGTTCTACCATCGCACCCCTCCAAGACCATTGCGGCTCAACTACATAACGGAGAATACCGACCACATGCGACAGCTTGGACGGTTTGCGCACTCCGATCCACCCAGGGGGCGGCCCCCCGGGGGTCGACTCACCGAGTGCCTTTGTGGTCCGCTCCACAGCTCGCCCTCGCAGTGCCGGCCTCCTGAGGTTCACCGGGGAAGTTTCGATTCGGGCGGGGTGGGGTGGCCGTCCGGTGGTTTGGAGGGTCAGCGGGTCGGCCCGGGAGGCATGGATGTGGATCCACCGGCGTGCTGAATCGAATACGCTGCGGCTGCGAGGGCGTCTGTAATCGATGTATCGATCGAGGAGCCGGATATCTTCGATGCGGCGAAGTGCGCGGTGAACGCGTCGCTTGCTCCGGTGGTATCGATAACTTCCGGGACCGGATGTGCGGGGAAATGTCCGGCCGAGTTATCCATGAAAGTGAAGCAGCCGTCCGCGCCGCAAGTGACGATGATGTGCGGGATTCCAGTTGCGTTGTGCAGCATGGCCGGTAGGTCCGCAGGGTTGGAGGTAGTTGCCATTCCCTTGGCAGCCAAGAGTGCGTGCGCCTCAGTTCGGTTCGGCAACAGCACGTCGACCCCGTCATACGGCAAGGTGTGTGCGCCGGTCAGTGGTGGCGAGGGCTGCACGACCACGGTGGCCGATGATGTCCGCAACACCGATAACGCATAATGCGCGGTATCCAGCGGAAGCTCATACGTCATCAGGACTGCGTCGGCTGAGGTGAGTGCTTGTTGGGCACGGTCGATATCGGCTGGTGTGATCGCCATGTCGTCGGGAATACGCCATAGGAAAGATGTTTCGCCTGAGTCACCGACGAAGCACAGGCACAGTGGGGTGTTCGCGGTGTCCTGGTAGCGGATCAGGCTGGTATCGACACGGTTGTGTTCGAGGGCATCGATCACGATGCTGCCTGCCGGATCCTGGCCGACGACGCCCAATGCCAGGACATCGGCCCCGAGCCGTGCGAGGGCAACGGCTTGGTTGAGCGCCTTTCCGCCGGGTAGCAGCGTGATCGATTCGGCTTGCACGTCGGATTCCCACGCCGGCAGGTGGCTCGTTCGCGCGATGCAATCCACGATGTACGAGCCGATCACGATGAACCGGCGCCCAGCCACGGTATCCATCAGGCCGGATAGTTCCACTGCTGACCGGTGCCACGGTATTGCGTCACCGGAATCGGCTGCGTGCCAGGCAACATCCGCGACCGGTACAGAAGTCCGGCCAGATGACCGGTGACCCGGGGCATCGCCGACTGCAGCTCAGCGACGATCTGCCGTGCGTCGTCGGCCTCATGAGGAAGGTCGAACGGCAGTGTGGGGCCGGATAGCACCGGAGCGCCCTCCTGAACAGTCCCGAGGGTCGATATCCGCTCGCTGGGAAGTGCTTCGGAGGTGGGCATCTCATCCTTCGGTTGATGGTTCTTGAAATGCCATTCAAGCTGATAGAGAGCGTGAAGCGGAGGATTGTTCCTGTTCCAGGAAAACTGGACGTGTTCACCGGACTTCATCCGATGAACAAGATCTTCGGATGACTATGCCGGAAGAAGGATATGCACCTGGGGGGCGCACAGCTGTGCACCTCCAGGTGCATATCCCGGTTTGTCCAGCCGACCAGTGGTGTGGTGGTGTCTGCTCGTCACGAGGCTACCGAGTACCCGACATACTGATCTCCGGATTATCCAGTGATAACTGGACCCGGATATAGAGGCGTTGCGCGACGCTGGCAACAGGCTGTCACAGCACCTAGAGGGCGGCTCTGGTCCAGAAGTGGTCCCGATTCTCTGGAGGGGGTGATAACACAAAACCCCTTCCGATGCAGTTCGGAAGGGGTTTTCTGTCTGTCGGGCTGACAGGATTTGAACCTGCGACCACTTGACCCCCAGTCAAGTGCGCTACCAAACTGCGCCACAGCCCGCCGCGCCGATCGTTCCGGCGCTCGAAGAGATTACCGCACGATCAGGCGAGTGGGCTAATCGACTGGTCAGAGCATGTTTGTCACGGTGCGCCTCGGGCTGCCGGAGGCGCTTTCCCCGGGATGCTTGCGTGACACCGTGGAGGCAGTTGTGGCTGTGGCGGAGTTCGGTGAGTCTGTAGCTGTGAACGGCTGTGGAGCCGGTGTCGAATCGGCCCGGCTTCCTGTGTGGAAGGAGACCGCAGGTGCCGGGTAGTGGTGTGCGACTGATCGTGGTGGATGCCGCGAATGTCATCGGTTCGCGGCCGGATGGCTGGTGGCGTGATCGCTCCGGCGCGGCTCGTCGGTTGCTCATGGCGGTGGCGGAGGCTTGGGAACGCCTCGGCCGGTCGGATGAGGTGGTGGTGGTCCTAGAGGGAGCTGCCAAGGCGGCGATTGCCGGGGGAGTGGGGCCGGAGCTGGATGGTCTGCGTGTGGTGCGGGCGGCCGGTTCGGGTGATGACGCGATCGTGGCGGTGGTGGCCGCGGCTGTCGGAGCGGCCGAGGATCGTCCGATCACCGTGGTGACGGCGGATCGGGGGCTCCGCGATCGGGTGGAAGCGCTCGGGGCGCGGGTGGTCGGCCCGCGCTGGCTGATGGACCGTATCGAGGTATAGCGGTCGGGGTGGGAGTCCGGCATCTGCGCGGTAGGAGGTAGCCCGCAGTGTGCTGGTAGGTATGGAATGACTCGGTGCGCTTCGGCGTTTCGCCCATCTGTTCAGTCTGTTTTGGGGCAGTCTGTGCGGTATGACCGTCTCCGATACCGTAGGTACGCCATTGCTCTACCTGATCGAGATCTCCGAACCGGGCCACTTCGATAGGCCGTGGTGGAAGATTGCCAGTACGGGTGAGCCGAACCAGGTGGCGGCGGCGCTGGCCGAGCTGGCTGTCCGCACCGAGCGTGATATCGAGCGCGGTAGCAGCTTCGGTCGTTGTTGGTATCGCTATGACGTGCGGTGGTCCGATGGCGTGATGTTGGAGTCTTTTCAGGGGTCGATCCGGTCGGTATTGATCCCCGGTGAGTTGCGCTGTCTGTCTGTCGCGCTGGCCTCGGCATCGGGCACCGGCTCGCACTCCGTCGAGCGGCCACGGTGTTGAGATCCACGGTTCCCGGAGTACGCGTTCGACTACGGCGGAGGTAGCGGAGGTACCGGACCGCGATGATGCGTTCGATCAGACGAACTGCGATATCCGTGCTGGTGGCTGCCGGTCTCACGATTGCGGGTGTGCCGGGTCCCGTGTTCGCGGCGCCGCTGTTCACGGTGGAGGTGACCGGTGGCGCGATCGGGGGTTTCGCCGCGGACGGAATCATCAAGTATCTGGGGATTCCCTTCGCCGCGGCCACCGGTGGCGCGGCGCGATTCGGCCCGCCGCGGCCGGTGCCGCCATGGTCCGGTATCCGGCCTGCTATCGGCCATGGGCCCAGGTGTCCGCAGGAGGGAGGCTTTCCGCCGGCAGGTCCTATGAGCGAAGACTGTCTGAATATCGACCTGTATGTGCCCGCGGGCATTGGCGACAGACGACTGCCGGTCATGGTGTTCTTCCACGGCGGTGGCTATACCAGCGGTGCCAACAGTCAGTACGACGCACCGAGCCGGATGGTCGCTGAAGGCGATGTCATCGTGGCCATCCCGAACTATCGTCTCGGGCCGTTCGGGTTCTTGTCGCTGCCGGAGTTAGCCGCCGAATCAGGCGGAGCCACGGGAACCGCGGGCATTCAGGACCAGCAGGCAGCCCTGCGGTGGGTTCGCGATAATGCTCCGGTGTTCGGTGGTGACCCGGCGAATGTCACGATCTTCGGTGAATCGGCCGGTGGTGGAAGTGTCTGTACACATTTCGCCGCTCCCGCTTCCGATGGTCTCTACGACAAGGCCATCGTGCAAAGCGGTTCCTGTGTGAGATCGCCGGTGGTTCCGGGTAGTCGCGACGATGCCACCGACCGTTCGGAGCGTTATGCCCAAGAGGTCGGATGCGGCGACCCAGCAACGCGATTGGCCTGTCTGCGCGCGTTGCCGACGGCGCGGTTGCTGGAGTCGGCGGGTGTCCCTCCCGACCAGCAGACTCCGCGCTGGTTTCCCAGCATCGACGGCGTCGTGGTAACCATGACATTGGCTGCTGCGCTCGGCAGAGCCGACCGAAAGATTCCCTTGCTCATCGGGACCAACAGCGCCGAGGGGACGCTGCTCGTGGCCACATCCGACTATGCCCGCGGTCATGTTCCGGATGCCGCGAGCTATGAAAGTTATGTCCGCCGCTCGTTCGGCGCCTATGCCGACCGGGTGCTCGCCGAATACCCCCTCGCGCGATATCCGTCGCCTGCGGCCGCGCAATCCGCGGTGATCACCGACGGCTTGTTCGCGTGTCCTACGTTGTTCACCAGCAGGCTCGCTCGTGACGCCGGTCATCCGCTGTGGCAGTACGAATTCGACCAGGCGCCGTTCGGTACTGCCAATAGTGTGCTGCCAGGCGCTTTCCATACCGCTGAGTTGCTCTATCTGTTCAGCAGTCTGATGGGGGTACCGATACCGTGGACCGGCCGATCGGCTGATTTCGCCGGGCAGATGCAGCGATGGTGGACTACGTTCGCGCACACCGCGGACCCGAATGGACCCGGCTCGCCCTGGTGGCCTGCCTGGCCAGGGCCGACCGAATCCGGTCGGGACGGGCCTGCGCTGATCATGCGGGCGACCGGCAGCACTGTATCCCTGGATTTCGGCGCCAGGCACAACTGCGGATTCTGGTCCCGGCATCCGCGCTGAAGCCGCGTTGCGCACCGCATCGGTGCCCGGTATTCGCGCGGAACGGATTTCTGCGCCGCATAGCGGGAGCAGCCCGAGTGGGGGATAGCCGCGCGAGCATGAATGTTTGCTAACGAATAACTGGGGTAGCACGGTTGCATCGCGTATCAGTCCGGGAAGGTCCGATGCTATGAGGAGCACGCCGAGGGATGCCCCAGCGATCGGTGCCGGCATCGAGGAGCTCGTCCATGCGGCGGTGATCATGGTGGTACGCCGATCCGGCCGCGCTGTTCGTGAGCCGAATCCTGCTGGAGGCCGCCGCTCGATCCGGGGGAGAAGTATTGCGGCACCGCCGCGGCCGGGGCGTGGCGGATGATCGGGTATTACGTCCATCATCACGGATCGGGGCATGTGCTTCGAGCGCAATGTATTCGCGCGCATATCGAGCAACCGGTCGTCGCGCTGTCGTCGCTGTGGCTCGGCGACGACCACACCTTCGACGATACGGTGTGGCTGCCCGCAGGTGGTCGCGCCGCAGGTGTGGACGATTCCGCTGCGGCGGAGGCCCCGCACCGGGTGCCGAGACTCGATCACGAGCCTGCCGATCGGATGGCGGCGGTTGCCACCTGGATCGCCGAGGCACGTCCGGATGCCCTTGTGGTCGACGCATCGGTGGAGATCGCGCTACTGGCCCGGTCGCACGGGGTGCCCGTTATCGCTATGGCACTGCCGGGAGTTCGTATCGACCCGGCGCATCAGCTGGTCTACCGCAGCGCACAGCGATTGATCGCCGCATGGCCGCACGGGCTCTATGACCCGCTGTGGTTGCGTCCATACGCGGACAAGACCTGCTACGTCGGCGGCATCACTCGTTTCGATGGCAGGGCGCTGGTCCGGACGGACCTCCCGGACGAGCGCCCGACCGTACTCGTGCTCGGGGGCGCGGGCGGAATCCCGTGTACCGCGGCGATGGTGCGTGCCTGCGCCGCGCGCCACAGTCGATACCGCTGGCGTGGTATCGGATCGGGCGATCGGGTGGACGATCCGTGGCCGCAGCTGTGTGAAGCCGACATCATCGTCTCGCACGCCGGGCAGAGCGCGGTCGCCGATATCGCGGCCGCGGCCAAACCGACCATCCTCATCCCGGCGGACCGTCCGTTCGGTGAGCAGCATGCCACGGCCCGCGCGCTCGCCGCCGCGAAGATGGCGCTCACTCTCGATCGCTGGCCGGATCTCGATGCTTGGCCCTGGTTACTCGCCGAGGCAGGTGCGCTGGATACCGACCGATGGCGATGGTGGCATACGCGCGGCGCGGCGGCACGGGCGGCGGCGGCCGTCACGGAGGTCGTCACGGCAGGCGATCTCCAGCCCGCCTGGTGAGGGCAGCCGTCGAGAGCCCGTCTCGGGGAGAATCTTCCGGTGCCAGGTGTTCCGGCGGAGGATGCCGGCCGCCTGGGTGCGTGCCGGTGCCGGTGCCGGTGTGCGCGTATTCCAGCCGGTATACCGCGAACGCCGCGATACCACCGATAACACCGAGACCTGCCCAGGTCGCCCAGTCCGCCCCGGCGTCGCGGGCGGCACCGACGACGGCGCCGGTAGCCAGGTTGCCCACGAGGATGCCGATGCCGACCACGGTGTTGTAGAACCCATAGTGCGTTGCCACCAGTCTCTTTCCGGACAAGGCGACGACGGTGTCCATTTCGAAGGGGAAAACGGCCGCGGTGCCGACCGCGAGGATCGCGGCGCAGGCCAGCAGGGCGATGACCGCGGCCGGTGCGCCGAAACGGTGGGGGCCGGGGACTATCAGTAGCGGCAGGAAGGAGGCCGCGAGAATCACTATGCCGATAACCAGACTTCGGCTTGTGCCCCAGCGGGCTCGCAACCACGCGGTAATGCGCAGCTGTCCGGCGATGGCCACCACCCCTGACACCACGAACAGTGCCGATACCAGCAGCTGCGCCCGCGCTCCGGCGATGAACTCCGCCTGCAGCGGTAGCGCGAGATAGATCTGGAACGACAGGATATAAGAGCCGATCATGGCCACCGAGAACCAGACGAACCGGCGGTTGGTGACCACCGTCCGCCATTCGCCGAGTACGGAGGTTCGCTCGGTGAGCTCATCGGGGCGCCGGGCCGGCAGGGCGAACAGCTGGGCCACGGTCAGGGCCGCGAATACCGCGGCTGCCACTCCCGCGGTCACGGTGAAATCTAGGGTGAGCAAGGCCAAGCCGACCAGTGGACCGGCGAGGATGCCTGCCTGATAGAAGATGTTGAATACCGCGAAGGCTTCGATCCGTCGTTCGCCGGTGTCGGCGGCCAGATAGGCGCGCACAGCGGGATTGAACAGTGCCCCCGCGAAACCTGTCGCCGCCGAGGCCACCAGCAATCCCGGTAGCGAGGTAACGAACGCCAGCAAGGCGAAACCGCCGGTGCGAAGCAGGCAGCCCGCGACGATCAAGGGTTTGTAGCCCAGCCGGTCGGCCAGTGTGCCGCCGATCAGGAACATGCCCTGCTGAGAGAAGTTGCGTACGCCGAGCACCAGCCCTACCGCCCATGCCGCCAGTCCGAGCGGACCGGACAGATAACCGGCCAGGTAGGGCATCAGCATGTAGAAACCGAGGTTGATGCCGAACTGGTTGATCATCAGTAGCCGGGCGGCCGGATCGAAGCCACCGAACTTCCGTATCACGGTCACAGCGCGGGCTCTGCGGCGCAGGCGATGTTTCGCGGATCGACCACGGTGGCGCACCGGGTCCAGGAGTGCGCCACCCGCTGAGTGGGATGGGTGATCGTCTCCGGTTCGACCGGCGGATCGGCGGCGAGCAGTCCGTTTTCGCCGCAGTAGTCGTCGTTGTAGATCGTGTCGAAGTAACGGTGTGGGCCATCCGGGAAGATCGCCGCGATCCGGGTATCGGCATCGAACACCCGTGCCGCCCATCCCGCGACCAATCCGACCGCACCGACACTCCAGCCGCCGGTGGCGTGGTGCGTCGCGGCAAGGGTGCGGCAGGCCCACACTGCTTCGGACGGCGCCACCCAGTGCACTTCGTCGAAGGCCGCGTAGTCCACATTGACCGGATAGATGCTCGACCCGAGACCGCGCATCAGCCGCGGGCCCGCTGGTTGCCCGAAAATCGTCGAGAACACGGTGTCCACACCGATCAACCGCAAGGTCGGATCGAACCGGCGCAGTACTCGCGCGACTCCCGCGGAGCTGCCCCCGGTGCCGACCGCGCACACCAGCACATCCACGTCACCGAGCTGTTCGATCAGTTCGAATGCCAGTGATGCGTAGCCGTCGACGTTATCCGGGTTGTTGTACTGGTCAGGGCACCACGCATCGGGCTCGGCCGCGAGCAGTTCGGCCACTCGATCGCGCCGGGCCTGTTGCCAGCCACCGATCGGGTGCGGTTCGGTCACCAGATCGATCTTTGTTCCGTAGGCGGTGAGTATGCGGGCGATGATCGGCTCGAGTCCGGGATCGGTCACCACCGTTACCGGATGATGCCGGACCATCCCCGCCAGTGCCAGCCCCAGACCCAAGGTGCCACTGGTGGACTCCACGATCCGCGCACCCGGCGCCAGTTCACCGCGATCCGTTGCGCTGCGCACCATATGTAATGCGGGACGGTCCTTCATCCCTCCTGGATTGAGTCCTTCGAGTTTGGCCCAGAACCCCCGCCCCACCGGGGCGAGGGGCGCTCCGATCCACAGCACCGGGGTGTTGCCGACCAGTCCGTGTGGATGGCGGGTGGCCACCGGCGCCCCGATCAGGGCTGCCGCGGGGTCGTTGAACGTATCGAGCGCGACCTTGGTCATGATTGTTGCTTTCTGTATCGGAACCACCGAACGGTGGAGATGACGTGTACGGTCAGCGGACACCGGTCGACGGCGCATGACGTCGACCTGGCGCTGGCCGATCAGCGCCGGGCGATACAGAGCAAGGTCAGAGTGACTCGGCCACCGGCGCGCGGTGGGCCCCGGATACAGCTGATAGCGAGCGAGGTAGCGGAGACCGCGGCGAAGACCGTGACCACACTGAACAGCAGCAGGATCAGCGAGGCGATATTCCAACGGTCGGGGAGTATCGATTGCGCGATGCAGTGATCGCGGTGCGATGTGCACTCGTGAATCAGCACATCGGAGATCCCGTGCGCGGGGATCTCCCTCGTGGCCGACTCGAGGTGTCGTGCGGCCATGATTATCGGCGTAGCGGGATGTGACTCGGTTCCTGCCAGGGTGCAGTCGAGTATCGGCACAATGAGCAACGCCGCAGCTAGCAATGCTGCTGCGGGTCTGACATGCCGAAACCGAATGGATAACCGCACAGTGAGGCGACTATAGCAACTATTTATGAGAAGAATGCTCCTGGTGTGCCTGGATATGCGGTCGAGCCGCGTCGTGGGCTGTGTTCGGACCCCGATTCGCGGTATGAGGCCGCAGTCCGCGCTCAGTGGCTGGATCGGCGCTGTTCCCCGGTGTGATACGGAAGGAGCGGGCCGCACTCAGGCAACTTTCAGCAAAAGAAACGACAAAATGCTGGTGCTCGGATATGGGTAGTGTCAGGCTTAACCGGTGGCATTTCCTCCGGATGCTCAGGTGGCAGGGCCGGATCCGATGACGGATAAGCTGGACGCGGCGGTATTCAAGGTCGCGGGTGTGGTCGTGCTCGGCGCGATCATGTCGATTCTCGATGTCACCGTTGTCAGCGTCGCGATCCCGACCTTCCAGCGCGAATTCGGCACGAGCTACGCCATCGCGGCGTGGACGATGACCGGATACACACTCGCATTGGCCAGCGTGATCCCGCTGGCCGGATGGGCGGCGGATCGGTTCGGCACCAAGCGGCTGTACATGATGGCGCTCATCTTCTTCGTCCTTGGCTCGCTGCTGTGCAGCACGGCGTGGAACATCGAATCACTCATCGCGTTTCGCGTGATCCAGGGCCTCGGCGGCGGCATGCTGATGCCGCTCGGCATGACGATCATGACGCATGCGGCCGGTCCGCGGCGGATCGGCCGGGTGATGGCTGTGCTCGGTGTGCCGATGTTGCTCGGTCCGATCGCGGGCCCGATCCTCGGCGGCTGGTTGATCGAGAACTTCAGCTGGCACTGGATCTTTTTGATCAATGTGCCGATCGGTGTGAGCGCGCTGATCTCGGCGGCCATCGTGTTACCCGGGGATCGGCCGGAACCATCGGAGTCGTTCGACTTCCGCGGTATGTTGCTGGCCTCACCCGGTCTCGCCCTGTTCCTGTTCGGTGTTTCCTCCATCCCGGAGGCGGGAACGGTTGTCGCGGCGAAAGTGCTGATCCCCGCGGTGATCGGGGTGCTTCTGATGATCACCTTCGTGTTCCACGCATTGCGTACCGAACATCCGTTGATCGATCTGCGCCTGTTCGCCGACCGCGCGCTGACCTTCGCCGCGCTCACCATGCTGCTGTTCGCGATCGCGTTCTTCGGCATGGGCTTGCTGCTGCCGACCTATTTGCAGCAGGTGCGTGGGGAATCGGCGCTGGACGCGGGTCTGCTGCTCGCGCCACAGGGTATCGGCGCCATGCTCACCATGCCGGTCGCGGGCCGTCTGGTGGACAAGATCGGTCCAGGGAAGATCGTGCTGACCGGGATCACGCTGATCACGCTCGGGACGACCTACTTCGTCCGGATCGACGCGAATGATCCGTATCTGCCGATGCTGATCGCCTTGTTCGTAATGGGACTCGGCATGGGCTGCACGATGATGCCGACCATGACCGCGGCGATCCAGACCCTGACCCACCACCAGGTGGCTCGCGGTTCGACCTTGATGAACATCGTCAACCAGACCGCCGGTTCGATCGGCACGGCGACCATGTCGGTGGTCCTGACCAACGTGCTGAAGAACAAACCGCTGGCCGGTCCGGCGATCGCGGCGAATTTCGATCCCGGCCTGGCGGCCACCCTCCCACCGGGCGCGCTCGACACAGGTTTGCGGCAGGCCGCGCAGGCGTTCGGCCACACCTACACGGTGGCACTTGTGCTGATCGTCCTCACCGTGATCCCGGCTTTCTTCTTACCGCGGACCGAACCGGTGAATCCGGAGACCGCCGAGGATGCGGTCGGTGCCGGAGCCGCCTCTCAGGTGTAGCGGGCGATGAAGCGGTCGAGAGACCGTTCGATATCACCTCTGACCGCACGAGCGACACCGGAGCCGATCGGCCCGAACAGCGGTGCGCCACCGAGTTCCATGTCTATGGCGACCTCGGAACCCGAGCCTTTGGGGGTGACGATCAACTGCAGGCCCAGTTTGGTTCCTCCTTTACCGGCGCCGATCAAATGCAGGCGATGAGGTGGTTGCGCGGCGCGCACCGTCCAGGTGACCCGATTACGTAAGCCTTTGACGGAGGCGATGCCAACCAGTTGTGTGCCGACGGTCAATTCGGTGGGGACCGCACCGCGCCATGCTTCGTGCATGGTCAGCCAGGTGCCGAGTTCAGCGAGATCGGAGGTGTGCGACCAGGCCTCCTCTGGGGAGATCGGGACGTCGACCGATACCTTCAGCTTTGCCATGGGCGCATGGTATCCGGCGCTGTTCGGCTGCCCGATGGGGGCAAAGCACATGGTGCCCATCCATCCGGCTGAGGAAATCCGGTACTGGTTAAAAGATCTGAAGAGACTTCGGTGGAATGCTGCTAGTGTGCGAATAGTCGGGTTCTGGTCGCTGTTGGACATGATCCGCACGGGCGGTGATTCGTGATGTAATCGCCTGTCCTGTGGGCATTGTGCGGTAGGCGCTCGGTCGGAGTGTCGGTCGATGCGGGGCTCTGGTGTCCCGGCGCGGAGGTGTCCCGACACGAACCCGATCAACCAGTCCGTCCACGGTCGGCAGGCGAGGAAGGCGAGCGAAGCAGGGTAGCGGAAAGCCGATTCCTCCAGACCAGTCAACGACGAAAGAACTGATGAATCAAGATATCGCTGTGGCGCTTTCATGGATCTTCGCCGCCGCTTTGGTGATCGCGGTAGCAGGGGCGCTCTACGCAGTGCAGTACGGCAGGGCTCAGCGAGCCAAGGTCGAGGCTCTGACCAGGGAACAGCGTGCCACGGAGGACACACTGGAACGGTTTGTCACCACTACGCTTCCCGCGGTCGCCGATTCGATACGCAGATTCGAGCCGCAGGTGCCGCCGGTGGAGGTACAAGCGGACATAGAAGATTCGCGGACGGCGCAGTACCTGCGTTGGATCGGTGAGCGATACGCCGACGATCTGAACCTGATACGTGCGGAGACCAGGGAATTCGCCGATAACGAAGCGCAACAGGCGATCAAAGCCGCAGAAGGGGCAGCGCGCGCCGAGGTCTCTGCCTCGGCGCGGCAGGCGACCAGTGCGGCGGTCCGCTCGTTCGGCACCTCTGTGGTGAGCCTCGGTGCCGATGTCAGCCAGGTGGTGAGCGCCGCGCTGCGCGAACATCGCGACGACCAGGTGTACGAGACACTCACTCGGATCGATCATTCTGTGCAGCAGATGATCCGACAGGCGCAGTCCTACGTGATCGTCTGTGGCGGCCTACCCGGTCGGCGCTGGCCCGCGCAGTCCCTGACCGATGTAGTCGGTGGCGCCATCGGCCGCGTCCGCGAATACCTGAGGGTGCGGCCCAACCAGCTCGATCGGGTGGTCACCAGCCGCGCGGTGGAGCCGCTTGTACACACGCTGGCGACGTTGCTCGACAACGCATTGCGGTACTCTCCGCCGACGTCCTACGTGGATGTCAGTTTTCAGGAGGGCCACCACGGTGTCACCGTCATCATCGATGACGCCGGCGTGCGGATGAACGCCGAGCAGATGGAAGAAGCTCGGCAGGTGCTCGCGCAGGAGCGGCCCGTCGACATCCACCAGCTCGGCCCGTCGCCGAAGGTCGGTTTCCCCGGAGTCGCGGCGTTGGCTCGTCGTTACGGTTTCACCGTGTACATCGATGGGCCGAACGTCTACGGGGGGATGCGCGCAATGGTCTATATCCCGGAGTCGCTGCTGGCAAGTCCGCAGAACACCCAGGAGGTCGCACCAGTGAGCGAGGCACAGTCAGAACTGATCACCGCCGCTGCCGTGGTGCCTGGTACGCGGCAGAGCAACGAAGAGCACGAGCTGGAGCTGCACGAGATCACCAGCGGCGGTTTACCCAAACGACGCCGCCGGACGGTCGCGTTGGCCCCGGTCGGTCCGCGTTCCGAGTCAGGAACGGCTCGCCCCGAGATCGCCGCGGCATGGCATACCGGCTCCAAGCGCGGCCGCGCCGCCGCATCCGATGACACGGAAGGGATGACATCCTGATGGCCACACCCGTGACCGACAGCAGCAACAGACTGGGCTGGCTACTCGAAGATCTCAATATCTCCGGTGTACGGTTCGCGGTGCTGCTATCCGACGACGGACTACGCATCGCGCACTCCACAGGAATCACACGTGACGAGGCCGAACGCTTCGCTGCCGCCGCATCGGGTCTGCGCTCGCTCGGTAAAGCGCTCGGCGAGTTCTGCGGTGATTCCTACAACGGTGTGCGGCAGAACATCACCGAGTACGACCAGGGGATGATCCTCATCACCGCGGCGGGAGAAGGCGCGCTACTAGGCGTCGCGACGACTGCCGATATCGATGTGGGTCTCATCGCGCATCGGATGAACGAGCTGGCCGGTCGAGTCGGACATGAGCTGGGCAGTCAGCCGCGCAGGCGCATAGACGGTAGCGAAATACCATGATCGAGTACAGCGAGCGAGTCGAAGGTGTTACCGCGCCTGGCATTACGGAACCGAACAGGCGCGGGGTGACGTTATGAGTAAACATCGTCGCGACCCGGACTTGGTCCGGGCTTATGTGCGCACCGGGGGGCGCACGCGTCCTACTCGCGAGCTGGACTTGGTCACTTTGGTGTTGACCGCCAAGGATCCGCTTCCCGGTGCCTCGCCCGATGCGCGCCGGGTCATGACGCTGTGCAGTCGCCGAGGGGCGCTCTCGATCGCCGAGATCGCCGCGTACCTCGATCTACCGCCATCCGTCGTGAAGATCATCGCGTCCGATCTCATGGACAGCGGGCAGTTGGTCACCCCAACCCCGGCTGAATCCCTGCCGGAGATCGCTCTGCTGGAGGAGGTACTCAATGGGCTCCGTGCTCTTGCCGTCTGACCGGGCCGTCGACTATGTGCCGGAGACCGTTACCCGCTCGGTGAAACTGTTGGTAGCAGGCAACTTCGGTGTCGGCAAGACCACGTTCGTCAGCAGTGTCTCGGAGATCAAGCCACTGCGTACCGAGGAAACCATCACCGAAGCCAGTGTCGGCGTCGACGATATGGCGGGCTTGCCCGGTAAAGCACAGACCACTGTCGCGATGGACTTCGGCCGGATCACGCTCAGCCCTACTTTGGCGCTCTACCTGTTCGGTACGCCCGGTCAGCAGCGTTTCGTGCCTTTGTGGGAGGAGCTGGCCAAAGGTGCGCTCGGTGCGCTTGTGTTGGTCGATACCCGCCGCATCGAGAAATCCGATGAGGTGCTCTCGGTGCTCGAAGAACGCGGTGTCCCGTATTCGGTTGCGGTAAACCAATTCGAGGGGTCTCACCAATACCCGCTCGACGAGGTTCGTGATGCCCTCGATCTGGAACCGGACACCCCGTTGACCGCCCTGGACGCGCGGGACCGCGGCACGTGCCTGCGTTCGCTGATCACACTTGTCGAATTCCTGTTCCACCGTCAGGAATCTCGTCGTTGACCACCTCCCAGCCTGTTCGAGTGGGTGACATCGGCGTATGAGGTGCTCGCGGCATCGGTGATCGGCTGTCGCCGCACGTTCCGTATACCGAATGGTCCGGATTACTGTCCAGCAGGTTTCCGAGTTCCGGCCCAGCTGTCCGGTCGAGTTCTCGTAACCCTCTGCGCACCAGGTGCTCCCGGCTCCAGCGAGGTATGTCGTCCTCGCTGGAGCCGGGAGTACGGCAGAGCTTTTCACTGATAGAACTGCCCACCGATACCGAAGGGAGACAACCAGGCACAGGTCGGGCAGTGCCGTATCTCTATGCGATATACGCCGATTCGACCTGGAATCCGATACATCCATATCAACTCGACGCACTTGAGCGAAGCGCAGAGCCGCGCATCGACCGCACTCGTCGAATGTTCATTCCCCTCTGGAGTCTTTTCTCGTGACCACGCCACAGTTCTCGCCACCCACCTCAGCGTCCGCGAATGGCTGCCCTGTCCAGCACGGCTCGCCGATCGACACCGCAGGGCCGCGCTATGCGCTGTATTCGGAGGAGTACGCCGCGGATCCGCATCGGGCCTATCGTGAGATGCGCCGCACGTACGGCTCGCTCGTTCCGGTGGAGCTCGCGCCGGATGTGCCCGCCACCTTGGTGATCGGATATCACACCGCACTACGTATCCTCAACGACCCCGAGCATTTTCCCGCGGACCCGCGTACCTGGCAGAAGAATATTCCCGCTGAGTGCCCGGTGCTGCCGATGCTGGAATGGCGGCCGAACGCATTGCGCAGCGCGGGCCTGGAACACCTGCGCTACCGGCAGGCGAACGTGGCGAGTATCGCCGATATCGATTTGCACGCCCTGCACAGCACTGTGGAGCGGATCGCGGTCCCGCTGATCAACTCCTTCTGCCAGGACGGTGCGGTGGATCTGATCAGCCAGTACGCGTTTCCGCTCACCTTCGAGGTACTCAATGCCATGCTCGGCTGCCCAGCGGATATCGGGCAACAGGTCGCGACCGGTATGGCCGCCATGTTCGAAGGCATCAACGCGGACAAGGGCAATCAGATGCTCACCGACGCGTTGTTCGATCTGGTGCGACTGAAGCGAGAAGAGCCGGGTGACGATGTCACTTCCCGATTGTTGCTGCACCCCGCCCAACTGGACGATACGGAGATGATCCACCAGCTGGTCACCCTCTACGGCGCGGGCATCGAGCCGCAACAGAATCTGATCACCAACACGTTGTTGTTGATGCTTACCGACGACCGTTTCGCGGGAAGTTTTCTCAGCGGCAGTCTTTCCACCCGCGATGCCCTCGACGAGGTGTTGTTCAACGACCCGCCGATGGCCAACTACTGTGTCAGCTACCCGAAGCAGCCGATTCTCATCGACGGCGTGTGGTTACCCGCGCATCAGCCGGTCGTGATCAGTATGTCCGGCTGCAACAACGATCCCGCCATCGGTGTCGGCGAACGCACGGACAACCGGGCGCATCTGGCATGGAGTGTCGGGCCGCATGCCTGCCCGGCCCGATCCGCTGCCTATCTGGTGGTCCAGGACGCCATCGACCAACTCCTCGACGCGCTGCCCGAGCTGAGCTTGGCTGTTACGCCTGACCAATTGACCTGGCGACCGGGACCGTTCCATCGTGCCTTGGTCTCCTTGCCTGTTGTTTTCCCGAAATCCCCTCCACTGAATATGTTCTAAGGAGATTCTCATGGACCTACAACCCCTGGTGCTCGACCCGATGGGTACCGATATCCAAGGTGAGTCCGCTCGCCTCCGTGAGCGGGGGCCGATCACGCTTGTCGAGCTGCCCGGTGGTGTCAAGGCCTGGTCGGTCACCGATGCGGGCATCCTCAAGCAGCTGCTGGCCGACTCGAGGGTGTCGAAAGATGCCAAGCAGCACTGGCCCGAGTTCATCAACGGGGAGATTCCTCAGGATTGGCCGCTGTTCCTGTGGGTGGCGGTGAACAACATGTTCACCGCTTATGGCGCCGATCATCGCAGACTGCGCAAGCTGGTCGCGCCCGCTTTCACGCACCGCCGTACCCAGGCGATGCGGCCGATGGTCGAGCAGATCACCACGAATCTGCTCGACGAGCTCGCGGCGACGCCCGCGGGTGAGGTGGTAGACCTGCGGGAGGGATTCGCCTACCCGCTGCCGATCCAGGTCATCAGCGCGCTGATGGGTGTTCCGGAATCTCTGAACGCCGGCTTGCGCACCTGCGTCGACGGTATCTTCGACACCTCGCTCAGCCCTGAGGAGTCGCAGGCCAACTATATGGAGATGTACCGGATCCTCGGGGAACTCGTCGCCCACCGCCGTGCGGAGCCTGGCGACGATATGACCAGCCTGTTGATCTCATACCGTGCCGAGGACGATGGCGCGCAGCTGACCGAACAGGAGCTGATCGATACGCTGTTGCTCGTGATCAGCGCTGGGCACGAGACCACGGTGAACCTGCTCGACCAGGCGATTTTCGCGCTGCTGACCCGCGCCGACCAGCGCGGTGAGGTGACCTCGGGGCAGGTGCCATGGACCGATCTGATCGAGGAGACCCTGCGGTTCGAATCGCCGGTGGCGCATTTGCCGCTGCGCTTCGCTGTCGACGATATCGAGATCGATGGTATCCGGATCGCCAAGGGGGAGCCGATCCTCGCCTCCTACGCCGCGGCCAACCGCGATCCGAAACTACACGGCCCGACCGCAGATGAATTCGATCCACGTAGGCCGAGCAAAGAGCATCTGGCCTTCGGTTACGGGGCGCATCACTGCCTGGGAGCGCCATTGGCCCGGTTGGAAGCCGAGATCGCCTTGCCGGGTATCTTCCAGCGCTTCCCGAATATGCGTCTGGCCGCCGACCCCGCCGAACTCGGCACCGTATCCAGTTTCATCTCCAACGGCCATGCCAGGCTGCCGGTTTACTTGGAGCCGACGGACTAGAGCTCGTTACCGCTGCGGGCGCCTGCGGCCACCCGGTCGTGGGCGCCCACAGCGGTAGTATCCGGCTCGGCATGCTCGGGGTGAGGGGTACGGGTGGCCGGCTATTCGGCGATAACCTATTCTTCGGGGACCACCGAGACGTCTGCCTCGTCCACCTGAACATCATCTGATGTGTCCGGGTTTCCCTCGGCCTTTACGCTGATTCTTTCCTTGTCGACTCCAGCGGATTCGAGTTCGTTCATGATGTTGTTGCCACGGGCCTCGGCCAGCGCGTCGGCGGTATCACTGTCCGAATCCTCGGCGTAGGTCTTGACCTCTATCTTGGCGTCGTTCCCCTTCAGGGTGAGCGCGACCGCTCTGATGGCGGCGACATCCGCTGTGCTGAGGTCGGAACTGCCGCTGTCGAAGGTGATGGGTGCCGCGGCCAGTGCCGCGTTGATCGCGTCCTGGATCATCTGCTGCGCGGTGTTCAGGGCAGAGCTCACGACAGAGGAGGTTGTCGTGGCGGCACTGCTGCGTTGATCATCCGCGCTTTTAGTGGTCGTGGTCGTCGAGGTGATCGTGGCCGTCGATTCGGTGTCGCTGTCGGATCCGCATGCCGCGGTCATGAGCAGTACGGCTGTCGTAACGGCGATTCCACTGACGCTTCTGGTGGATATCATCTGCCTCTCCTGTACGTGGTGGAGAATCCTGTTCGCGTCATTCACTACGTTGCCTGGAGTCAGCTGCTCGGGATTATCGGCAGCTCGCCGGATCGAACCCCGGCGGATGATCCGCGTGCGCACGCCGATCGCTGGTGCCGGTACCGATCCTCGCACAGGTCCGTCGCCCGGTGTGCTGTTTCGCGGTCGCTCGGCTTTCGCGGCCCAGCCTGCCGTGCTTTGTCTCGGCTTTCGCGGCAGTCGACGTGTTCGGCGCGATCCGCATCACGGCCGGTACGGTGATCAGTGGCTACCGCGGGCGTTTTTCGTGCCTTACCAGTCGATCACGCCGAGTTCATGGAGTCTGCGAAAGACCAGCATCGAGCCGGGAGCGATATGGTCCATGGCAGCGTACTCACTCACGGTGAAGTAACGCAGCTCGGCGATCTCGCCCGCCGGTCGCGGCTCACCATCGAGTTCTGCGGTGAAGCAGGTCATATGCAGCCGGGTGTCCGGGGAATGCCCGTATGCCACTGCTTGGAATACTCCGAGTTCGCCGAGCGATACCACGCCGACATCGAGTTCTTCGCGCACCTCACGGTGTAACGCGTCCTCGGGTGTTTCCCCTGGGTCGATCTTGCCGCCGGCCATGTAGAAGACATCTTTACCGATCGAACGTGTCTGTAACAGGCGCCGATCCCGGATATGGGCCAACGCGGCTGTGCGAATCACCGGCCCACTGTATCGGGCCGGATATCTCAGCAGGAAAGCCGATATCGAGGTGGTGCTCCGGGACCCGGCCGCCGCGGCGGATTCGGCAGGGTGTACCGGATGGTGAGGTGGTGCCGCCGCGGTGGACGGAAGTGAGGTCGGCCCGCCGGACTACTGGAGCCGGGGGGCCGAAACCGATCCGCTGGACTGGTCGATCAGAGTTGCGCTGTTTGTTCGCGGGGCGGCAGCCCGTCGGCTTGACGGAGAAGATCAGCGAAGGACTCCAGGTAGAGCAGGGTACGTAAGGAGAGGCCGTCGACGGCTTGTCCGAGACGGCGCAGGGCCGAGTTGTCCAGATGCGCGATTACGTCCGCGTCCGCGGCCTGATCGGAGCCGGGGTCGAAACCGAAATAGCTGGGGTCGAGCCCGAAAACGTGAGCGAGCCCGGCACGGGCTTGCTCGGGGAGTGCGGTGGCCTGTCCGCTACGTACCTGCGCCAGGTAGCCGGGTGCCAGGTCGTACCCGGCGGCGGCCAACCATGATGTGACCGTGTCGTCGGCCAGCGGGCGCCCGTGCGCACGCTCCCACATCTCGAACGCTAGGTTCAGCCGGGTTGCGATATCGATGTCCACGACCGCCTTCCTTCTGGCGATATTGCCTGTTGAGGGGCCAAACATGCACTCGACCGTAGCGTGGTAGCAGTCGATCACCGTGATTTCATGGCAAATGTCCGGTTGCCTAGGGGAGGGAACGGGCTCGAGCCCTGGTTCCCCGAGTACCGACATCGAGGAGGACTGTGTGCGATTGAGTTCTGCGGAGGCCCGCGAGCGATTCGGGAACAGTACCGTCGCGCGGTTGGCGACTGTCTCGGCCGAGGCGCGTCCACGCCTGGTTCCGATTGTGTTCGCCGTCGTCGGCGAGGTGATCTACACCAGTGTCGACGCGAAGCCGAAGACCACCACCGCACTGCGCCGGTTGGCCGATATCGCGGCCAACCCGGCAGTCGCCGTATTGGCCGACTACTACAGCGACGACTGGACCCGCCTGTGGTGGGCACGGGCCGACGGTAACGCGCGCATCGCCGATGCGGCCGAGGCCGATACCGCGAAGCGGCGCTTGACCGACCGCTACCCGGTATATAGGGACCAGCCGCCGCCGGGGCCGGTGATCGCCATCGATGTCACGCGGTGGTCGGGATGGTCCGCGCGTTGAGTGCCGAGCTGGGGGATTCCGTTCGAGCGTAACCGCATTCGCGGGCCAGGGCACCAGGGTGTATATCCGGTACAGTCCGAGTGGCCGGGTCCCGGAGACGGAACTGCCGCGCCGGGTTATGTGTAGAGACGACTGTGAGGATGGTTATGCCTTCGAATTTCAGGCTGAAGGTAATGAACGCGGCGCATCGTGCCTTGCTGAAGATCAGCTTCGGAAAGCTGGGCGATCGGATCGCGGGTATGCCATCACTCGAGCTGACGACCATCGGGCGTAAATCCGGGCGACCGCATTCGGTCATGCTCACCGCTCCGATCATTGATGGTGACACCTACGTCGTCGTTGCTTCACGCGGAGGCGATCACATCCATCCGGCATGGTTTCTGAATGTGCGCGACAATCCGGATGTTGTCGTCTCGGTACGCAGTGGCCCGAAGGTGCCCATGACGGCTCGGGTGGCCACCGCCGAAGAGCGGGCGACATTGTGGCCGCGAGTCACCAGCGCCTACTCGGGCTATGCCGGTTATCAGGAGAAGACCACGCGGGAGATTCCGTTGGTATTGCTGACGCCGAAGAACTGAATGGCTCGTCGGCGGTCCGGTACGGGTCAGACTCGATAGTTGCGTAATACCAGGGTCAGGCACCCGGCCGCCGCCAGCGCGACAACACCGAACATCACCGGATAGCCGACACCGAAGCTCTGATGCAGGAATGACAGCAGCGCGGGGACGCCCAAGCCCAGGTAGCCGGTCGAATAGAACATTGCGGTCAGCCTGGCCAAATCGTCGGGGTTGGCGATGCGTTCGATCTCGCGCAGTCCGGCCACCATATCGATGCCATAGCCCGCGCCGAGCACAACGGCGGTGGCTGTCGTCGCCCACAGCGTCAGGATGTCGGAGGCCACCGCCGCCAGGAGCATCCCCGAGGTGATGATGGCCAGTGATACCGCGGCAGCTCGTGCGGTGCCGGGCTTGTCGATTCTGCGTGCTACGAATTGGATGGCGAATCCACAGCTCAGCGTAATAACGCTGACCATGGCGGAGAACGCGATCGGCGCGGTGCGCATCCGCGGTGCCATGAGAGAGGGCAGTACCACATACGCCGTCGCGGCGGAGGTGAACGGCCACAGCGCGATAGGAATGGCCACCGTGCGAAAGCGCCGGTGCGCGGCAGCGGGAATCCATAGACAATCACGGAGCCGCCAATGGTTCTGCTGTGGCCGGCGGGTTTCCGGCGCGTATCTGACCCATACGGCGGCGATCAGACAGAGTCCGGCGTTGATCAGGTACGCCAGTGTGTTCGGCCACGGCGCCCATTCCGCGAGTACCCCTGCGCAACCCGCGCCGCTCGCGAAACCGGCGGTGAGGCTCATCGCCGAGCGACGTGCCCCGGTGCCTGCGGGAAGGTTCGGTCCATATGGCGGTTGCGACAGTTCCTTCAGCCAGCTGCTACCCACGGCCATCACCAATCCGAGTGCGGCACCGCACAGCACTCGCCCCGCCGACATCAAGAGCACCGCCTCGTGCCCGAACGCCAACATCAGTGATCCGGTCATGCCGATCAGTGGTGCCGGTCGCAGCAGCATGCGACGGCCGTAGCGATCCGACATCGGGCCGCCGATGAGCAATGCGGGTACGATGCCGAGCGTATAGGAGAACAGCAGCAGATCCACTGTGGTCGCTGCCAGCCCGTTGCTCTTGTACATCACCAGCAGCGGGGTGAATTCGTTTCCGCCCCAGGCTACCGAGAACATCGCGGCGGCGACGCCTCCCCAGCGGGACCAACTGATCGAGCCAGGGGGTGCGGTAGTCGCGAGCTGCGCCATCACTGTCTTCGTGGTTCCGGTCGATCGCCGGGCGGATTCTCGGCCACTGTGTTGTGCCGAGGGCGCCGCTGTCCCCGTTTTTCGGTGTCAGGGCGAGGGAAAACGGCCTGCGCAGACCGGTGCGATGTGCCGGGTACGGGGAAGCTCTCGTACTCGTTGATCAGCTCCTCGCAGACCGGCGCACCGGAGCGGAGGGGCCGCATTGCCACGCTAACGGTGTTGTGCCGACGAACCTGCCATAAGGTGCATTCTAGGGATTGCGCAGGTCATCCTGCCGAGGCAGCCGAGCTGAGCGGTCCGATCGGAGTGGCCGGTATCGAAGATGTTGCGGAGTACGGCCCGAATACCTCAAGTTTTTCGCATACTGTGCTGCTTATCAGGCGTTTGCATGAATTATATTCATTTTTATAGATACTTTATCGTATTAAATTCATAATCTCGGATAGCCGCGAATCATTCCGGACAAATTGTGTAGTCGTCCACCGACGATCGGAGTGCAGGTGAGAATCGGAATCCCCCGCGAGGTCAAAAATCACGAGTATCGCGTCGCGTGTACGCCTGCCGGCGTACACGAACTCGTCTCGCGTGGCCATGAGGTGTATCTCGAGGCAGGGGCAGGGCGTGGTTCGGCTTTTCCGGACGAGGCGTACACCGTCATGGGTGCGCGCATACTCGACACCCCCGACGAAGTCTGGGCAACCGCCGATCTGATACTCAAAGTGAAGGAGCCGGTGCCCGAGGAGTACGGGCGGTTGCGCGCGGATCAGGTGTTGTTCACCTATCTGCACTTGGCCGCGTCGCGGGAGTGCACCGACGCATTGCTGGCCGCGGGTAGCACGGCCATCGCCTATGAAACGGTGACCGGTCGCGACGGCTCGTTGCCATTGCTCGCGCCGATGAGCGAGGTCGCGGGCAGGTTGGCCGTGCAGGCGGGTGCCTATCACCTGATGCGCAGTGCCGGTGGACGTGGGGTGCTGATGGGTGGCGTGCCAGGCACAAGGCCTGCCAAGGTCACCGTGCTCGGCGGGGGCGTCGCGGGTGGCAACTCGATAGCGGTGGCGCACGGTATGCGCGCTGAGGTCACTGTTCTGGACCTGAACATCGCGAAGCTACGCGAGATCGATGCGCAATACGGCGGTCAGGTGCGCACGATCATGCCCAATAGGCTCGAAGTCGAGGTCGCGGTACGAGAGGCGGATCTGGTGATCGGGGCGGTGCTGGTGCCGGGCGCCAAGGCGCCGACCCTGGTGTCTCATGACCTCGTCACGCAGATGAAGCCGGGTGCCGTGCTCGTCGATATCGCGATCGACCAAGGTGGTTGTTTCGCGGACTCGCGGCCGACCACACACACGGAACCGGTCTACCGAGTACACGAGGCGATATTTTACTGTGTGGCGAATATGCCGGGTGCGGTGCCGCATACCTCGACGATCGCACTCACCAACGCCACATTGCCGTACGTCGTCTCGCTCGCGGAGCGCGGATGGCGTGGTGCGGTAGCCGCTGATCCCGGTTTGGCCGCGGGGTTGAGTACCCATCACGGTGCGTTGCTGTCGGAGGCGGTGGCCCTGGCACACGACTATCCGACGCACAGTCCGGTGATATGAGGTTTCCGGTGGCAGTGCTCGTCAGGGGGTGCCCGATCGGGGACGCATATGCTCGAAGATGAGGATGGTCTCGGTCGAGGCGACCGCTGGGTGGTCACTGAGGTGATTCAGTACGAATACGCGCAGTTCGTCGGTGTTCGCGGTGGCGACATGCACCAGGTAGTCGTCGGCGCCTGCGATGAAGTACACGTTGAGCACACCCTCCAGCGCCGATATGTGCTCGCCGAACTGGGCCAGTTGCCTGCGGGCGCTCGCGCGTAGGCGTACCGCGATCATGGCCTGCAAGCTGTGACCGAGCGCCGCCGGGTCGATATCGGCATGGAATCCGCGAATGACACCGTGTTGCACCAATGCCCGCACCCGTCCCAGACAGGTCGAAGGCGCGATCCCCGCGGCGGCGGCCAGGGCATTATTCGTCATGCGCCCATCTCTGGCCAGATGTTCCAGCAGGGTCCGGTCGATATCGTCGAGCACGGTCTCAGCGGGTGAGTGGCCGGGCGCGGCAATATTGCCCGTGGCGTCGTTCCTGCGCATAAGTTGACAGTAGCGAACTTCTTTCGTTGGACCGGGTATTTCTATGAATGTTCTTCGATTGATTAGGTGACGGGATCATGCGTGTAGTCGAGGGTATGGGCGTGCCTGCTCGAGTTGTGCGGCTACCGGGAGGATTGTGGTCTCACCGTTCGCAGGACCGACCAGCTGAACCGACAAAGGGAGGCCATCCTCCCCGATACCGGCAGGCAGGGCGGCTGCCGGATGCCCGGTGACGTTCCACAGCGCGGTATAGGCGACCATCGGAAGGGAGGCGAGCTGGGCGCGTATTGTGTTCACTCCGTCGAGTACTCCCAGCAGCGGCGGGCGCATCGCGATAGTCGGAGTGAGCAACAGATCGTACTCAGTGAAGATCTGATCGACCCTGTGTGCCAGCGTTTCTCCCCGGCGTATCGCCCATTCGACAATGCGGTCGCGTGCCCACACACCCAGCGCGGCTGTTTGTCTGGTACGGCGTTCGACCAGCTCCGGATGGTCCATCTCGGCTACTTCGGCACGCACACTGGCGTAGAACTGCGGAAAGAACGCGGAGGTGGAGTCAGGGTAGTCCGGATCTGTTTCCACTACGGTATGCCCCAGGTCCTGGAGGAGAGCCGCGGTCTCGCGGACAGCCCGCGCATGTATCGGATCGAGTTTCACCAGCGACGCGGAAGGTTTCATGCTGTAGCCGATCCGCAGTGGCCGAGCCGGTTCGCGGGCCGCCGCCTCGAACGATATCGCCGGGTCCGGCGCCTTGAACCGATCGGTGGGGCTGCTGCCGCGAAGGACGTCGTAGACGACAGCCGAGTCGAGCACACCGCGGGTGAGCGGTCCGGCGACACCCAATGCCCCCCACAGATGTTTGTTCGGGGCCATCGGCACCCGCCCGCGTTGCGGTTTGAGGCCGAACAACCCACAGCATGCCGACGGAATCCGGATCGAGCCGCCGCCGTCGCCACCGATCGCGGCGGGGACAAGTCCAGCAGCCACCGCGGCGGCCGAACCACCGCTCGACCCGCCGGGGGAGTGGGCAGGACTCCATGGATTGCGAGTCGTTCCGAAGGTGGTGCTCTCGGTGAACGGCCACTGTCCGAACTCCGACATCGCGGTCTTCCCGATGATGATCGCGCCTGCCGCGCGCAGCCTGCGCACCATTTCGGCATCCGCCGCCGCCGGCGTCGAATTCGCGCGGGTACCGAAGGTGGTCACCACCCCCGCGACGTCGTATTCGTCTTTCACCGCGATCGGAATACCGTGCAAGGGACCCACAGCACCACCCGCGGCACGCTCCCGATCGCGTTCGACGGCCGCTGCCTTGGCTTCTTCGCGCAGCACCCGGGTGAAGGCACCGAGCTCCTCGGCGGCATCGATTTTGTCGAGGGTCTCCTCGATGAGCTGCTGCGCCGAGACAGTTCCTCGCGCCAATAGCTCACGCTGCTCACATATTCCCAACGAGACGACCTCGTGCTGATCCATCCGCCACTGCTCCCTCCGGCACCTGGGAGTCACCGTAGCCCGAAATATCGCTGTCTGTGGCGATAACCGGACTGCCGGGAAACCTTTCTCGCTCTGGCCACCTGGAGGTGTGGTGTCGGGCCGGTATCACTTCGGATCGCTCGGTATCCGCTGGTACCGGATCTGTGCTACGGAAGACGTATGGTTCCGGCTCGTTCTCGCTATGACGTCGTGATTGTCGGTGGTGGTCACAATGGTTTGGTGGCCGCCGCGTATCTGGCCAGAGCCGGGCAGTCGGTATTGGTACTGGAACGGCAGCGGCAGGTAGGCGGTGCCGCGGTATCGGCCCGAGTCTTCGCCGGTATCGATGCGCGCTTGTCACGGTATTCGTATCTTGTGAGTTTGCTACCGCAGTCGATCATGGACGATCTCGGGCTGCGGTTCGCGACTCGGCGTAGGTCGGTCTCGTCCTATACTCCGGTCGGTGCGGGAGGGCTGCTGATTTCCGCGGAGCAGGCACGGACCGAGGCGAGCTTCGCGCGGCTCACCGGTTCGGATCGGGAGTTTCTCGCGTGGCAGCGGTTCTATGGCGCCATCGGCGATATGGCCCGCCGGGTGTTCCCGACGTTGACGCAGCCACTGCCGTCCGAGACCGAGTTGCGGGGAATCGTCGCCGATCCGATGATCTGGGAAGCGCTCTTCGAGCGGCCCCTCGGGGAGACGATCGAGTCGGTCTTCGCCAACGACATCGTGCGTGGTGTGGTGCTCACCGACGCGTTGATCGGTACCTTCACCCACGCGCACGATCCGACACTGCGACAGAATCGTTGCTTTCTCTATCACGTGATCGGCGGAGGTACCGGGCAATGGGATGTACCGATCGGTGGTATGGGCGCATTGACCGACGCACTGGTCACGGCCGCGCGTTCGGCAGGTGCGCAGATCGTCACCGAATGTGCGGTGACGAGAATCGGAACCGATGGAAATACAGCGGAAGTGGAATTTCCCGACGGTAAGGTCGGCGCACGCTATGTGCTGATGAACGCCGCGCCATATCTGCTCGCGGAGTTGCTCGGTGAGCCACTGCCCCCGAAGCCGGAGGGTGCGCAGCTGAAGATGAACATGCTGCTGCGCCGGTTACCCCGCTTGCGGGACACCGAGGTCGATTCATCCGAGGCGTTTGCCGGGACCTTTCACATCGGCGAGTCGTACGGACAGCTGAATCGAGCTTATGGTGAGGCGGTGGCCGGTCGTGTTCCGTCCGCGCCGCCTGCCGAAATCTATTGTCATACGTTGACCGATCCGACGATTCTGGCGCCGGACTTGGCCGCACAAGGCACGCACACCCTCACGTTGTTCGGTCTGCACACCCGAGCGGAATTGTTCGCCGCCGATCCGGAGCGAGCGAAGGCAGAGGCGGTGAAAGCGACATTAGCGCAAGTGGATTCGGTTTTAGCCGAACCTATCGTCGACTGTTTGGCTACCGACGAGCATGGCGAGCCCTGTCTGGAGGCCGTGACTCCACTCGAACTCGAGCACGAGATCGGCTTACCCGGTGGGCATATCTTCCATCGCGATCTGGCTTTTCCCTATCTCCCTGAGGAGGTCGATCCGGCCGACCCAGCTGTCGGATGGGGTGTGTCGACCGGCCATCGCAACATATTCCTGTGTGGTGCCGGGGCGATTCGGGGCGGCGGGGTCAGCGGTATCCCAGGACACAATGCCGCGATGGCAGTACTGGACCTCGTTCAGGAGGGCTGAGCGCACAGCGCGATTTTGGCATTGCGGCCGGAGGCCTCGGCGGCGACCACTGCCTCGGCCACATCCTCCAGCGGATATACGGCTTCGAAATCACTCCGCAACCCACCCCGGGCTGCGAGTTCGATCAGTTCCTCTGCCATCTGGATGATTCGTGTTCGGCCGAGCTTCGCGTTCGACTTGTTGACCCAGAATCCGTCGACCACAGCGTTTTTGAAGATGAGGGTGCCGGAGTTGATCGACATCGGCTCGCCCGTCAGCTGGCCGAAGGAGGTTATGCGACCGCCAGGTGCGAGCAGCGCCAACTCCTCGTCCGCGGCGCGACCGCCCAACTGATCGATGGCTCGGGTGATCAACGCGCCCGATGTCGCGGCCTCGACCTGGTCCATCCAGTCCGGGTTTTCGGTGTCGAGTGCCGGGTCGTATCCGAGTTCATGCATCGCCGCGACGGCGGCGGGCCTGCGCACGAGGTTGAGTACGTGTAGACCGCGCCGCCGCGCGAACAGATTGACCAGCTTACCGACCGCACCGTTGGCGGCGTTGATCATCAGCCAGTCGCCTGCCCGCAGATCGAGGTGATCGACCAGCGCTCTCGCGCTCCATGGCATGAGGAGTACCTGGGCCGCGGTCTCGTCGGGAACCGAGTCCGGCACCGCGACCACCCGCCAGGCGGGGCACACGAAGCGTTCGGCCCATACATGTTGATCTCGGTTGAGCGCTCCACGTTGACCGACCGACAGGTGGGTGACGCCGGGACCTACCGCTGTGATCCGGACGAGTGCTTCGGTGCCTGGGACGGCGGGCAGTGCGGGTTTATATCCGTAGAGGCCGCGTACGATCTCCAGATCGTGGTGGTGGATCGGTGAGAGGATAAGCGCGACCTGCACTTCGCCCGGCCCGGGTTCTGCCACCGTTCGCTCGGCGATGGTGAGCACGTCCCTCGGTTCGCCGTATTGCTCGAAGGCGATGGCGCGCATATCCACTCCTTCTCCGATCAGTCCTCCGCGAGGAGAACCTCGACGTCGATATTGCCGCGGGTCGCGTTGGAATAGGGGCACACCTCATGTGCCTTGTCAGCGAGTGCTCGGGCATCCTCCTTGGACAGATGAGGAAGCGATACTTCCAGGGTAACCGCCAGACCGAAGCCACCTGCATCGTTCGGGCCGATACCGACCTTCGCGCCGACCGCGGAATCATCGATGTTCGCCTTGGCTTGTTTGCCGACCAAGCGCAGTGCCGAATGGAAGCACGCCGCGTAGCCCGCCGCGAACAGCTGTTCGGGGTTGGTGCCTACACCGTCGCCACCCATCTCCTTGGGGGTCGACAGATCCACATCGACCTTGCCGTCGGTGGTGCGTGCGTGCCCGTTGCGGCCGTCGCCGCTGGCAAGGGCTTCGGCGGTGTAGAGGATCTGCATGGCTATTCTCCTTCGTTCAGATGGGACAGCAGTGACTGTGTGAGTCGCTGCAGGGTGTCGCGCACCGGAAGGAACTCCTCCGGTGGCATTCCGACGGCCTCGGCTATCTCGGCCGGGATGCAGTCGGTCTCGGCGTGGAGTGCGCGTCCACGGTCGGTGAGCTGGATATCGACGCGACGTTCATCGTCGGTGGCTCGCCGTCGCTCGATCAGGCCGGCTGCCTCCAGTCGCTTGAGTAGCGGGGAGAGCGTGCCGGAGTCCAGGTGGAGGGTGTGGCAGAGGTCGCCGACGCTACGTCCGTCGCGTTCCCACAGGGTCAGCATCACCAGGTACTGCGGATAGGTGAGCCCGAGCTGCTTCAGCTTGGGGCGATAGACCGCGGTCATGGCCCGGGATGCCGCGTAGAGCGTAAAGCACAGTTGCTCATCGAGGGCGAGTCGGTTGGTCACTCGAATGAATGTAGTAGTCAATTATATTTTGCACAATATAATTGTGAGTGGCGCTGGTCACACCATGATGACAGCAACCACGCGGCGGCGACTCAGAGTTGTGGTAGCACCTGCGCGGCGATCAGCTCCAGATGGTCGAGATCGGTCAGATCCAATAGCTGCAGATAGATGCGTCGAGAGCCGATCTCGGCGTATGCGCCGATCTTGTCGACCACTTCGGCGGGCGAGCCGGCCAGGCCGTTGCTCTTCAGCTCCGCCGCATCGCGGCCGATCGCTTCGGCTCGTCGCGCCACCTCGGCTTCGGTTGCGCCGACACAGACCACCAAGGCATTGGAGTAGATCAGATCGTCGGCAGCACGGCCGCGTGCCGTCGCGGCGGCACGGACCCGATCGAACTGCCGCGCGCTGTCCTCGACCGACGCGAACGGGATGTTGAACTCGGTCGCGTATTGCGCGGCCAGCCGCGGGGTTCGGGTGGTCCCGAGGCCGCCGAGCAGCAGCGGCACCGGATGCTGTTTCGGCTTGGGCAGTGCGGGGGAGTCGGTGAGCTGATAATGCTTGCCGGTGTAACTGAAGGTGTCACCGGGTTCGGTTGCCCACAGCCCGGTGATGATCGCCAGCTGTTCCTCCAGCCTGGCGAATTTGTCGACAGGGAAGGGGATGCCGTACGCGGCGTGTTCCTCGGCGAACCAGCCGGTGCCGAGGCCGAGTTCCACCCGTCCGCCGGACATCTGGTCCACCTGTGCCACTTGGATGGCCAGCGGACCGGGTAGCCGGAAGGTCGCGGCGGTGACGAGCGTGCCCAACCGAATCCGCTGGGTTTCCCTGGCCAGTCCGGCCAGTGTTATCCAGGCGTCGGTAGGCCCGGGCAGGCCGTCGGAGCTGCCCATGGCCAGGTAGTGATCAGAGCGGAAGAACGCGTCGAAGCCCAACTCCTCGGTGGCTTTCGCGACGGCCAGCAAGGTGTCATAACTAGCGCCCTGTTGCGGTTCGGTGAAGATGCGTAGTTCCATAGGAACATCCTGCCCGCTGTGCGGCCGCGGTGGTCAGCGCGTGGTGGAACAGGAGCCGAGGAACGAGTCGGATAGGCAGATCCCGTCGATATCGGCGACGAGTAATCCCGTGCCGAGCAGCAGCGCGCCGATCGCGATCGCGCCGAATACGAAAACCCACAGCAGTCCGGGCAGCCGGGTGAGCCGAGCGAGCTGATCGGCGTCGGAATCGATCCCTGGATACGGGGAACGCTGCTGCCTGGACCGTCCGCGTTGCAGTTCCACGATCGGCCGTGTCCCGGCGAACAGCAGGAACCAGGTACCCAGATACGCGAAACCCGCCTGCAGCGTATCGGCCCCGAACCAGGACACGAGGAAGACCGTTGTCCCGAGGGCGAGCACTGTGCAGGCACCGTAGATATTCCTGATCTTGACCAACAGTGCGGCGAGCAGCACGATAGCGGTCCAGAGCAGCAGCGTGATCCGACTCGCCCCGAGTAGTGCGGCGAACCCGAGCCCCAGTAGAGATGGCGCCGGATAGCCGGCCATGGTGGTGAGGATCATCCCGAGACCGTAGGGTTTTCCACTCGACACGGTGAGACCCGAAGTATCCGAGTGCACGCGGATACCGGTGAGTTTCCTGCCGGTCAGGAGTGCCACCAGCGCATGCCCGCCTTCATGCGCGATGGTGACGATATTGCGGGTAAGCCGCCAGATCGGGCGATAGCCCACCAGTATGAGCGCTGCCACCGCGGCCGCTGCCACCAGCCACCACGGTGGTTGCGCTTGGGGGGTCAGCAGTCGATCGGCGATGGCCGCACCGCGCTCGGCGAATTCCGCTCTATCCACCGCCGCACTGTAACCATCCGCAAGCGTTGTGTCCGGCGCACCGTGGTCCTGACCGGTTCAGCTCTTTCCTGCCGAGGCAGGAAAGAGCGCGTACTCCGGTCCGCCATCGCACTGCTCGCGGGGCTTCAGACCGAGACTTTCTCCCGCAGCAGTTCGAATGAGCGGGCCCGGTCGTCGAGATCGTAGACCAGCGTATTGATCATCAGCTCATCGGCCTCGGTGCGCCGTAGCAGCTCGGAGAGCTGGTCACGCACGGTATCCGGTGCGCCGAGCAGCTGCCCGGCTCTGCGCTGCTGGATGAATGCGCGCTCATGCGCCGAAGGTTGGAACGCGGCGGCTTCCTCCGGGGTAGGCAGTGCCCGCGGCGTGCCTCGTACCAGATTCAGGAAGGCCAGATCGCGGGGGCCTGCGAGAGTTTCGGCGCGTTCATCGGTGTCGGCGCAGATCGCGGCGACCGCCACCATGGTGTGCGGATGGGCCAGCCATTGCGAAGGCCGGAAGTGCTCGCGATAGAGCGCGAGTGCGGGCTCGGTGTTGTCCGGGCTGATGTGGTGTGCGAACGCGAACGGCAGGCCGAGTACCGCGGCAACCTGCGCGCTGTATCCGCTGGAGCCGAGCAGCCAGATTTCGGGTTCCTCGCCGCGTCCCGGCGTCGCGGCGATGCCACCGGGATCGGCGCCGCGGAAATAGCCGAGCAATGCGGACAGCTCTTGCGGGAAGGACTCCGCCGACAATCCGTTCTCGGTCCGCCGTAGTGCGCGGGCGGTCGCCTGATCGGTACCCGGCGCTCGTCCGATGCCCAGGTCGATACGTCCGGGATGCAGGGCGTGCAGAGTGCCGAACTGCTCGGCGACCACCAGCGGCGCGTGGTTGGGCAGCATGACACCACCGGAACCCACCCGGATGGTCGAGGTGGCGGCCGCCAAGTGGGCCAGCAATACGCTCGGCGCCGAGCTGGCGATGCCGGGCATATTGTGGTGCTCGGCGACCCAGAAGCGCCGATAGCCAAGAGCTTCGGTGCGCCGGGCCAGCTCGGTGGTCGCGTCGAGCGCCTCCCCTGCGGTGTGGCCGGACTGTACCGGCGCGAGATCCAATACGGACAACGGGACGTCGATCATGGCCCTCCTCGGAAGTATCGAACCTCCGGCGCAACGTCTGGCGGGCCCTGGGTATTTCTCAGCCGCCCCGATCTGCGTGATCGCCGCATACCGTGCCGCTTGTCCGGTGCTGGACTTTCGCTGCATTTCGTACTGGGTAGTGCGTGTAGTGTGGGTGCGCTGCCCACCGAGGTGATGACTCGATGGGCAGCCGTATCGGTTGTCTCCTCGACTCGTCCGGCCCCGGTCAGGGGGACGGATCCGCCCCGGTGCGTGGCGGCGTCGCGGCGAGAACCGCCAGTTCCTCATCGGTGAGCAACCGTGAGCGAATCAGGAAACGCACCCCCTCGGGCGCCTCCAGGGAGAACCCGCTGCCCCGTCCAGGCACCACATCGACGGTGAGCCGGGTGTGCCGCCAGTACTCGTACTGGTCCGCGCTCATCCAGAACGGAGTGTCTCCCTCTAGCTGCCCGAGCAGCACATCGGCCGCGCCGACCCGGAACTCGCCACGGGGGTAGCACATCG
The DNA here is from genome assembly GCF_047200775.1 of Nocardia spongicola. Classification (NCBI taxonomy): domain Bacteria; kingdom Bacillati; phylum Actinomycetota; class Actinomycetes; order Mycobacteriales; family Nocardiaceae; genus Nocardia; species Nocardia spongicola. The sequence goes on along the minus strand of NZ_JBJZOO010000007.1, from coordinate 68,456 downwards.
GTGAGCTGCCGTCACAGCAGCCGCCGGACTGATGGAACATCACCGGGCCGTGCTGCTCGATCAGCGTGCGTAGCAACGCCGCTGCCCGCTCGGTGAGCTCGACGCGGCGGACCGGATCGGACATCAGAAGAAACCGAGCTTATCCGTCGAGTAACTGACCAGCAGGTTCTTGGTCTGCTGGTAGTGGTCGAGCATCATGCGGTGATTCTCGCGTCCGATACCGGATTTCTTGTAGCCACCGAAGGCGGCGTGTGCGGGGTAGGCGTGATAGCAATTGGTCCAGACCCGGCCCGCCTTGATCTGCCTGCCGAGCCGGTAGGCGGCGTTGATATCCCGCGTCCACACCCCGGCACCGAGGCCGTAGAGGGTCTCGTTGGCGAGCTTCAGCGCCTCATCGGTGGAGTCGAATGTGGTCACCGATACCACCGGTCCGAAGATCTCCTCCTGGAAGATCCGCATATCGTTGTTCCCTCGGAAGATCGTCGGCTCCACGTAGTAGCCGTCGGGGTATTCCGCGACCTTGCGCGGACCACCGCCGGTGAGTACCTGCGCACCTTCTCCGCGACCGATATCGATGTAGGACATGATCTTCTCGTATTGGTCATTGCTGGCCTGGGCGCCGATCATGGTGTCCTCGTCCAGGGGGTCGCCACTCTGGATCGCCTCGGTCCGCTCGATGCACCTGGCCATGAACTCGTCGTAGATCGACGAGTGGATCAATGCGCGGGAGGGACACGTGCACACCTCGCCCTGGTTGAGCGCGAACATCACGAAGCCCTCTACGGCTTTGTCCAAGAAGGCATCGTCGGCGGCCATGACATCGGGCAGGAAGATATTGGGGCTCTTCCCGCCGAGTTCCAGGGTGACCGGAATGATGTTCTCACTGGCGTACTGCATGATCAGCCTGCCGGTTGTGGTCTCACCGGTGAAGGCGACTTTGGCTACCCTCGGGCTGCTCGCCAGTGGTTTACCTGCTTCGACACCGAAGCCGTTGACCACATTGAGCACGCCGGGCGGCAGCAGATCGGCGACCAGTTCGACCACCTTCAAGATCGAGGCCGGAGTCTGTTCCGCAGGCTTGAGCACCACCGCGTTTCCCGCGGCCAGTGCGGGCGCCAGCTTCCAGGTGGCCATCAAGATAGGGAAGTTCCACGGAATGATCTGCCCGACCACTCCGAGCGGCTCGTGGAAGTGATACGCGATGGTGTCTGCGTCGACCTCGCTGATACTGCCCTCTTGGGCGCGCAGCACCCCGGCGAAGTAGCGGAAGTGATCGACTGCCAGTGGCAGGTCGGCAGCCAGCGATTCGCGGATCGGTTTCCCGTTCTCCCAGGTCTCGGCGACTGCCAGCGACTCGAGGTTGTCCTCGATCCGGTCGGCGATCTTGTTGAGCACGGTGGCGCGTTCGGCGGCCGGGGTGGCGCCCCACGAGTCGGCCGCTCGGTGCGCGGCATCGAGGGCGAGATCGATATCGGCGGCCGAGGAGCGGGCCACCTCGCAGAATGTCTGCCCGTCCACGGGGGAGGGATTCTCGAAGTAGCGGCCCTCGACGGGAGCGGTCCATTCGCCGCCGATGAAATTCTCGTAGCGCGTGGCGAATTCGACGAGGCTACCTTCGGTTCCCGGCTTTGCGTAGTTCATGGCGGATGACTCCTCGAGTGGTTGCGGGCGCGCGGCGCCCGGCTATTCCGTCGTGATGTGAATCACTATGCCGTGTGTGGGTTGAGGAAACGTTGAGACGCACGACGCGGGATGACACCAGGGAATTCAACTTCGGAGCGCACTGTGCAGCCGGGCCGCGGCGAGGGCACGTCTGCCGTCATCCGGGGGTAACAGGCGGAGCGCGTGTTCGTGGATCTCGACGTCGTCGGGCGCGCGCTCGCCGTAGCGCAGCGCGTGCTCGGCGATCCCGCTGGAGAGCACCGCGGTGCGCACACCGACCTCTAGATGCGCACGCCACTGCACGATTCCCGGGGTATGCGATGTGGGGAGCAAGGGTCCGCGATACAGCTCGACAGCCGTGGTGGTGTCGCCTGCCGCCAGCGCGGCGAGTACCTCGACCGCATCACACGACAGCGGGCTCAGCAGCCGATAGACCCGGCTGGTGATATCACCGCCGGTCGCACGCCGCAGATAGGACATCTCGGATTTGAGGGTGCTCGTGCCGACCGGGCGATCCCCGTATACCGCGAAGTGCAGACGTTCGTGGGTGAAGCCCTCGGGCTCCAGCGCCAGCAGGGTCAGGATCTCCACGTGCCGGGGACGTAACCGCACGGGTGCGCCGCCACGGGTCAATCGGCCGCCGCCGAGACAGGTCAGCCTGCTTTCCCGTGGTGCGTCTATCCGGTGGCGCATGGCGGTTTCGATGGCAGTGACCAGAGCGGTGACCGTGGACATGGCCAACGGATGGGCGCGGTCCCAGGTGGTGGACAGATCGAGCACACCGAGTTGCCGCCCGTCCATCGCGTGGATCGGTGCGCAGTAACAGACCCAGCCGTGCAGGACAGCCACCAGATGTTCGGCGGAGAACACGGTATGTGGTTGTTCGGTGCGCAGGGCCAGTGACAACGCGTTGGTGCCCATATGCGCTTCGTCCCATCGGCCGCCGGGGGCGAAGTTCACCCGCTCGGCGCGGCGTCGCATGATCGGACTGCCGTGTGACCACAGAATGGTGCCCGTTTCGTCGGTGATCGCCGCGACGAAGCCCGCCTCCTCGGTAATGCCGCGCAGCTGGCCGCTGAGCTCGGATACCGGTGCGCACAAAGGGGATTCGGCCCAGCGAGCGGCCACATCGGCAGTGGCGGGGGGTGCGTACTCGCGCGCCGGATCGACGGTGGGTAGCGACCGTAGCCAGGACTGGGCGACCTCACCGCGCACGGCGGAATCATGCTGTGGTGTTCCGGTGGGAATCCATCGGGACCACTCTTGTTCTAGTGCAGCGCGTTGCTGCGAGAGGGAACTGCGCAGTGCCATCTCGCGGATCCTGTGTCGTCGATCCGATTTGTCTGTGTGCCCTCTTATCATGCCTCACAGAGTGGGCGGGGTATTCCGTTTCGGCGTGCTCGGTACTGCGGGGATATCGGACACCGAGAGAGGAGTCGACGATGACTAGTGCCGATGTGCTGATCGAGGCCTATACGCGGATCAAGGAAACCGTGCACGGGGCGGTGGACGGACTGAGTGAGGAGCATCTTCGTCACCGAATCGATCCGGGTGCCAACTCGATCGCATGGCTGGTCTGGCATCTGACCCGGGTACAGGACGACCACATCGCAGCGGTGGCCGAGAGTGAGCAGGTCTGGACCGCACAGGGCTGGTACCACCGGTTCGATCTGCCTATCGACAAGAGGGCGACCGGCTACGGTGACCTCCCTGCCGATGTCGCCGTCCTCCGAGCCTCTGCCGGGTTGCTGACCGGCTATTACGATGCGGTGCACGAGCAGACGCTGCGGTTCATCCGGACATTGCGGGAACACGACCTCGAACGCATCGTCGACACCCGATGGGACCCGCCGGTAACGCTGGGCGTGCGGTTGGTCAGCGTGCTCGACGATGATCTGCAGCATGCCGGGCAAGCCGCCTTCGTGCGTGGTGTGATCGAACGAATCGGGTGAGCGTACAGCAGGCCGAAGCTATCCGAAAACCGGAGCTATCTGAACAACCCGCCGAGCATACCGCCGCTCTGGCCTGCCTCCTGTCCGCCGCCGGTGCCACCGATGAGACCGCCGGGTGGCAGCTCGGAGGGCTGCACGATGACGAAGCCGCGGCCGGAGAACGACAACGTCATTCCCTCGCCGGTGCTGCGACCTATGAGTCGGCCGAGGCCGAAGGAGTCGTTGCGTTTGATTCCGGTCTGCAGGCTCGACGACCAGGCCACCGCGGCCTGCGGATCGGCGTAGGTCGGCTGATCGACATCGAGGACCACCGGTGTGCCATTGGTGCTGATGGCGATGCGGCCGGAACCGGTGAAGACACAGTTGAAGAGCCCGGCATTGCTTGCGAATCCCGCGGCGCCCTGCACCATTCTGATGTCGTATCGCAGGGTCGGATCGAAGGCGAGCACGTTGGCGCCGTTGATGGTCAGGCCGTCGGTACCGTCCAGATCGATAGTGTGCACCTCGGTGGCGCCATTGGCGACGAAAAGATCACCACGGCCGGATACCCGCATCAGTGGGACGCCCTCACCGGTCAGCCGCTGCTGGATCGCCCGGCCGATACCACCGGAGCCGAGTGCCTGGAATTGCAGGTCGCCCTGGTAGGCGACCATCGAGCCTGCGCGAACCATGACCTCGCTGGTGACAGCGACCTTGATCATTTTGCCGCCCTGCTTCTGGATACCGGCGCCGGTGACTTCGGCATGGCTGGGGGCGAACAGTTCGCTGTGCATCGGCAGCGCTCCTTGCTGTGGTGCTGGTATCGGTGCTGGGGCCGGAGTCGGCGCTGGTCGGTCCTCCGCAGGGTTGTCATCGATATTCACGCCGAATGCTGTCGCGATACCGGCGAGGCCGTTGTCATAGCCTTGACCGACCGCTCGGACTTTCCACCCGCCGCCACGGCGATAGATCTCCACGCACACCACGGCGGTTTCGGTGCTGAGCTCGGTCATCGGAAAGATCAGCGTGCCGGAAGCGGACGCGATGGTCGCGCGCAGCGAGCCGACGGTCGCGAATGTGGGCGGTCCGCTGCCGTCCAGGCTCGCGGTGACCACCACCCGGTCGATATCACCGGGCAGAGCATCGGTCCGAATATCGACTACATCGCCTGCGCCTCGGCCGTGTCGATAGGTGATCCCTGGCCCCGCGGGCTGGTTGAAGAATACGAAATCGGCATCGGAACGTACGGTGCCCGCTTGGTTCAACAACAGCGCGGAGACGTCGACAGGAGCCGAGCAGGTGACAGTGACCGCCAGCCGGTTGTCCGGTGTGGGGCGGTTCTCTCCCCGAGCGAGTTCGGTCATAGCAGGTCGTCCAACGCGGGTGTACGCCGAGGAGAAGACATACGATTCACGGCCTCCAGTGTGTCCTGCGTCCTGGAGGTGCGCTACCGGCTCGGCGCAGCCGGTCCGCTGATCAGGTGTTCCCGGTGCCGATTCGGTACGAGCGGGTCCGGATCCGGATGCGCCGCTGTTCAGAGCACCTCGGCGTACATGGTGCCGTCGAGGATGCCGAACTCGATCTGCCCGGGGAATATCGGCGGCGCGCCGACGGCACGTTTGGCGTGGTTGAGCGCTATGGTTTCGGTCGCCCACTGGTGCAATGGCTCAGGTAGCCGCAGGACTCGGTGATCGGTGCAGCGGATGTACGGGTAGGTGATCTCGCCGGGGCCGGCGAGGGGATTGTGGATGTCGAGGGAAGCGACGTCCAGGATCAGGCCGGTGTGCTTGGCGGAGGCGACGCTCGGTGGCTGCAATTCGATGTCGTCCATGATCGAAAACGGTAGCTCCAAGGATGCGCTGTTCCGGTGATTCCGTCCGCATGTCCGCAGGTTTTCGGGAGGGCGGACGGCGTGATCCGCTCCGGTATGGGTCCGGCGGGTGAGTGTGATCGGTCTCGATGTGCGGTGGGTGCAGAACCATTCTACTATCGTGCAGCGTGAAATCAGTTGTGCGCGTTCGATATCCGTTGACTACACGGTAACGATTCGTTTCTCGGGAAGGTGGGAATTCGTGGTGTACGCAGTTGTGACGACCATTGTCGCTGCCTTATTGGCCGGGTCGGCGGCGGCGATGGTGTGGGACCCGTTGCGTCGTGACCGGCCGGGCGAACTCGATCTCGAGCCGGAGCAGGGTGGTGTCGCGCCGCAGGGATCCCCTGAACGGCGTGGTGTCGAGTGGCCGCGAAAGGAGATGCGCTGAGCGGACGGCATCCGAGTCCTCTGTGGCTGTCACGATACCCGAAGGTGTCAGGTCCGGTCCGACTGCGCTTCCATGCTTTCGCGGAAACATCGGGGCGAGAGTGTATTTGCCACTGTTCATGTGAAATGTTTTGCCCGCGAGGGTGATCCGAATGGGTTTCGGGCTGATTCAGGTAACGGTTCGGTGTCGACGAGGAGGTTTCGATGCTGAATCGTTATCCGAAAGCGCTTCGCCGCCAAGTTGTTCGAGCGTCTCGCAGTCGCTGTCGTCCGTACCGATGCATGAGCAGATGTACGTACCGATGGGCGTTCGCCGATCTGACGCGGCTGCCACGATGTGGCAGTATTCCGGGCGAGGTCGGGGTCTGAGGATCGACTCGGGCACCGGCCGGTTCGGCCACGGTGGCCCCATCGTAGGGTGGGGCCCCGGTGGCGCCGAGCCGAATCCGTGGTTCGTCGTCGAAACTATGGACTTGCCTACTGTGTGATCGATCCGGCGGCCGGTTCGGCGATGTGGTTCAGGGACGCCAGGTGATGCGGCCACCCTGGAAGTCTTGGGCTTTGCCCTCGGCGACATCGTATTCATCGCTGATGGGGTAACCGTAGCGACCGGCTTCGGCGCCCGCGGCCTCCCAGTTTCCTCGGATCGCTCCCCAGATGACGTGGGCGTCCGTGGTAGGAGACCAGTAGATAGCGCCGCCGCCGAAAAGGCTGTAGCGGCCGTTGCCCGCGCGGGCGGGAGTTTCGTCGGTGATGGGGAAGCCGAGCGGGCTGCTCTCCCAGCCGTAGGAGCCCCATTTGTCCCGGATCGAACCACCGATCTGATGCGCCGCGGTACCGATCGACCAGTAGATGGAGCCGCCTTGGAAAACGTTGTAGCGGCCTGGCTTCGACGGCGTCGCCATTTCTCGCGTGACCGGATAGCCGAGTGGACCGCCCTCGTAGCCGAGATCACCCCATTTATCGCGGATAGCGCCGCCGATTTGCTGGGCTCCGGTGTCCGGGTGCCAGTAGATGGAGCAATCACGCTCGAAGAGCTGATAGCGTCCGCCGCGGGCAGCGGCGGACTCGGGGGAGAGGGGCTCGCCGAAGAATGCGAGCCCGCCGACTCTGTCGTACTCGGCTTCGATCGCTCCGCCCACGTCATAGGGGCCGATCGGGCGGGCGGTCACCTCGACCGCGCTGCCGACCAGCACTATGCCTGCGACGGCAGCGGCAGCGGAAGCGCTGCGGAGGTGGGAGCGGTACGGGTGCGGGTGCCGGGCCAAGTGGACTCCCTGAGCGTGGGGGATCAGATATGCGGTGGAGCGGATCTGTGGTCGGCGTGCTGAGCTCCAAACTACCCCGCGGCGTGCTGCTGCCGCCGGAGCGGACGTGCGCGAGGGGTGAGTGTCGCGAGGGGGCCTATGCGAGCTCCTGGTGTTACGCAGACCGGTATCAGCGCGCTATGTCTCTGCCGTTGGTCGTAGTGCGTCCGCGGCTGCCGCGGCGATGGTCGCCGCGACAGCACCGAGGGCGGGAGAGTCCAGCCGCCATTGCTGCCAGTACAGCGGGACATCGATGACGACACCGGGATCGATCGTCACCAAGCGGCCGGTGGTTCGATCGTCTCGCGTTTGCAGGTCGGGCAGCATGCCCCAGCCGAGCCCGAGCCGGACCGCCTCGGCGAATCCGGTGGACGAGGGGACATAGTGGCGTGGCGGATCGAGTGGTGTCGGGCTGCGATGACGTAACAGGCGGTCCTGCAGGTCGTCTTTGCGGTCGAAGAGCACCACCGGGGCATTCGCATAGGACTGGGTGGTCGCGCCGTCGGTGAACCAGGTGTTCGCGAACTCCGGGCTGGCCATCGGCCGATAACGGATCGCGCCGAGGTGATCGACCTTGCATCCTTGCACCGGTTGCGCGGTGGCGGTGATCGCCGCCATCACGGTGCCATCGCGCAGCAGTTGCGTGGTGTGTTCCTCGTCTTCGCGATGGATCTCGAAGCACACTCCGCGCGGTGTGCGGCCGAGCGCGGGGATCACCCAGGTCTCCAAGGAATCGGCGTTGACAGCGAGAGGTACCCGGACCGGACTGCTGCGGTGATCGCCGCCGAGTTCGCGTGCGGTATCCCCGGCCAACAGCTGGATCTGCCTGGCCAATCGAAGGACCGTATGGCCGGATTCGGTGGCGCGTACCGGTTTCGCGCGTTGCACGAGGATCCGGCCGGTCGCTTCTTCCAGAGCTTTGATCCGTTGACTGATCGCCGATGGCGTGATGCGCAACCGCCGCGCCGCGGCCTCGAAGGTCCCCTCGGTGATCACGGCCTCGAAGGCACGAAGCTGGTCGAGCTGAAGATCCATATTAAGCAATGCTAATCATAGTTAAGAAAGATTAGTTTGTCTTGGTATTGTGTGCGCCTTAGCGTCATCGGACGTGAGCTTTTCTTCCGCGGTAGTGGCGAGTGCGTCCGGTCTGGGCTTCGGCCTGTCGTTGATCGTGGCGATCGGTGCGCAGAATGCCTTTGTGCTACGCCAGGGGATCAGCGGCAGGCATGTGGTCGCGGTGGTCGCGGTGTGCGCGATATCGGATATCGTGCTCATCGCGGCAGGAGTCGGGGGGTTCGGCGTTATCGTCGAGTCCGTTCCGGCGGTGCTGGTCGTGGCACGCTACGGCGGCGCGGCGTTCCTGCTCGGTTATGCGGTTCTGGCCATCCGGCGCGCGTTCGGCTCCGCCACGCTGATCGCCGAATCGGTCAAGACCACCGCGGCACTCGGTACGACGGTGGCCACCTGTCTGGCATTGACCTGGCTCAACCCGCACGTCTACCTCGATACGGTGGTCCTGCTCGGTTCGTTCGCCAATACCTATACGAGTCCGGACCGCTGGTTCCTCGCGGCGGGGGCGATGCTGGCCAGTGTGCTCTGGTTCACCGCTCTCGGTTTCGGTGCCCGGCTGGCCGGACCGTTGTTCGCCCGTCCGGTCGCCTGGCGGATTCTGGACTCGGTGATCGCGGTGGTGCTGCTCGGTCTCGGCTTCTGGCTGCTGTACACCGGCTGACCGCGGTACGCGGTCTTCCCCAGGTACGGGACACCATCCCGGTGCGCACCGTGGACACGCGTCGAATGCGGGCACCGGGCGACCGCACTGTCCGGTTAGGGTGGAGCTCATGGTCGAGTCGACGCGAATCGTGCTTGCTTCCCGGCCGGAAGGCGCACCCACCCCGGAGAATTTTCGGACCGAGACCGCGGAACTCCCAGCTCCCGCCGAGGGGGAGGTGCTGCTGCGCACGCTGTATCTGTCCCTGGATCCGTATATGCGCGGCCGGATGAGTTCCGCCAAGTCCTATGCCGACCCGGTGGAGATCGGTGCGGTGATGGTCGGCGCAACGGTGGCCGAAGTACTCGAATCCAAGGATCCGGCGCTGGCGGTGGGCGATGTGGTGCTGGCCTACTCGGGGTGGCAGACACATGATGTCGCGCGGGCGAGCGGTGTCCGGAAACTCGACCCGGCCAAGGCCCCGGTCTCGACCGCATTGGGTGTGCTCGGCATGCCTGGATTCACGGCATACGCGGGATTGCGCAAGATCGGTAAACCTCAGCCGGGCGAAACAGTGGTTGTCGCTGCCGCGACCGGGCCGGTGGGCTCGGCGGTCGGGCAGATCGCCAAGATCGATGGTGCGCGCGCCGTCGGTATCGCGGGCGGGCCGCGCAAAGTGGCCCATCTGAAGGAATTGGGCTTCGATGCCGCGATCGATCATCGCGCTCCCGATTTCGCCGAGCAGCTGGCGGCGGCGGTTCCCGACGGTATCGACGTCTACTTCGAAAATGTCGGCGGTGCCGTGGCCGACGCGGTCTATCCGCTGCTGAATACCTATGCGCGGGTGCCGGTGTGTGGACTGATCGCGAACTACAACACGATCGGTGATCCGGAGGGGCCGGACCGGTTGCCCGCCTACTACCGCCGGATCCTGACCAAGAGCCTCACCGTGCGCGGATTCATCCAATCCGAGTTCGTTCGCGAGCTGTATCCCGACTTCCTGCGCGATATGGGCGAATGGGTCGCCGACGGCCGGGTCCGCTATCTTGAGGATGTCGTGCCCGGTTTGGCCGCCGCCCCCGAAGCCTTCATCGGCATGCTCGAAGGCCGTAATTTCGGCAAGGTCGTGGTGAAAGTCGCCGACTGACGGCACTGTTCAGTACACCGGCCACACGGCAGCGGCAACGAGTCACCGATGCGGTGACCGGAAACCCCCGGCTGTGCGCCGATCTATGCGCATAGCGGCGTGTCGAAGGGGAATGTCGCATGCCGATGCGCTCTAATTGGTATTGTCGCGCGTCTCTCGGCAATCACCCGGAAAACAGGATACGACCACGATCGCGGACGTCGGATCGGCGTCCGCGATCGGCGCGAAGCGCCCGTAGCGCGCCGACCGCCCCGGCAACGCAGCTCTTTCTCTCGAATTTGTCTCCAGCAGCACCTCGGCATGCGAAAAGGAGCACGAACGTGAGTATGATTCTCGCCTCGTTACACGAGACCGTTGTCGCGCAATTCGATGATCCGACCGCGGAAGCACCGCCGCTGGCCGACAAGCTGTTGCAGATGGGACGGTACTTCACCTGGTTGGTCCAGCTATCCGGCATCACCGCGATCACCTACGGCGGCGGCAGGTTCGCCTGGGAGAAATGGAACGGTGGTGGCCTGCAGTCGCCCAAGATGATCGCCAGCGCTATGGCGGGCGGCGCGGTAGCGACCAGCGCGGGAACGATCATGAACACCGTCATCGGCTGACCGGGCCAGACGCGTGACCACCGGCTCGACGACCGATTCGTCGAGCCGGTTCGCTTATCCAGCGGCATCGCGGCCGGATCGGGTCAACGATCAGGTCGTACGCCCGTAGTGGTGGAAGACAACGGGTCACCCGGTGACGGCGCAGGCGCTTTCTGCTCGGCTCGCACTTCGATCTCGACCCGAGTTCGCGCGGCACCCGGATCCCACATCTCCTGGAAGGGGCCGACAACCGAACCACCGAGGCCGCGTCGGCGCGCACGCGTTACCGCCCATGCGAATCCGGCCGGAATAAGTATCACCGGAACGACCGACATCACGAACAGTAAGAAACCGTCCATGTCGGTGCATTCTACTGTGAAATACACTGTGCCCTAAAACCTTGGAGCCAGCGGGACAAGAGCATCACACTTTCGCGCGGTACAGCTTTGCTTCCTGGCAGGCTTGCGGTAGGTATCGAAGTCGGCCAGGCGTTGTTCGGTGGCAGTAGTGCTGCTTTCGCCTCTGAGGAAGGGAACATAGATTGTCCATCGAGCTGCGTGATGACACCGGTATGCGTATCGGCTACCTCGATATGGCACTGGGCTGGGACCCCGCGCGCCAATGGTTCCAGGAAGGCGAGATCGACTTGAATGCCGCCGCGCTGCTGTTTCGGGGCGATCAGCTGACCGATGTCGTCTATCACGAGCAGCTGATGTCGCAGGACGGTTCGGTACGCCATCACGGCGATAGCGTCACCGGAGAAGGCAAGGGTGACAACGAGGTCATCACCGTCGACCTGACCAGGGTCTCCCCGGAGGTATCGACTGTTTTGTTCCTGGTGACCTGTTATAGCGGTCATACCTTCGCCGATATCGGGAACGCCTTCTGCCGCTTGGTCGATGGTGCTTCGGGCACCGAGATCACCCGATACGATCTCAGCGGCGTACCCGCCAGCGGAGTGGTGATGGGCGCGGTGGTTCGTACGAGTGGCGGGTGGGATTTCCGCACCATCAACGAGGGCATCGAGGCACAGCATCCGGTCGAGGCGGCGCCTTATCTCGGTCGATATCTGGGCTGACGATGGTGCTGCCCGGCTTTGCCGGCCCCAGCGGCAAAGCGGATTCAGACGAGGTCGGCGAAGGATTCGACACAGGCGATACTTCCGGCGACGATGAGCTGGTCACCGTCGATGACCATGGTATCCGGTGTGGCGTAGGTGAATTCGCCGCCACGACGTTTGATGGCGACAACAGTGACGTTGAAGTGCTGGCGTAGCCCGCTTTCGGTGAGCGTCATGCCGATGGCGGCGCGCGGTGCTGTGGTGCGCACCATCGCGTAGTCCTCGTCGAACTCGATGTAGTCGAGCATGCGGCCGGTGACCAGGTGGGCTATGCGTTCGCCCATATCGTGTTCCGGCAGTACCACGTGGTGGGCGCCGATGCGTTCCAGAATGCGCGCGTGCTGGCGACTGGTGGCCTTCGCCCAGATATGGGGGATCCCGAAGTCGACAAGCAGCGAAGTGGTGAGGATACTGGCCTCGAGCTCACCACCGATCCCGACGACCACATGGGGGAAATCGGGGACCCCGAGCTGTTCGAGCGCATCCTGATCGGTGGTATCGGCGACGGCGACGTGGGTGAACTCGTGCGAATAGTGCTGTACCAGCCGCGGCACGGAGTCGATCGCGAGTACTTCGGAGCCGTGGGTGACGAGTTCACGGGCCAGCGAGCTGCCGAAGCGCCCGAGTCCGATGACCACCACGCGGGTTGTCGGGTGTTTCGGAAGTTTGCCGGGAGGTTTGCCGAATAATTCTCGGGGTTGTGTCCTAGCCGTCTCAGCCGTTTTAGCCAACGATGGGTCGCTCCTCCGGTAGTTCGTAGCATCGCTCGTACTCACGCAGCGCGAGTGCCGAGGCCAGGGTGGTCGGTCCGACGCGGCCGATGAACATCATCGCGGTCAGCAGCAGATGCCCGGTAACCGGAAGGTCCGCGGTGATACCGGTGGACAGACCCACAGTTCCGAAAGCGGAGACCACCTCGAAGAGCACTGCGTCGAGCGGAAGCCGGGTCAGCCAGAGCAGCAGCATGGTCGCGGCTACCACCGCCGCGACCGACAGCAGCGCCACCGTGACGGCCTGGCGTTGGGTCGCGGCAGCCAGCCGCCGCCCCATCACGTGGACTGTCGGTTGCCCGCGGATCTCGGTATGGATCACGAATGCCAGCAGCGCGAAGGTTGTCACCTTGATTCCACCCGCGGTGCTCGCGCTGCCGCCACCGATGAACATCAGTATGTCGGTGCCGAGCAGTGTCGTCGGATGTGCCGCGCCCATATCGATCGAGCTGAAGCCCGCGGTACGTGGGGTGACGCCGTGGAAGGCGCCGGTGAGCAGTTTGCCGGCCAGGGAGAGCGGGCCGAGCGTATGCGGATTACTCCATTCCACTGCGGTCACCAGGGCGACCCCGGTCACGGTCAGGCCGAGGTAGGCGAACACGGTGACCTTGGTGTGCAGTGACCAGCCCGGCCTCCGAGCACCGCGCCACCGGATACGGACCGCGCGTATCACCTCGTACACAACTGGGAAGCCGAGGCCACCCAGGATGAATGCCGCCGCGATCGGCACGATGATCCACGCATCGGTGGCATAGCGGATGAGACTGTCGTCGTGGAGCGCGAACCCTGCGTTGTTGTATGCCGAAATCGCGTAGAAGACGCCGAAGTATACGGCTGAACCGAATGATTCCCGCGTTGTGGCGAGGCGATTGGCGGTGAGTACCGCCGCGGTCGCCAGCTCGATGACCAGGCTCATCGTCACAACGCCGAGCACCACCCTGCGGGTCTCACCGAGCTGGAGTGTTTTCGTTTCGGCTTGGGCGATGAGCTGCATGCGCAGGCCCATCCTTCGTGCGACCAGCAGGCCGAGCAGGGAGGCCGCGGTCATGATGCCGAGTCCGCCGATCTGGATCAAGCCGAGCACTACCGCTTCTCCGAAGGGGGACCAATAGTCCGATGTGTCGACCAGGACGAGCCCGGTCACACAGAGGGCCGAGGTGGCGGTGAACAGCGCGGTGACCACGTCGGTCCAGGTGCCGGACTCCGAGGCGAAGGGCAGGGTGAGCAAGAGTGTGCCGAGTAGGTCCGCTGCGGCGAATCCGGCAACCGTGAGCCGTGCCGGACTACCGAGCGGGCCGAGACGGTGGATGACCGGTACCTTGGCGCGGCTCATAGCGCACCGACGCCGCCTGCCCCGGCCTGCCGTTGTGCCCAGGTACTCGGATAACTCGGCGCGCTGATCATCGTGGCTTGCTCAACGGTGCTCTCCCTCGTGCCGCGTGGACCGGGCCTGGCCGGTTCACGCTGTGGCGATAGAGCCGGCGGGCCACGGTAGAGCTCGGTGTACGCCGCAGCCAGTCTATATGGTATTCCGGTAGTAGCGAAGGCTCGACCTGCGGGTTTGTTCGGCCCAGCACAGGTAGCGAGTGCCTGCCCTCAGAATCGGGTTCGTTCCAGCCAGGTGGTGAGAATCGCGCGATCGCCGGAGACGATCACGCGGGGATCGTCGATCGGAATCCGCCGCAATACCAGCAAGTACAGAGCAGTAGCCGAGCCCTGGATCAGGACATCGGCCGCACCGGGATCCTCGTGGTCCCAGCAGATCTCGCCATCGGATCGTCGAATCGACCAGCTGCCAGGGTGCGCAGGCTCGGTATCGGTGGCGCGCAGCAGCAGGGAAGAGCCGGGATCCAACGGCAAGGTTGGGATTCGTGCCGACCGGACTGTCAGGATGTCCAGTAATTCCGACAGTCCGTCAGCGGCCAGCGCGGGAGCGAGACGGAGCCTGCGATGGAGTGCGAGATCGGCTTCGGCATGATGCGCTGTGGTCTCGTGCAATCGCCTGCGGATCCACCACTCGGCCGGTTGCGCCGAGGCGAACGGAGTCCAGATCGGCATGGTGGCACCAGTGGAATCGACTGCCTCCACAAGGATATGGGCGCCTCGGCGCAACCACCGCCGTGCTTGCTCCGGGTCTGCCGGGGGTGTGAAGTCCGGTACCGCCGTGAAGTCGATTCGTTCGGTGCAGCGCCGCGTCACCATGGTTGCCGCCCAACGATGTTCACCACCCACGTGCTCGAGCAGGTCGCTGAGTTGCCAGCCGGGGCACGTCGGGATAGGAGTCCGGAGTTCTGCGGTTCGGTACAGCTCGGCCAGTGCCGCTGTCTCGGAGATCAACCCCGCGCGTATCGCGACGCCAGGTAGGAAGCTCATCATCCGGACCTTATCAAGGAATTCTCCACGCAATGCGTCCGAGAGTGCCCTTCGAATGCTCACCGCGCGGAGTTGCTGCCTCGAGAGAAGCGGTCATGACACCATCCGGCGGGAAGTCGGTATCACCGCTGCCGAGGTCTGTTCGTTCGGCCACTTACCGATCCCTTCGCTCACTCTCGATACGGTCCCGTAGTGAGCAATTCGGCAAATCCATCGTTAATTTCTATTCATACTGTACGGGCCGGTGAACGTGATGTTCAGGGGGATCACATATAGCGATGGCGAACTTTCCGTTCATGCCCGGGTGGCTCATCGCTCATCCGGAGCGCTGGCTGATCGGCATCGGATCCAGTGGTCGCGCAACGGCTGTGCGCTCTACCGAAAGTGTCGGCGACCATTGCTTCCGAATCGGGCAATAGCACTGCGGAGTCACAGTCTATTTTGCGCTTGCGGTTGCGGACTGTTCCTGTGACTGCAATACTCGAGTCGCTTCGCGAGGGAGCGAAGAACTCCATAGGAGGACGTTGGAATTTGGAGGCGTTCTACGGGTTGTCCGCGCATTGAGCTCGGTTCTATTTATCTTGCCGTATACGGCTTTCGCCGGCATTGTCGGCGGTTGTTTTCGTTCGCGGTGAGTCCATTATGACTAACTGCTTGTGAACTACACACTTCGGCCTTTGCCTGCCGGCGAGTGTCACCGTCGTCCGCTGTCGGGCAGAGTGTTTCATTGTGTCTTACCCGCACGTATTCTTTTCGGAAGGAATTGCTATTGGTCATTGGAAATGGAAATCCGTGGCCAACTCTCTCGATAGGCTCGGCCATCCTCACGCTCGTATTCCTGCCCGCATACCTTCTGCCGAGTCCAGTGCTGCCGATCGTCCTCTGTGTGGTGTCGGGGGCTGTCGTGACTCGCGTACCCGGTGTCCTTGCGTCGGTGACGTTCCTCCGGATCCACAGTGTGTATCGGCTACGAGGGCCGACCTCGACGGCTGTGGGGTCGGGCACATTCGTCTTCATCGGACCGGTAGCGGTCGAGGGTCCTAGGAAAGGGTATCGAGAAGTATGCGTGTGAAATTGGTGGAGCTGGTACGTCTGGCTTTCGAGGACATGAATTCGACACGGGCCGAGAAAATTCCGACGGACAACATACTGGATATATCGCTATACGGCGAAACCGGACTGTTCGACTCGATGCATCTGGTCAGCTTCCTCACCCTGTTGGAGGAACACCTGGAAGATGAATTCGACCTGGAGATATCGCTGACGTCGGAGAAGGCGGTATCGCGGAGTGTGAGCCCGTTCTCCAGTGTGACGAACCTGCTGTCGTTCATCGAGGAGGAAATCGCCGAGCTGGGTGCGCAGGCTCCCACTGAAATAAGCAGGTGAATTAGATGCCGACCATCGTCAGAAAAGCTACCTCGGCTGATGCGGCCGGAGTCTATGAATTGCTGCGCGGCTCCACATTGAATAATGCGGCGCTACCGTTCTCTGCTCGCCGTCGATTGTTTCAGCCTATCTGGGGCGGTAACGAGGGGTATTACGGCTATCTCTTGGAGTCGGAAGAAGAGGTGGTCGGTTTCCTTGGCATGCTGTTCACCGAGCGTGATACCGAAGCCGGGCGGCACAAGTTCTGTGAGCTGCACAGCTGGTATGTCAAGGATGCTTATCGGAACGAGAGCATGAAGCTCTTCCTTCCTGTTATAGGGCTCAAACGCGTCACATTGCTGAACTACACGCCTACCCAGCCGGTCTACGAGATAAGTAAGAAGTTCGGTTTCGAAGACCTGGAGACCACATTACTGCAGATCTGCCCGGTCCCGACTGTGCGCGCGGTGCGCCGTCGCTATCGGATATCGACGGACAAGCCGGTTGTGGAGCGGGAACTCGATTCCGGTGATCAGGCGATCCTGCGGGATCACTACGACGTGGACTGCACACACATGCTGGTTCGGCACCCCGCTCGGTCGGGGTACCTCTATCTCATCGTCAAGACGATGCGTTCGGGCAGGTTCCTCCGGTTCGGCCGGATCATCTACTTCAGTGATCCGGCCTATCTCGCCGAGGCGCTGGAGTACCTGGCCTTGTACCTATGCGGCCGCTACGGTTGGCTTTCGTTGATCATCGATCGCGATCAACTCCCTGATCACACCCCGGGGATCTGCACCAGGTCGTTCGCCCGCGAAGTGCCCTCGCTGTACAAGTCGAAGGTGCTCACCGCAGACCAGTTACGGACCCAGCTCTACAGCGAGCCGTTGCTGGTCGGATATCGATTGCATTGAGCCATGGTCATTGTGGTAACAGGAACCCGATCCGGTATCGGTCGAGGTATTGCCGAGCACCTGCTCCGTCGTGGTCATCAGGTGCTGGGCTGCAGCAGAAAGCCCGCACCGATCGACGACCCCAATTATCGCCATTATCAGTTGGATCTGACCGAGTCGGCATCGGTGCGGACCCTGTTCCGCTCGATCCGCCGGGATTTCGGTCATCTCGATGGTCTGGTCAACAATGCCGGGACCGCGACGATGAATCACTTCATGATGACACCGGAGGATGTTGCACGCCGGGTGTTCGATCTGAATTTCTTTTCAGTACTGAACTGCAGCCGGGAAGCTACAAAATTATTGCAGAAGAGCACTGATTCCCCAGCGATCTTGAATGTCTCGACAATCGCCGTGCCGTGGGCCCTCGAAGGACAGCTGGTTTATTCGGCGAGTAAGAGCGCGGTTGAACAGATGACCCGTGTGATGAGCAAAGAACTGGGCCCATTCGGCATCAGGGTGAATACGATCGGTCTGCCCCCGGTGCGGACGGTGCTGACCCGGACGGTACCCAAGGACAAGATCGACCGGCTCGTCGAGCGCCAAGCGTTCAAGCGTCTCTGTGAGATCGAGGACATCACCGGACCGGTGGAATTTCTGTTGTCTCCGCAGTCCGGTTTCGTCACCGGGGAAACTCTATTTCTAGGCGGTGTGCACTGAATGAGAAGTGAACTGATATCCCGGCTGACCGATCTGGGATCCAAAACGTCCGTCATCGACGCGGACCGGCACTACAGTGCTCAGGAACTGTTGACGGCGATTCTGGAGTACGAGTCCCGGCTCCGTGCGCAGCAAGTGCGGCCGAGGGATGTCGTGGTCCTCAACGGTGATTTCTCATTCGATGCGATTACGATGTTGCTGGCACTCACACTCAACGGCAACATCGTCCTTCCTACAGTAAATTTCTCCGATACCGTGCGTGATACGGTGACCGCTCATTGCCATCCCCAGTATCTGATACGTGCAGAGGATGGAATCGATATAGCGACGCTGCCCCCGGTGGACAGAGCCGCGGCTGATCTGACCTACGCGCAACTCGGCGGTGACGGTGCTGCCGGCCTGGTGCTGTTGAGCAGTGGCAGTACCGGGGCGCCGAAGGCGATCCTGCACAATCTCGACGCACTGGTACAGGAGAAGCTGAGCAAGCGTCCCAGGCTGGGCCACAAGGCGCCGAGCATCCTGCTGTTCCTGTTGTTCGACCATATCGGCGGAATCAATACCCTGTTCAACGCCGTCCTCGGTGGCAGTCCGGCGGTGATTCCCGGCGGGCGTTCTCCCGAAGAGATATGCGAACTCGTCGAAAAGCACGAGATACGTGTACTGCCGACTACGCCGACCTTCCTGAATCTATTGCTCATCGGGCAGTTCCACCGACGCTATGATTTGCGTAGCCTTCGATTGATCACATATGGAACCGAACCGATGCCTGCCGAATTATTGCAGCGTATCAACGAGGCCGTTCCACGAGCCAAGCTGCTGCAGACCTTCGGTACCAGCGAAACCGGGATCTCCACCACGGTCAGCGAATCGTCGCGCAGTACCTTTTTCAAAATCGAAGATTCGGATATGCAGTACCGTATTGTGGACGGAGAGCTGCAGTTGAAGAGCCGAACTCAATTCCTGGGATATCTGAATTACGCGAATGAATCGCTCACCGAAGATTCGTGGTTCAAGACCGGTGATCTGGTGGAGCTCAATCAGGACGGTTTCCTGAGAGTGACCGGCCGTGCCAAGGAAGTGGTCAATGTCGGTGGAGAAAAAGTTCTGCCATTGGAAGTAGAAGCCATTCTGATGTCTAGTCCGATGATCGAGGACTGCGTGGCCTACGGTCGACCCAACGCCATCACCGGACAGTCGGTGTGGGTCGATGTCAAACCGGCCGATGGGTTCTCTCGCGGCGAAATAAGAAAGCATGTGGTCGAATTCATGTCCAGCCGAGTCGAGCGATTCAAGATTCCGTCGAAGGTCAATGTCGTCGACAGTATCGAGGTATCGGAGCGATTCAAGAAGAAAAGGAACCTATAGATGGCTGATCTCGTGGTCATCGGCGCCGGGAAATTCGCCGTCGAAGTCAGCGCCTACCTCGACGACGCGCGTGCCGCGGGCGCGGGTGGTCCTCGGATCGCGACCTATCTGACCATCGCCGACGAAGAGGTCCACGTGCCCTCGCAGCGCTGTGTACCGCTGGACGGGTTCACCTTCTCCGAGGACACCGAGGTGATCGTCGCGGTATCCGATATCGCCTTGCGGCGCAAGCTGTTCAGAGATGTGGTCGAGAAGTACGGATTGCGCGCGGCGAACGTGATCCATCCCGGTAGCACCTACGCGTCCGCGCGTATCGAGGGGACCGGAAACATCATCGGCCCTTCCTGCTATCTCGGTGCGGATGTTGTCATCGGAGACTGCAACGTCCTCAATTATCACTGCACGATCGGTCATCATTCCCGAATCGGGTCGAACAACTTTTTCGCCCCGAACTTCCACTGCGGCAACAGCGTAGAAATCGGCCACGATAACTTCTTCGGCCTGTCTTGCACGATCGTGCCCGAGATCCGGGTCGGCGATCACGGCAGTTTTCAAGCCGGTCTGACGCTGTTCGACAACCCCGAGAGTCACCACTCCTACTTCGTGCCCACCCGCATGAAGTCACTGAAACTGCCATGAGGAGCACGTTGTGAGTAGATCCAAGGTCATCGTCATCGGAGCCGGTCCAGCAGGCTGTGTGGCCGCGCTGACCCTGCACAAGCTGGGGCACGAGGTAGAAGTCTTCGAGAAGGCGAGCTTTCCGCGCTATCGCATCGGTGAGTCGTTTCTGCCAGGGACGTTGTCGATTCTGAACCGGTTGGGGCTGCAAGAGGCCATCGATGCCGCCGGATTCGTGAAGAAACCCTCGGCAACCTTCCTGTGGGGGCGTGACCAGGCGCCATGGACATTCTCCTTCTCGACCCCGAAGACGGCGCCGTGGGTCTTCGACCACGCGATCCAGGTCCGGCGCGAAGAATTCGATCAGCTGCTCGTCGAGCAGGCCAGAGCCAGGGGGATTGTGATCCATCAGGCGACACTCGTCGAAGACGTGGACATAAGCTCTACGGACGGGGTACGTGTATCGGTACGTCACGACGACGAATCCCGTGATGTGCACGGAGATTTCCTGATCGAGGCAGGCGGTTCGGCGGGCCCGTTGGCGCGGCAGTTGAACATTCGGCGGTTCGACGAGTTCTACAAGAACTTCGCGGTCTGGTCGTACTTCAAGCGGGCAGACCCGTTCGCCGGGGATCTCGCGGGTACCACGTACTCGATCACCTTCGAAGACGGCTGGGTATGGATGATTCCGCTCAAGGGTGACATCTACAGTGTGGGTCTTGTGGTCGACCGGTCGAAGGCCGCGGAGATACGGCAGGTCGGTGTCGAGGAGTTCTACCGGACCACCCTCGCCCGGTGTACCAGGGCTATGGAGATCCTCGGCGGGGCAGAACCCAGCGAAGAGGTCCGTGTCGTACACGACTGGTCCTACGATTCGGAGCATTTCTCCAGCGGTCGTTACTTCCTGTGCGGCGATTCCGCCTGCTTCACCGATCCGCTGTTCTCGCAAGGAGTTCACCTGGCCACGCAGTCCGCGGTGTCGGCCGCGGCGGCGATCGACCGGATCACCGCCCATGGTGATGAACAGGATGCCGTACATCAGTGGTACAACCGGAGCTATCGCGAAACCTATGAGCAGTATCACGAGTTCCTCGCGTCGTTCTATACCTTCGCCTCCTTCACCGAGCCGGAGTCGGAATTCTGGCTGCGGCGGCGGATTTCCGAATCGGAAGACTCGCGCCTGGAACGTAAGCAGTGGTTCGAGAGACTGGTCGAAAAAGACCGGGTGAGCTCGGACTGGTCCATTTCGGATTTCCGGGACCGAGCATCAACGATGATCGCCATCGGACGCCATCAGCGTACGGAACTCAGCGACGAATTCTCCGAAGGCGAGCTGACCGCGGCACGGGTCCGCTGGATCGGTGAGCTGACCAAACAGCTCAACCGGATCACTCGTTTCGAGTGGACCGGCAGGCAGGTTCTGCTCACCGACTACTACAAGGTGGACCCCTCGGGTATGCACCTCGAACCGAAGCAGGTGATCGGGAACGAATCCGGTGCTTCCATGATCAAATATCCGCTCCAGGAGCGGCATCGGCAGATCTTTGCCGACCTGCAGGAGCAGCAGTTCGGCTACAAGACACTGGTCAAGCTGTT
The DNA here is from genome assembly GCF_047200775.1 of Nocardia spongicola. Taxonomy (NCBI): domain Bacteria; kingdom Bacillati; phylum Actinomycetota; class Actinomycetes; order Mycobacteriales; family Nocardiaceae; genus Nocardia; species Nocardia spongicola. The sequence goes on along the minus strand of NZ_JBJZOO010000007.1, from coordinate 47,034 downwards.
GAATGAGTCGGGCAGTACGGAAATCAGTTCACAGATAGTTATCCGCATGATGGAAGCCGGTCTGCTGGTCGGCTACGACAAGAACGACAAGCGGGTGGTCATCCAGGACCGGCTGCGCTTCGACGGTGTCGGCGTAGAGTACGAGGTGTAACGCGGTGACCCCGAGCGACACCGATACCGCGGTCGAATTCGCGGAGTGGATAGGTGATTTCTACCTGCCCGATGTGATCGTATTCTCGACGACGGGACGCCGATTCCTGGCACGGGTATGCGATATCGGCTCCGATGGTGTGATCGCGGTGCGCTTCGAGCAGCCGGAGACGCTCGATGCGATCAGCGCGGCGGACAAGCTGGGTATCGCGTTCCACGCAGACCTGATCCGGCTGGGGGATCGGCTTCGTCCTGTCTACGCCGACACTCACCGGATCGACGTCAGTGCCGCGACAGTGCATCTGCGGTTTCTTGCGGATCTCGGCGATGCCTGCGCGCTGCGTCCGGCGCTCAATGCGACGCTGCGCTGCGCGGGCCGCTACGGCCGTTCCAGTGTCGGGACCATCGCACGTCTCGGCCTCGCCGCCGGTGAGCTGAGCTGCGCGCGACCGGAACCGTCGTTATGTCCCGGTATGGTGGCCGAACTGTCGTTGTGGTCTCCATGGACCGGCGAGACCACCTTATCGATCCAGATCACCGGTCGCCGCGTCGCAGCGGGAGCGGACATACTGTCGTTTCGCATGACCGATACCGCGTCGGTAGAGCCGGTAGCGATCCTGCTGGCGAGCACGGTCGAATCGTTCGGATTCGGTGAGCTGCGGAAATTAGGTATCAACCCGCGGCGGCTGGACGCATTGCTCACCGTGGACGCGGTGTCGAATCGGCACGAGTTCGAGTCCGCGCTGGAATTGCGGCTGGTGGGTAACCGCCACTTCGGGAGGCTCACCGATGTCGAGGACAGCTGGGAGCTCGTCGATCGCTTCGACGCGGTGTCGATCAACTTCGTCTGCCGGCTCGGTGACAAACCTGTCGGCACCGCCCGGCTGGTGCTCAACAACGGGGATCGCGATCTCAGCGAACTCGAAGAAGTGACCAAGGGGCTGCCGACATGGCTGTGGGAAGCGGGTTTCGTAGAGATATCACGGCTGTCGATCCACCCGGATTACCGCTCCAGCGGCATATTTCCGATCCTCGTCGGTGCCATGGGTCGGGTCGCGCTGTCGACCGGCGCGCGCTACGCCGTGATGGACTGCACCGACAAATTGCTGCCACTCTATGAACGGCGCTTGCACGCGGTACCGCTCGGCATCACCAAGAAACATCAGTGGAGTGATGAGATAGAGCATGTCATCGCGATCGACTCCCAGATCTGGATCGCGCAGATGTTCAAGGCTTCTATCTACTGGCAGGATCTTGTGCGCCCGAGAATGGCCGTGGTCACCGAACAGCTCCGGTCTCGTGCGGCGAAATGGTCGGCGCCGCATATGGTCGATATCGCTACTACCCTGCATAAAACCACAATCGCAGAAAATTTCCGGTCGATCTTGTCGAGGGAGAAAAGTTGAACCCAGAAGACAAGAAAAAATACATAACTTGCCCCGATCAGCTGCTCGTCGACGATGTCTACATAGATCTCGCGCACTCGCTACAATTTCCTGTGTTCCTCAAATGTGAATCGTTCAACTTCGGCGGATCGATAAAACTGAAAGCCGCTGTGGAGATGGTCGACAGCGCGGAAAGAGATGGCCTCCTCGGCCCGGATTCGATCATCGTCGAGTCGTCGTCCGGTAATCTCGGAGTTGCGCTGAGTGTTGTTGCGGCCAGTCGCGGATATGATTTTCTGTGCGTTACGGACCCACGATCCAGTACGCACAGCCGGAGATTGATCAGCGCCACCGGTGGTCGGGTAATCGTTGTGACGGAACCGGATGCCAATCAGGGTTTCCTGGCGAGCAGGATACGTGTCGTCCAAGATCTGTGTGCTTCCGACGGGCGTATGGTATGGCTGAACCAATATGCCAACAAAAGCAATTGGCAGGCGCACTACCGCACTACCGGACCATCTATCGCGGAGAATTTCCCCGATCTCGATATGCTGTTCGTCGGAGCGGGTACCACCGGCACTCTGATGGGCTGTGCGCGCTATCTGCGCGATGTGGGCCACCCGGCTCGTATCGTCGCTGTGGACGCCGTTGGTTCTGTCGTGTTCGGGGGGAGTCCCACCTCGCGATACATCCCTGGTATCGGTGCGAGCAGGCGGCCGGAAATACTCGATCGCTCGGTAGTCGACGAGGTGGTGATGGTCGAGGAGGCCGCAGCCATCCGCATGTGCCGAAGACTGGCGACAACCGGATTCCTCTTCGGCGGATCGACAGGCACTGTGCTGGCCGGAGCGCAACTACGACTGGCGGAACTGCGCGATGAACAGGTGAAAGCTGTCGCCATATCGCCGGATATGGGGGAGCGGTATCTCGAGACGGTCTATGACGACGGCTGGGTCGCCGAACATTACGGGAACGAACTCCTGGACTCCATGGAGTCCCCGGCCACCCGGCGCCCAGCAGTGGAAACCGTTCCGATCACGGTGGCCAACTGATCGTATGCGCGCTGTCCTCGATACCGGGCGGAATTTCGCCCAGCTAGGAGTAATACATGGAGAAACCGGCATTTTCGGTAATCGGTGGCCGTACCGTATCCGATATCGTCGAGGGGAGGTATGCGGAAATAGTTTCGATCGTCGAAAGCGCTTATCTGCTCCATGCGGACGGGCGTAGTATCAACCCGCCCAGCTATTTTCTCCGGTTTCCGGATCGACCGGAGTCACGCATCATCGCGCTGCCCGCTTCGCTCGGCGGAGAGTTCTCGCTCGACGGGTTGAAATGGATTTCGAGTTTCCCCGGAAACATCGAAAACGGACTGCCTCGTGCCTCCGCGGTCCTGATTCTGAACGATCAATCGACCGGATTCCCGATAGCCTGCCTCGAAGGGTCGGTGATCAGCGCGACGCGGACCGCGGCGTCGGCGGCACTTGCCGCGGCCCGGCTCCACGACGGTGGCGACCGACCCCGGCGCATAACCTACTTCGGCACCGGTTTGATCGCCCGCTACATCCACTCGTTCCTGCACGGCACCGGATGGCGTTTCCAGTCGATCGGTACATTCGACCGATCACCGGAGTTCGCGGCGGAATTCGCCAGGACACTCGAGGAGCACGGTGAAGCGGACGAGGTGATTCTGCATCATTCCCCGGAAGCGGCGATTCGTGATTCGGATTTGATCGTATTCGCGACCACGGCATCGGTTCCGCATGTCACCGATATATCGTGGTTCCAGCATAATCCGACGGTGCTGCACATTTCGCTGCGCGATCTCGCTCCGGAGATAATACTCGGTTCGTGCAATATCCTCGATGATATCGAGCACTGTCTCAAAGCAGCGACCTCGCCGCATCTGGCCGAGCAAATGTCCGGCTCTCGCGGCTTCATCGATGCCACTCTGGCCGAGGTGCTGCGGGGTGATTTCCAACCGCCCCGCGATCGACCGGTCATTTTTTCGCCGTTCGGGCTCGGGGTATTGGACATAGCGGTAGGGAGCCACGTATACCAGGTCGCCGAACAGACCGGGCGGCTCGAGCGCATCAGGGACTTTTTCCCAGTGTGAGCAGGCCTTCACCGACCGATATCGCGGTCGCGGATCCGCCGCGCCCGTAGTACGTAGTGCCGGGGTCGAGTACTGCGGAACAGTTCCCCGTGGACGTACGGCATGCTTATCTCGGGGGTGCCGGGAAGACCGGTCTGCGGTACGGATTCGGCGGGTCGGGCTCGACTGCGAACGGTGGATGTGATGGTGCTTGTCCTTGTTTTCGGCGTGGTACTGCTCGTCAGCGTGTCGCTGTCCGGTGTGGCCGCGCGAACGGTGTTGTCTACCGCATTGCTGTTCCTTGTCGCTGGTGCGGTGATCGGCCAGGGCGGGCTCGGCGTGGTAACCATCACGCCGGAGGATGGGCTGGTGGCGGTACTGGCCGATGTCGCCTTGTTCACGGTGCTGTTCACCGACGGGCAGCGGGCGAACCTGCCCGCACTGCGGGAAGGCTGGCGGTTGTCGGGCCGGGCGCTGGGTCTGGCGATGCCGCTGACCATGGTGCTGATCGCGATTCCGGCGCATTGGCTGGCCGGATTGGATTGGCCGACGGCATTCCTGCTCGGCGCCATCCTCTCCCCGACCGATCCGGTGTTCGCTTCGGCGCTCGTCGGGCGCAGCGATGTGCCACTCCGGTTGCGACGGTTGCTCAATATCGAGTCCGGGCTCAACGACGGATTGGCGCTGCCGTTCGTCCTGATCTTTCTGGCGACAGCGACACATCACGAATCAGGGGCACCGCATATCGCGGTGGAATTGGTCTTGGGATTGGTGTTCGGGATCGCTATTCCGGCGGTGGTCGCGCTGGCCTGGCGGTTGCCGATTCTCACAGCCGAGCCCCGGTTACAGGCATTGGGGCCGTTGGCCATCGCGGTCACCCTGTACGGAGCGTGCCACCTCACCCACGCCAATCCCTACCTGGCGGCATTCGTGGCCGGGTCGACGTTGGCGACACTGGATCATATGGCTGCCGAGCAGTTCGAGCCGTTCGGCGATCTATTGTCCGAGGTGACCAAGTTCGCGGCACTGCTGGTATTCGGCGCGCTGCTCACGCCGGAGCGCTTATCGCACTTGAGTATCGGTGACTGGACCTTGGCGGTGCTTGCGATCGTGTTGGTGCGGCCGGCAGCCATGCTGATATCGCTGTTGCGGACGCCGTTGTCAGCCCCGGAACGCGCGGCGGCGGCGTGGTTCGGGCCGAAAGGATTCGCGTCGGTGGTCTACGGACTGCTCGCCCTGCAGTCCGGCATACCCAACAGCGAGGTGGTGTTCGACCTCGTCGCCGTGACGATCGCGCTATCGATCGTGCTGCATTCCTCGACCGATGTTCCCGTCGCGCGGGTATTGCGGGTGGAACCGATGGATTGTCTGCCCGCGGGCAAATATGTCGAGGATGAGGTGGTCGCGCACTACGACGATGGTGTGCGGTCCACAGCCGGAGACGGGGACACGAATCGAACCGGATGAGACGTGTGGCGCGGTGGCAGGCCCCGTCGTGGCGTACCGCCGAGTCGACATCGTGGCCGCTGAGCTCGTACCGGTCCGAACTCAGCGGCTGATGAGAAGGTCCTGCCCGCGGGAGATGAGCCGGTTTCAGCGGTGAACGTGTAACCGGACCATGGGCAACACATCCACTGGTGCGCCGGTGGCATGTTCGATGGCGTCACGCAGATTCTTCCAGGCGCGCGGATGCCGCTGGATGTAATCGTCGAGAGCGGCCTTGGCCTCTTCTGTCGTCATCACGGTCGCGGTGGCGGGCATACCGCGCCGGAATCCGTGCCAGACACGCACGCGCGAGTCGGCCTGGACATTGCGGTACCACTGGGCGCGGGTACCGAAGCCCGAGACGATGATGTACTGGTCGGGAGCAGGTCGATCGACCACTTCCAGCACGACGTATCGGCGGATACCACTGCGCCTGCCGAGGTGTTCGAGCATCAGCAGCCTGGTTCCGAAGAGGAATCCGAGCCCGGCGCGATAGAGCAGGATCGGTGCCCGGACCAGCCAGCGGGTCTTCAACATCCGTGCGCCGAATGTCGCGGCGGAGGCATTGGCTGTCATTTTTCTCCTTTGTTGCTACTGAGCGTGTTGTTACTGAGCGCGTTCGCGGACGACGCGTGCGATGTCGATGCGTCGCAGGAACTGCAGGGCCGTCAGCTGCGAGAGCGCGGCGGCCACGAGCACGGCGGCAACCGCCAGCGCGGGCGTCGGTACTCCCAGCGACAGGTGCAGGGTGAACATGTCGCTGTTGAACGACCGGAGAAACGCCCAAGCGGCCACGATCCCCGCGCCGAGCCCTATGGGCACGGCAAGCGCTGTGGCCAGCAGATTTTCGGCGGCGAGTGCGGCGGTGAGGCGTCGGTTGGGTACCCCGGCCGCTCGTAATGTGGCCAGCTCGGTGGTGCGTTCGGCCAAATTGACGGTCATGGTCACGTAGATGACCGCGAACGCCAGGATCGCGCCGAAGAAAAGCATGACGGCGACGAATATCCAGAACAGCGCGAGGAATCGGTCGAATTCCGTCCGCAGTGCTTGCGTATCGGTATAGGCGAGTGTGCCGGGTAGTTCGGTAACGGCGGCACGGAGGGCATCGCGGTCGGCACCGGGCTGGAAGCGCAGCAGATAGCCGGGGAGTGCGGCAGGCGCGATGGTTCTGGCGGTGTCGTTGGTGGCGTAGAGAAAGGTTCCGAGCGGTTCGTCCACCAGCGCGGCAAGCCGTACCCGGTGCGGGGTGCCGAACGCCGAGGTGATCGTGAGGGTATCGCCGACATGGACGCCGAGCCGGTCGGTCAGCGCGGATCCGGCGACCACGCCGTCGGCGGGCAGACCGGATACGCCACGCACGGTCCGGAATCCGTGCATGGTGGTGTTCGGCTGTAGCCCGGTGAGTTCGGTCGTATAACTGTTGTCTTCGGCCTGCACAGTGACCGGGGCGGTCGACCAGGTTTCCACCTCGGCGATGCCGGGTATCGCGCGCAGCTGTGCGCTCTGCGCACCGGCGTCCGGCGCTGCCACCACGGTCGCGTCCTGCTGGTCGACCTGCTCGAACTGCACCGCCAGCACGGCGCGCATGCTGGTGACCATGCCCGCCGACGCCAATATCAGCACCAGCGCCAGGACGGTGCCGGTCATTGTGGCCAGCGTGCGGCGGCGGTCCCTGGTCAGCGAGCGCAGGGCCATCCGCAGCACTGCGGGTAATCCGGTCCATCGGGCCGACATGCGGGTCAGTGGGCCTGGCCGGACCATGCGCGCGCCGTCACCGCGCATGGCCTGTGCGGGTGCGGTGCGGGCCGCGGCGAGCGCTGGGGCGAGGGCGGCGAGGCCACCGGCCGCCAGACCGAGGCCGAGCCCGAGCGCGAGCGTGGACACGCGATGTTCGATGACGGTGTCCGGGATCCCGATCGCCTTGGTATACGCGGAGGTGACCGCCGAGGTCGCGACAGCACCGAGGAGGACACCGGCCAGCCCGCCCGATGCGGCGACGATCATGCTGTAGGTGAGGTAGTGCCGGATCAGCGCGCTCCGGCGCGCTCCCATCGCCAGCAGGGTGCCGATGATCGGACGTTCGGCGTGCACCAGCCGGGTCAGCAGGACATATTCGGCAATCCCCGCGGCAAGCAGGAACAACAGCGGGAAGCCGACGGCGATCTGGGAGAATCCGTTCAGGTCTTCGGTCAAGGCGGCGTCCGAGGGGTTCTCTGCCCGCGTGGTGACATCAGCGGCGCCTGCCGACCGCAGGAGTGCGGCCACCCGATCGTGCTCGGATTCGGTTGCCGAGGGGGACATCTCGACGAGTGTCTGATCGGGTCCGGGTTGTCCGGACAGCCGTAACGCTGTTGCTTGTTCGGCGAAGACGATCGCGAACGAGTGTGGATCGCCGAGTACTTCCTGCCTGCTGCGGGCGGGCCACAGGTACTCCGGTGAGCGGGCGACCCCGGCTACCGTCACCTGCTGCCAGGTAGTGCCGTCGAAGACGTCGAACCGGTCACCGGGGCCGAGCCCGAAGGTGTCCGCGGTGTGCTGTTCGAGCACCACCTCGTTCTGCCGTACCGGATCGGGCATCCGACCAGCGGTGAGCGCGATGTCGTTCACCGAGGGCTCGGTGCCCGCGGGTATCCCGCTGATCCGGCCGACCAGCTTTGCCGCACCGATCGTCATGGGGACATCGGCCTGGGTACGTACGGACACTCTGGCGACACTGTCGTCCGCCCGCGCCGCTGCCGCGATCACTGCCGGGTCACCGCCGACCGCGGTGAAGTCGGCGAAGTGTAATCGTGTGTAGGTGCGCTCATAAGAGGTGGACAGATTGCGGAACGAGTCGTAACTGGCGATGAACAGCAACACCCCCAGCATCACCGTTACCGCGATCGCGGCCGCTTGCGCGGGCTTGCGCCGCAGATCCCGGCGGATCTTTCGCCCGAGCACCTTGTTTCTCATCAGCAGCATCGCGATCACCACCGCACTGCGGCCGCGTCGGTGGGCGCGGTATTGCGTTCGGTGGCGACGATACGACCGTCGCGCATCCGGACGACCCGGTCGGCGATCTCGGCGACCACCTCATTGTGGGTCACCATGATCACGCCGCGTCCGGCTCTGGTGGTTTGCTGCAGTAGTTTCAGCACGTCACGGCCCGTCGCGACGTCAAGAGCGCCGGTGGGCTCATCGGCGAGCACCAGATCGGGATCGGTGGCCAGCGCCCTGGCGATCGAGACCCGTTGTTGTTGTCCACCGGATAGTTGCGCGGGGAAATGGTTCGCGCGATCGGCCAGTCCTACCGCCGACAGGAGCTCCTGTGCCCGCGCCCGATCGCCGCGACCGGTGAGTTCGACCAGCACCTCGATGTTCTCCCTTGCGGTGAGGCTTGGGATGAGATTGAAGAACTGGAAGACGAAACCGATATGGGCCCGCCGGAATTCGCCGAGGGTGGCGGGCGGCCGATCCGAGATGTCCTGCCCGGCGACCACGATCGAGCCGCTGTCGGCCGATTCGATACCGCCGATGATATTGAGCAGGGTGGTCTTGCCCGAGCCGCTGGCACCCAGTACGGCCACCAATTCACCAGCGGGGATATCGATGTCGATATCCCGTAGTGCGTGGACCGCTGCCTCACCGCTGCCATAGGTCTTGTGCACCCCGAGCAGCCGAATGCCGCCTCGTGTGGTCGTCGCTCCCTCATCCATGTCGGTTGTCCTCCGCTCCCGCCGTCTCGGATATCCCGGTCAGCCGGCACAGCGGGCCGTCGACACCGAGTTCACCCACGCCTGGATCGATCAGCCGATGCAGGATGAGCCCATCGAAAGCGGCCAGCAGTACCGCAGCCGTGGCTTCCGCATCGGTGACCGCCCCGTCGGCGTGCAGCCATGCCGTGACTGCGGTGCGGAACTCGCGCAACAGTGCGGCCAGTCCCTCTTGTAACCGTTCGTGACGTGTTGCCGCCAAGAACATTTCGCTGAAAACCCGGGTATCCATATCGTCGCCGGTGTAGGTGGCTATCGTGGCCAGGAGTTGGTCCACCCCTGCCGTGGTCGGCTGTTGCAGGATTTTCTCCAGCATGACGGCCCCCACCTCGCGCGTCAGACGGAGTGACGCGTCGATCAGCAGATCGTGTACCGAGGCGAAGTGGTAGTGCACCAGCCCCGGTCGCAGTCCGGCGCGGTCGGCTACGAGGCGAGTGGTCACTGCGCCCCAGCCCCGATCGGCGATCAATTCGACCGCCGCGTCCATCAGCCGGGCGCGGGTTTCCCGGCCCTGTTCGGCGGCGGTCACCATACTCGCTCCTTCATTGCCGACACCCTCTGGCGGAATCTTCTTGGGCATTCACCTTGGGCGTATGTCCAAAGTGGATGATATGGAGCAGTGTACAACAGTTGCCTTATGCACTAGTAGGCTTTGTGTGCTATTTCGGGGAAATCGGCCGCGGCGATGGCCTGGCCCGCGCCGAACTCGGCATCACTGCCGTCGGCGCGGGTGCTGATCGAGCGCTGAACCCGGTGTCCGTAATCGCTGTACGGCAGGTTCGGTGGAATCCGTGGTGTGGGGGAGGGGCTCTCGGATCGGAGCCGATACTCCGGTCAGAGTTGATAGCTGTCGATCGCCGTCACCGCGTTCGGTTCGCCACCCGCGGCGCTGAACGCGTTCAGCGCGCGCACCAGTCCGGAGCGGTCGCCTGCTGGTACCCGGTCGACAACCGCGGCGATCTCTCGGCGCCGCCGGTCGGTAACCGCGGTGACGATCGTGTGGCCACGTGTGGTCAGTTCGATGATCAACTCGCGGCGGGACTCCGGATTGGGCTTGCGATCGACCAGTCCGGCGGTGACCAGTCGGTCGACCATCCTGGTCGCAGTGGAGGGCTGCACGTTCAGGATGCCGGCGAGGGTCGCGATCTTGGCAGGTCCGCGCGTGGACAGAATTACCAGCGTACGGAACTGAGGGATGGTGATTGTCTCATCGACGTGGGCGATCGACTGCGCGGACAATGCCACCAAGAGGCGGGAGGCGGTCAGTAAGGCGTCGGTGATCTCATCCACGGACTCCTCGGCTGTCGCGTATCGTCGCGCCGTCGTCATTGCCATCTCCGTTCGTTCATGCAGGGATGTCTCCATCCTGCCGCCCCGCGAATAACGGCACCGCACGGTGGTATGCCGATCGGGGTGTATCGAGTCGGCCTGAAGAGATCCCGCTCAGGCGCATCGATTATGTTGCAGATAGCAATTGTTACATACTGCTACTATGTTGCCGTTCGAGGGAGTTCCCCAAAACCGGCGCCGTCGTGCTTTCCTATCGCGCGGATTATGGCTCGGATGGCTGCGGGAGAGCTCGTCCGGAACATTGTTTCTCGCGGTGGCTGTCGGCGCGGTGACCGGGTTCGCCGCGATCGGCTTCCGGTACCTCATCACCGGGGTCACCTGGCTGTTCACCGGATACCACGACTACGCCGGCCTCGGCAGGGTCGCTTGGGGGCATTGGCCCGGGCTCGGGGTGTGGTTCCTGCTGCTCGCGCCGGTTGTCGCCGGTGCGATCTACGGGCCGGTGGTCTACCGGTTCGCTCCTGAGGCCCGTGGGCACGGCGTACCCGAGGTGATGTACGCGGTCACCGAACAGAAGGGCCGGATAGCCCCAAGGGTCGTGGTTCTGAAGGCCCTGGCCTCGGCATTGTGTATCGGTGGCGGCGGATCGGTCGGCCGGGAAGGCCCGATCGTGCAGATCGGTTCGGCCGCCGGTTCGACCATCGCGCAAGTGACCCGACTCGATACGCCGCGCGTCCGGCTGCTGGTGGCCTGCGGCGCGGCAGGCGGCATCTCCGCGACTTTCAACGCGCCACTGGCCGGGCTGTTCTTCGCCATGGAGCTCATCCTGCGCAATTTCGCCGTCGAATCGTTCGGTGCTGTCGTACTGTCCAGCGTCACTGCCAGTGTTGTCGGCCGGGCCGTGGTCGGCGACGAGGCATTCTTGACACTGCCGGATTTCGCTGTGCGGCATCCGGCCGAATACTTGTTGTACCTGCTGCTCGGACTGGTGGTCGGTACGGTAGGGGTCTGTTTCTCGAAGGTGTTGTACGCGGTCGAGGATTTCTGCGACTGGATCTGGCGCGGTCCGCAGTGGGCGCGTCCCGCGGTGGGTGGACTGTTGCTCGGTGCGGTACTGCTCATGTTGCCGCAGATGTACGGCGTCGGGTATCCGGTGTTGGAGAGCGCGGTCGAGGGCGAATATGTGCTCGGCATGCTGGTGCTGCTGCTGGTAGGGAAGATGGTCGCTACCAGCCTCACCATCGGTATCGGCGGATCCGGCGGTGTCTTCGCACCCACGCTGTTCATCGGAGCCATGGCAGGCACCGCCTTCGGCCAGATCGTGCATCATCTCCTGCCGACGGTCACCCAATCGCCGGGCGCTTACGGTTTGGTCGGGATGGCTGCCGCACTCGGCGGCGCCACCCGCGCCCCCATCACGGCGGTCATCATCTTGTTCGAGCTGACCGGTGAGTACACCGCCATCCTGCCGCTGATGACCGCGGTCGCCGTGGCAACGGGCGTGTCCCGGCTGCTGTCGCAAGACACCATCTACACCCGCAAGCTCCTGCGCCGCGGCATCGACCTCGAGCAGCCTCATGGTCCTTTCGCTACCGTCAGCGCAGGTGACCTCGCGCGCGCGGCGCCGAGGCCGTTGCTCGATACCGCGGATCTCACGACCGTGGCTACCGCGCTGGAGAAGTCCGCACTCGGGATACTGCCCGTACTCGACCGCGACGGCCGCTACCGCGGCTGTGTCTCGGCGCGTGATATCGCCGAAGCGCTCGATGACTCATACCAACCGGAGTCGGTGGCTCACCTGGTGAAGTACCTACCGGCGGTGACCGCCGACGCGACATTCCACGACACGCTCGCCGCACTGTCCGGGTACGGCGGAACCGGATTGCCGGTCGTCGACCCCGACCACACGAAGGTGATCGGCTGGATCACCTACGAGGATCTGTTGACCGTATTGCATCGGTAGCCGGTTCAACCGTTGGTCGGGGCCGAGCGAGTGCATAGCCTGTCGCGGCGGCTACGGGATGACGATATTGAACTCCGGGTTCGGTGTGTCCAGGACCTCTTTGAGGTCCCGCAGTTTCGTCGCGTCACCGGTGAAGGTGAGCTCGCCGGCGAGGACGGCCTGCGGAATTTCCTTGGTGCCGGTGAGCATGCCGATCAGCACCGGTCGGGTCAGGGTCAATGTCGCGTCCGGCGCGGGGCCGACGAAGCCTTCCTGGATCTGGTGGTGGACGAACACGCCGTTGCGCAGTTCGGTGCGATAGGTCTTGCCTTCGTCGGTGATCGTCCAGTCGTTGACCAGGTGCATGTTCCATGCTTCCGGCCCTTTGATCAGGAAGGAGATGTAATCGAAGATCTGATCGACGGTGAGGGTCCCGATCAGCGCCTTCGACTCGGCCTTGACCGGCGTCCCGAAATTGCCGTTGCGCAGCTCGTAGGCGCCGGACAGATAGAAATTACGCCAGGTCGCATTCTCGGAACCGTACCCGAGCTGCTCGAATACGCTGGCTTGCAGCATCTTGGCGCGTTGATTATCCGGCTCGGCGAAGATCAGATGATTGAGCAGGGTGGTGGCCCAGCGGTAGTCGTTGTCGGAGTATGCCGTGCGGGCCTGCTCCAGTACCTTGTCCGCACCACCCATCGCGGCGACATAGCGCTTGCCCGCTTCGACCGGTGGGTGCTCCCACAGGTGCGCGGGGTTGCCGTCGAACCAGCCCATGTATCGCTGGTAGATGGCCTTGACGCCGTGACTGACCGATCCGTAGTAGCCGCGGGAGGCCCAGTTGTCCGCCAGCGGCGGCGGCATCTCGACCATTTCGGCGATTTCGATCCCGGTATGCCCTTGGTTGAGCATCCGCAGCGTCTGATCGTGCAGGTAGGCGTAGGTGTCCCGCTGCAGGGACAACCATTCCACGATCTTGTCCGTACCCCAGGTCGGCCAGTGATGCGAGGCGAACGCGACATCCGCCTTGTTCGCGAACATATTCACCGACTCGGTCAGGTACTGCGCCCAGACGTGTGCGTCGCGGACCAGCGCCCCGCGCAGCGTGAGCAGGTTGTGCATGGTGTGCGTGGCATTCTCTGCCATGCACAAGGCCCGACGGTCGGGGAAATAGAAGTTCATCTCCGCGGGCGCCTCGGTGCCGGGAGTTATCTGGAACTCGATGCGGACACCGTCGATCGTCTCTTGCTGGCCGGTCGTGGTGATGTCCTTGGTAGGCGGGAGCAAGCTCACCGTGCCCGTCGATGTGGTCATACCGAGACCGTTGCCGACCTGCCCTTTGGCATCACGTGGTAAGCCCGTGCCGTACATGTAGGCCGCACGGCGGGTCATCGCCGTGCCCGCGTAGATGTTCTCGCTCACCGCGTGCTCCAGGAACCCCTTTGGTGCCAGCACCGGGACCCGGCCCGCGTCCTCCGCGGAGAGAACACCGAGGGCGCCACCGAAGTGATCGACATGCGAATGGGTGTAGATCAGCCCGGTCACCGGGCGGTCACCACGGTGGCGCCGGTACAGTTCGAGCCCGGCTTTCGCCGTCTCCACCGAGATCAGCGGGTCGATGACGATCACTCCGTTATCGCCCTCGACCAAGGTCATATTCGACAGATCCAGTCCGCGGACCTGATAGATGCCGGGTACCACCTCGTACAGGCCCTGTTTCACCGTCAGCTGGGACTGCCGCCACAAGCTGGGATGCACCGAGTTCGGGCAGCTTCCTTGGAGGAAGGAGTAGGAGCCGATGTCCCATACGGCCCCGCCCTCGGCATCTGCGATCACGTCGGACTCGTATCCGGCGAGGAACCCTCGATCGGCATCGGTGAAGTCCTGGGTGTCGTCGAAGGGCAATGAGGATTGCGCCTGCTTCTGCTGATCGACGATGTGCTGGCTCGGATCGATCCGATCCTTCGTGGTCTGCTCGGCAGGCAGTTCGTCCGATGTGGCACACCCGGTGGCGGTTACTCCGATACCTGTCGCCATGAGAGCCGCCGCTCCGACGCCGAAGACGCTACGGCGGGAGAACCCTGGTCCCCGACCGCGGTGGGTGTGGTTGTCATCGGACATGCACTGTGCTCCTGTCTTGCTGCCGATCGATGGAGTTGCCGTAAAGAGAGCGTCGATCTCTGGACGCTGCACGCGCGCACTACCGATCTCATCGGGATCCGGTCCATGCCTGTGCCCGCTCGCGTTACGGAACCCCATCTATACCGCTATTGCAGTAACACTGCAATAGTGGTGGTTGCCGAGACGGGCCGTAATGACCTACATGGTAGGTGTTGCCGTGCTGGTGGGTGGGGGCGCAGATGAACACTCGGACCCGTGCGAATCGCTCCGGGGCCGGTCACCCTGACTGCTGGTCCGATCCCGTGGCGCCTGTGCACAGCGGAGCCGGGCGGCGAACGAAGCTCATGGCGTGGTTGCCTGCTCATTGCCGGAGTCGAGATGTGCTGTGGTCAGCAGTGCGCGCAGCATCCGGCCCACGGCATGAGACGCCGCCTGGGTGGACAGTCCGCGCCGCTCGGTCAGGTGGTGGCGATAAGCCCAGGTGGCCGTGGCGTCGATCATATCGAGCAGTTCCACGTCGAGGGTGCCGTCACGGTGGAGTTCCGGCGCGAACAACCGGGCGAGACTGTCGTGGATATGCTGGTCGGTCCGGCGCATGCGCTGGTCGACGGCCTCGGCTGTGTGTGATTGGACCAAGCCCAGCTTGCGCGGGTTGCGCTGCAGCGCGAAGACAGCTTCACTGCAACCGACCGCGATGTCGATCCGCTGGTCGAGTGGTAGTTCCGCATCCATATCGGCGAACAGGGCTTCGACATAGCGGGACTGCTGCTCGGTGACAGCGGCCAGGAGATCTTCCAAGCTGTGGAAATGAACGAAGAGGCTCCGTTCGGAAACACCGGCGCGGGCCGCGATCGTCTTGCTGGTCGGCGTGAAAACGCCCTCTTGTAATGTCTCTAGCAGCGCGTCGATGATCGCCTTGCGGGTTTGCTCCGGATTGCGTCTACGTCGCGGGCTGCTGGTTCTGTCGCCCATGGGGCCATCCGATCACATCATCTGTGTGCCACGGGCGAGGCTCCTTTATGCCGAGCGGCATTCTCTGCCATCGGGCATGCTCAGGCAGCGGCGATCGGTCAGCAGCGATCGAGAGTCCCATGCTTGCCTTACCGGCCTCATGGCGAATAGTGTTCGCCACACGTCGGTTCTGTTGATGAGGTGGACCATAGCGACACGGTGGATGAGGTTTCGAGCAGTCATCGCCATGGCGGTGGCTGGAATCGCGGCAGCGACGGCTACCGCTGTGGGCCCGGTCGGTGCCGCGCGCGCCGAGGAACCGGCCGACGGACAGGTCACGTGGCTTTGCCGCCCCGATATGGTCACCGACCCGTGTCGCGGCGACGCGAGTACCACGATCCAGGGGGCGGACGGCGAAACAACCGTCGATCGACCTTCGGTACGTGCGCACGATGTGGACTGCTTCTACGTCTATCCCACCGTCTCGACAGACCCCGCGCTCAATGCCAGGCCGGAAGCCACCCCCGCGGTCACCGGGGTGGCCCGATTACAGGCCGCGCAATTCTCCCAGCTCTGCGATGTCTACGCGCCGGTATATCGCCAACGCACCCTGTTCGCCCTGCAACGTGGTCCGCTGTCCACCGATTCGGTGCAGGCCGGGGCGGAGGAGGCCTACAGCGATGTCGTTCGCGCGTGGCGGCAATACCTCGAACGCGATAACCACGGCCGCGGCATCGTGCTCATCGGACATTCACAAGGCACTCTCTTACTGCGCAGGCTTATCGCCGAGCAGATCGAAACCGATCCCGTCGCCGATGGGCGCATCGTATCGGCGCTGCTGGCGGGCGGCAATGTCGTCGTACCGGAAAACAGCACCGTAGGAGGCGATTTCACATCGCTCCCGCTGTGCGGGTCCGCTACTCAGATCCACTGTGCGCTGGCGTGGTCGGCCTTCGGTGAAATCCCGCCCGCGACGACCCGTTTCGGTGCGAAACCGACGACAGCGAGCGCCCACCCGGCCCCGTACGGCCCCGGATACGAGATCGCCTGTACCAATCCGGCATCGCTGGAGCACAACGATCGCGCGTTGGTGACCACTCTGCGACCAGGCGTACCGCCCGCGGGCATCATGGGCCTGGCCGATGTCGCCACCTACGGGCCACAATTACCGCCACCTGCTACACCGTGGGTGCAGCCGGCCTCCGGGTACCGCGCCCAGTGCGTGCACACCAACGGCGCCCATGTACTGATGATCACCGCCGACCCCGGTATGCCACCCCTGAACGCTTTTCCCGATGCCAACTGGGGATTGCACGTCACCGACATCAATATCGTGCTCGGCGACCTCATCGCCGTCGTAGACAAGCAGATCGCTGCCTACACGGCCGCGCACCGGTAACCGGCACCGTTCGCGATCCACGTAAACTGGGGTTTTTCCTGATCCACGCTGTGCGGAATTACCGCTGCGCGGAACTGCATACGCCGATATTCGGCGCACGGTATCCGTATCGTCATCGAACCTTAAAGTAGCTGAACGGTAGATCTCAAAGTTTCCTCGAAACCCTTAGTGGGCTATGCGAGGAGCTGACCGAATGATCCAACAGGAACAGGCAAGGAAGCCGAGGCGCGGACTGCGACGGGTGATGGCCGCCGCATTCGCCATGGCGACTCTGGCGGCATCGGGCTGCGGATTGGGGGGTGATGACGGCGCGGCGGTGACGTATGAAGACGCGAAAGCTTCCGGGAAGATCAAGGTCGGTTTCGCGAACGAAGCGCCGTGGGCTTACCTCGATGAAAAGGGGGAGTTGACCGGTTACGCCCCGACGGTGGCGCGGGCGGTGCTGAAGAAGCTCGGTATCGATGAAGTCGAGGGCGTGGTCACCGACTTCGACGGACTCATCGACGGTGTGCGGGCCAAGAACTACGCGTTCGTGGCCGCGGGTATGTTCATCAACCCGAAGCGATGCGAGAGTTCCGCTTTCGCCATTCCCGACTATCAGGTCGGATCGGCATTCATGGTGCCGGAGGGCAACCCGCGCAATATCAACCGGTTCGAGGACATCACCAGGGAGAACGTCCGGATCGCCACTCTCGGTGGCGCGGTGGAGAACGGCTACGCCGAATCCGTCGGAGTACCCGGTGAGCTGATCGAGCCGATGGCCAAGCAGGACGATATCCTGCGCGCGGTAAGCAACAACGACGTCTACGGCAGTGCGCTGCTCGACGTCACCGCCGCCTGGCTGGTGCGCAACAACCCGGACGCGAACCTGGAAGTGACGCCGTCGTTCCAGTTCGGTGATAAGCCCGATGTCGGTACCTTCAACTTCCGCATCGGTGATGACGAGTTCCGCGAGGACTTCAACCGGGAGCTGCGCGCGCTGCACGAGAGCGGGGAGTGGCTGAAACTGGTCGAGCCGTTCGGCCTGACCGCGGCCAATGAGCCCGATCCGACCGCTACCACCGAAGAATACTGCGCGGCCTGACCTTTGACCGAGAATATCGACGTCTATCTGGAGCGCATTCTCACGGGATTGCCGTTCACGGTCTGGGCGACCGTGGGCGGCATTGCCCTGACCGTGGTGCTGTCGTTCCTCTCCGGTCTGGCCCTGCTCTCGTCCTCGGCGTGGCTGCGGGTTCCGGCCAGACTGTATGTGGAGGGCTTCCGCGGTAGCTCGGAAGTAGTGCAGTTGTTCTTCTTCGCGGTGGCGGTACCGATCTTCTTGGGCATCACGCTCGGTGCCACCGCGCAGGGGCTGTTGCTGATCGGCATCGTGGTGCTCGGGCTGAATCACGGCGCCTATGGCGCCGAAATAGTCCGCGGCGCCGTGTCCGCCGTGCCGCGCGCACAAGTCGAGGGTGCGATCGCGGTGAATCTGTCCGCACCGCAGCGGATGTGGCGGGTCATTCTGCCGCAGGCGGTGGTCGAGATGTTGCCCTCGTTCAACAATCTGTTCATCCAGCTGCTGAAAGGTACGGCACTGTTGAGCTTCATCGCCGTGCCGGAGATCTTCAAGAAGGCCGATGAGCTACGCGCGGTTCCTGCGTTCTCCCGGGAGCTCGGCGTCATCTACACCATCGAGCTGCTGTGCTATCTACTGCTCGCGATCGTGATCACACTGATCATGCGGGTGCTGGAACGGCTTGCGGCCCGGCGGGTCGGTAGGCGCCTGCCCACCCGGTCGCGACGCTGGACGAAGGCGGTGAGCGGCTGATGGAGAAGTGGCGCTGGGATCGCTTCTTCGAAGCGTTCCCCTACATTTGGGACGGGTTGCTCGTCACCGTCCAGTTCACCGTGCTCGGTTCGCTGGTCGCCTATACGCTCGGCCTGATCTTCGCGATGATCCGGCGGATGCGGATACCGGTGGTCGACCAACTACTGTGGGCATTCATCGAATTCGTGCGCAGCACACCTCTGTTGGTACAGATCTTCGTGCTCTACTGGGTAGTCCGCCCCGCGGTGTTCGACGATCTGCCCATCGAGACCCAACGGTTACTGGTCGGCGTGCTGGCATTGGGTGTGCACTATGCCTGCTATACCGCCGAGGTCTACCGGGCCGGGATCGACGCGGTGCCTGCCGCGCAATGGGAGGCGGCGACCGCGCTCAGCCTGCCGAGGATGCGTACCTGGACCGATGTCATTCTGCCGCAGGCGGTTCCACGGGTGCTGCCCGCGCTCGGCAACTACACCATCGCGATGTTCAAGGAGGTGCCGCTGCTGTCTTCGATCGTGATCCTCGACATGGTGTATCAGGTCAAAACCGCCTATGCCTCCGACACCGGTGGTACCGGGCCCGAGGCATGGCTGGCGGTCGGGCTCACCTTCCTCGCCCTGAGCTATCCATGCTCGATTCTGGTACGAAAGGTGCAACTCCGTGTCGGAGCTATCGAAGCAAAGTGAGCCCGCTGACGCCCGCGTGCTCTCGGAACTGGTCGAGGAGCCGGCCGAACAGCAGACCGTTGCGCCGATGATCCGGTTCACCGACGTGGTCAAGACTTACGGCAAGGTCTCCTGCCTCGATCGGCTCGATTTCACTGTCGCGCCGGGCGAATTCGTCAGCCTGATCGGACCGTCGGGTTCCGGAAAGACCACGGTACTGCGGCTGCTGATGACGCTGGAACGGGTGAGCTCGGGCACCATCGAAGTGGATGGAAATCTGCTGAGCCATATGCGCAAAGGTGATCGCCTCGTGCCTGCCGACGAAGCCCACCTGCGCCGGGCGCGGCGCTCGATCGGCATGGTGTTCCAGCACTTCAACCTGTTTCCGAATATGAACGTGCTGCGCAATATCACCGAGGGCCCGGTCCGCGCGCTCGGCCGGTCCAAGGAGGCCGCGGAGGCCAGGGCGCTCGAGCTGCTGGAGATGGTCGGGCTGGCGGAGAAGGCTACGGCTCGGCCCACCCAGCTCTCCGGTGGCCAGCAACAGCGGGTCGCGATCGCGCGAGCGCTGGCCATGGACCCCGATGTGCTCCTGCTCGACGAGGTGACCTCCGCGCTCGATCCGGAGTTGGTGACCGGAGTACTGCATCTGCTCCGGGATATCGCCGCGACCACCGACATCACTTTCCTCTGTGTCACGCACGAAATGCGTTTCGCGCGTGAGGTGTCCGATCGAGTGATGATGCTCGACGCGGGCCGTATCGCTGAGGAGGGGCCCGCGGAGCAGATCTTCACCGATCCGCAGGAGCCGCGCACCCGTGAGTTCCTGCGGGCGGTGCTGGACCGCAACTGATCTCCGCCCGGCCGCGCGGGCTCCGGACTCCGCGCGGCCGGGTCGGTGATCGGTTGTCTCCGCGCTAGCATCCATAACCGTGGTTCTCAGTAGGGGCGAAGAGCGAGTATCTGTTCCGCAGTCGGCACACCGGGGGATATCGACAACCGATGTCTCCTCTTCCCTCGGCAGGCTGCGACTATGGGCTGTCCTCGCCGGTGTGCTGGCAGTAGCCACCGCGCTCTCGATTCCGTTCCTTCCGGTTCGTCAGGAGCAGTCGAGTATTTCGTGGCCACAGGCGGGGGCGGTTTCCTCGGTGACCGCACCGCTGGTGTCCTATGCTCCGACCGAACTGTCGGCCGAGATCCCGTGCGCCGCGTTCGATGCGCTGCCTGCGGGCGGCGGTGTCGTATTGTCCACGATTCCTCGGCAATCACCGGATATGGCGCGATACGGGCTCGTCGTCGAGGCCGTTCCGGCCACTGCCGATCGCCGAGGACGAGTCGATATCGTCGTGCGCAAAACAGTGTTGTGGTCGGCTCCCCTGAGTGCGGTCGCCGGGCAGTCCTGCACGCTCACCATCGCTATCGATGCACAACGCGCAATAGTGAGCGGTGGCCCCGCTGATTCGAGCAACACACTCGATACCGATGTGCGCCCCCAGGTGGTGGGGCTGTTCACGGAACTGACCGGCGCGCCACCGCAGGGTTTGCGCGTCGACGTCGAGGTCGATTCCCGCTTCACTTCCGCACCGTCGGTCCTGAAACTGATCGCGATCGCGATCTGTCTGCTCGCCACACTGGCAGCGCTCGTCCTGCTGCATCGGCTGGACACCACCGACGGACGATCGGCCAGACGGTTCCTGCCCGCAGGCTGGTGGCGATTACGACCGGTCGATGCCCTTGTCGCGACCACGCTTGTGGTCTGGCATTTCATCGGCGCGAACACCTCCGATGACGGATACCAGCTCGGTATGGTCCGCGCATCGGACAGTTCGGGCTATATGGCGAACTATTTCCGCTGGTTCGGCGTTGCCGAAGCCCCTATCGGCACTCCGTACTACGACCTGCTGGCCTGGATGGCGAAACTTTCCGCGGCCAGTCCGTGGATGCGATTGCCCGCATTACTGGCAGGCATCGTCACGTGGTGGGTGATCAGTCGTGAGGTCATCCCGAGATTGGGCGCGGCGGTACGCACCGATCGAATCGCGGTATGGACCAGCGCCCTGGTTTTCCTCGCATTCTGGCTGCCCTACAACAACGGCTTGCGCCCCGAACCCATTGTCGCGCTGGGCCTGCTGCTGACCTGGTGTTCCGTCGAGCGGGCCATCGCGACCCGGCGGCTGCTACCCGCGGCGGCGGCATTCATCATCGGCGCGCTCACGCTCACTGTCGGGCCCTCCGGCCTCATCTGCTTCGCCGCTCTCTTCGCAGGCGCGCGCGGACTCACCCAGATCATCGTGGACCGCGCCCGGCAGGTCGGCTACCTGCCACTGCTGCTCCCGCTGCTCGCCGCAGGCCTCGTCGTGCTCACCGCTGTTTTCGCCGACCAGACCCTTGCCGGGGTCCGGGAGATGGCGCATGTGCACGGTCTCATCGGCCCCCGCGAGCCATGGTTCTTCGAGTACCTCCGCTACCAATGGCTACTACAGATCAACGCCGACGGCTGGTTGACCCGGCGATTCGGGGTGTTCGTGCTGTTGCTCGGCGTGAGCGCCTGCCTGGTGACGATGCTGCGTCGCGGCGGGCGGATTCCCGGTACCTCGCTCGGGCCGTCGCAGCGGATCGTCGGCGTCACCTTCGGGGCGATGATCTTGATGATGTTCACGCCGACGAAGTGGACCCACCACTTCGGGGTGTTCGCCGCCCTGGCCGGAGTGATCGCCGCGCTCACCGCGGTTGCCGTGAGTCCGGCGGTGATGCGACCGCTGCGCAACCGCGCGCTGTTCGCGGCGGCGGTCTTCTTTCTCCTGGCGATGTCATTCGTCGGCACGAACGGCTATTGGTACGCATCTTCCTGGGGAGTCCCGTGGGCAACCATCCCACCGGAAATCCTCGGTAAGGGGCTGTCCACCTTCTTCGCGGCTCTTACTGTATTCGCGCTGGCGGCAGCGGCCTGGTTCCATATCCGTCCGTCGCATACCCCGCCGGGATCGGCCGCCACACGCATCGGCCGCATCCCGGTGCTCGCGGTCGCTGCCGCCGCCATGGTGGCTTTCGAGGTGCTGTCGTTCGTGAAAGCCACGGTGGCACAGTACCCCTCGTTCTCTCTCGCATCGTCGAATGTCGCCGCGCTCTCCGGTGGCTGCGGCCTCGCCGATCAGGTTCTGGTCGAGACCGACCCCAATGCCTCTATGCTCCGGCCGCTCAGCGGCGATATCGCCACAGCGCTGGCAGGCACCCGATCGACCGGGTTCACCAACAACGGGGTCGCCGCCGATCTCACCTCGGAGGAAACCGAGACGGACACCAGTCTGGTGAACTCGGTCAAGAATCCGGATGCTGAGCCGGAAACAGCTGGAACGGAATCCGGCACTTCTTCCGGCACCGGGATCAACGGCAGCAGCGTTCCGCTGCCCTTCGGACTGGAGCCCGCGACCACCCCAGTGCTCGGTAGCTACCGAGACAGTGCGCAGGAGCCCGCCGAGTTGATCAGCGACTGGTATCAGCTGTCCGGCGCGGCCACCACGGAGCGCGGTCAGATCATCGCCATCGCCGCCGCAGGGCGCATCCGGTCGGTCGACCGGTACGGTGTAGTCCGTCCCGGCCAGGATATGCGGCTCGAATACGGTCGCCGACAACCGGATGGCAGCGTCACCACCCTGGGAAAGGTTGTACCGATAGATATCGGGCCCGCGCCGTCGTGGCGCAATCTCCGTGTCCCACTGAACTGGTTGCCGAACGAAGCGGATGTGGTCCGGATCGTGGCCGAGGACAGCAATGCCGACAAGGACCAGTGGTTGGCGGTGACGCCACCGCGTATTCCGCAGACTCGAACATTGAATGCCGTGGTGGGGTCCGAGGTGCCGGTGTTGCTGGATTGGACGGTCGGTTTGAGCTATCCCTGCCAGCGGCTGATGCCGACCTACGCCGGTGTCGGAGTGCTCCCGGCCTACCGGATTCTGCCGGATCGCAATGGGGCGGCGATCACCGATCTATGGCAGGGCCACGATGGCGGTGGCCCTCTCGGCTGGATACAGCTGCTGCTGCGTCCGGAGACGCTGCCCACCTATCTGAACAACGCATGGGACCGTGATTGGGGCTCGCTGCAGCGTTACAGCCCACTGGATCCCAGTGCTGATCCGGCGCAGGTAACGATCGAATACGTTCGGCGTTCGGGTATCTGGACACCGGGGCATATCAATACGCAGTACTGACCGGCAGAGCGCGACAGGCAGCTCCGGGCTCCGCCGTTGACAACCGACACGGATATTCGACATACGCGACCTGGATCGTGTGACTTACAGCGATGAATGGCGCTGTCGGCGCAGTTGTGTTCGGCTCGATTCAGTACCGGCCGAAGGCGAGTGCGACGTTGTGTCCGCCGAAGCCGAACGAGTTGTTGATCGCGTAATCGATGCGGCCGTGTCGGGTTTGATCGTCGTCGGCGACAACGTCGCGGCCATCAATACGGATTCGGCGAGAAGCGGATCCTCGGCCGCATCGGGCGCGGTGCAGATCGGTTCGGGCAGCCAACTGCCTACGTAATCCTCCCGGCGGCGCCGTGCGCGCATATCGGGATCGAGGCCTGGCAACTCATCCGGATATGGCCGGCAACCGTTTGTGGCGGAACCACCGCATCACCAAATCCCACAATTTGCGGGTGATCGACACACCAATGATTCATCGGTGTTCAACATCGGCACTGGTCGCGGTACCAGCGCGCCAGGCCGACTACGACCGTGTCATGCACGTCAGCCAAGCCATCGATACTGCGGATGCCAACTCCGACTAGACCACGGGCAACGAATGAGAATTACCGCCGCACAGCGCATCTAGAACGAGAAACGTATTCGTGCTACATTAAGTGCTGCGCGCGATGAAGCAGACCAGGAGCATTCAGGCTCCCGCGGCGCGCAGATCTTGCGACTCGAGGCCGACAGCCGCGCGCCCAGCGAACGGCTCGCCCCGGCCAGCGGAGTAATCGACGAACTCGCTGACTTCCGACTTGGGCTCTTGCCGGAATCGCTGCCCAGTACGACGAAATCCAGCGACTCCGCACCGTCGCGTCCTCAACTCCGTCCGTCACCCACCCATCGCCTCCCGGCAGCAGGTTATCGGCCATGTTGAAGGGATGCGCCAGAAAACCTAAATATCAATCGCGACAAGAAGATCAAACTTGAACCAACAGAATCGAGCCGACAATGACATGGTCGATACCGCAAATCACCACCGGTGCTGAACGCCGATTGCTCGAGAGCACGCTCGACCGCAATCGCGCCGAACTGATCAACACAGTGCGAGGCCTGTCTGACCAAGACTCCCGACGCCACCTGGTTGTATCGATGACTACCCCGATAGGATTACTCAAACACGCCGCAGTCGCCGAACGGATTTGGTTCCAGCACATCCTGGGCGGCATTCCCCTGAGCGAATGCGACGGTGGCACGACACCGGGCGACGCCAGTTTCATCGTCGACGACGACGAGACCCTGGCCGATGTGATCACCGAATTCGAGCGTGCCAGCGCCCGTGCCCGCGTGGTCGCCGCGGAATTCGACCTTGACGACATCAGGGCACATCCCCACCTCGGTGATGTCAGCCTGCGGTTCATCTACCTGCTTCTGAGTGAGGATTTCGCGCGCCACGCCGGCCACGGCGACATCCTCCGTGAGCAGATCAAGCATCTCGATCGGCTGAGCACCGATGCCAAGAACAGCCCTTAGTCCGCCAAGCCGCGAAATCGGCGGGAGTGGCCCATTCGGTCGCGCGGCGGATTCTGATGGAAGCCGGCCTGGTCAGCGCGGTGAAGGCGGCCTATGGGAAGCCGGAGTCCAAGCGGCGGTTTCTCGAGCTGATCGCCTCGGGTTGGTCGGCGGCGCGAGCCGCGCGTGAGGTCGGGGCGAATGAGCGCACCGCTCGCGACTGGCGCCACGGTATTCGGCATACGCGCAACATGCGGATTTACCCGGATGGCAGGGTGGTGGACTACGGCACCGGCACCGGCACCGGCACCGGCTATGTAATTCCGGTGACCAAGATCAGCACAAGTGAGCCGCCCGTGATCAGCGGCCGGTACCTGTCGTTGGCCGACCGGATCGCGATCGCCGACGGACGGCACGCCGGGCAGACGATCACCGCGATCGCCGCGGGGATCGGCAAGCACAAGTCGACGGTCTCGCGGGAGGTGCCATCGCCAGCCCGATCGCAACCAGCATCGACGTCAGCTGGCTCGTGCGCCGCGACCATTTCACCGTCAGGCCGGCAACCTGTTCTGCGAAGGTCTTCGCCGAACAATCGCGGTTCGGGCAGAAGAACCGCCGAACTACCAGTTGAACGGTCACCACTCGGCCCGCGATCGCAGCATCGGCCAGCGTTCGCCGATAGCGGGAATGCACACGTGCCGAGACCGACTCGCATCCTTGACACCGAGCAGTCAGCGCGGCAACCACAGCCCGGAGAACCAGCCCATCGCCTTCGCTGTCGACCGCTTCTACCGCCAGATCAGCCAAGTGCGGCAACAACTTCTGAACAAGATCACCCGAGCACGCCCGACACCATTACCAAGCCGGGTACTCCGACGACAACATGCCGAGCATCGGGATCACGAAGACTGCGCCAGAGCCCGGATCTTCACATGGATCGCGTCCAGGAAGATCACCGGGTCCAGGGGCCGGTTCTGCCATTCGGCCATCCCGTCGATCACCTTGTCGGTGATCGTGGTGATCGTCTGTTTCGACACCTCGGCGCCGTAGACCTCACGCAGATGGGCGCTGATCTCACCGTGAGTCAGCCCTTTCGCCGACAACGACAGGATCATGTTCTCCACACCGTTGAGCCGACGCTGCCGTTTGCGCACGATCTGCGGTTCGAAACTCGACTCCCGATCCCGCGGGACATCGACCCAGACCAGCCCGATCTCGGTCAACACCGTCTTGGAGCGGGTCCCGTTACGGGAATTGCCCGTTCCGCGACCAACGGGGTCGCCGGCTTCGTAGCTGAGGTGGTCGGTGATCTCGCCTTCCAGGGCGGATTCGACCACCAGTTTCGTCAGCTGCTGCAGCAAGCTACCCTCGTCGGTCAGCTGCAGCCCGCTCTCACGAGCCTGTGCCACGAGCTGACCAACCAGGTCAGCATCCAGCGCTGCCTTCGCGCCTTTACGCTTCGCCACCACAGCAGTATCGGTCACGTCGGCGGTCATCACATCAGACATCAAGTGCCACTCCTTCATTCGGGAGTTACACCGTTGTATTTACAGTCCCGCGTAAAATACGGGTGCCGATCGGCGCCGCCTCGCATGCTTCGTGCCGCCGCCTTCCGAGAGGTGGCTCACTGGTGAACAAGAAACGGATGCATCGGCTATGGCAGGAAGAAGGCCTGCGGGTGGGTGAGCATCACCCGGGTAAACGCGCGGATGTTCCGTCGACACCACTGATTGATGCCGATGCTCTGAAGGTGCTGTGGGCGTTGGATTTCCAGCGGGTGAAAGCGGACGGCAACGAGGAACTACAAAGTTCGTGCACTGGTACAGTCCAAACCGCTATCGCCGAACAAGCATTTGATCGGCGGGGGACGGCGATGCACCTTGTTGGTCGCGAATACCGCTGGCGGCCAGCGCCCTCGCCTGAGAAGACCAGGAGGAGTACAAGTGAAAGCCATCATGGCGGCCAGCGCAGGCGTATTTGGACTGGCATGCACAATCGGCGTCGCAACGCCTGCACACGCAGTGTTCTATGTGGATGCGACGCCAGTAGGTCTCCGCTGCGAGCGCTCCGGCGGCCCTTACAATGAGATGATTGTCATGGTCAAGAACCTCGGACCGCGAACGATGTATTCCGCCAGGGCGTACATCCGGGTCCTGGGCGTCATGGAGAATAAGCAGCGACTCGGGGACCTCATATTGCCGCTGGGTGGACAGCAGACCGCCGGGATCGGCGGCATAGTCGAAGGTTTGCCGGGCGGAACGTATGACGTGTACGTAAACCTATATTCAAATCAGGACGAGGACCCCACCAACAACTCCGGAACCTTCACGGTCACCTGCCCTGCCCTGCCCGACCCCACACCTGCTCCTACCAACCCGGGCGGTACCGCCTCCTCGACCGGCTAGCCGGAACAGCCCATCGCCCGGCTCGGCGAGTAGCGAGTCCTACGTTGCGACACCGTGCAAATCCACGATCGCTTCAACCTGCCCAGCGTGTGCCGAGCAGGCCCGTCAGTTGCGGATCACCCAGCGCTACGACGGATGGCATGGTTGCCGGTTGCCGATAGTGCTCGTCGGAGCGTGCCAGCGTGGTCGCGGAGCCCACCAGCTGCGCGACCACCAGGCCACCGCCGACAACCGCACACCCCTATTACCGGAACCGCTCACGGGTGGGGTGGAGAATTCCGATGAGCCCGGTTGGGGAGATTCGGCGCAGTCAGGACATCTCGTCGCTGCCCTACAACCGGTGACGCCCTACCGGCCTGATCCGCAGAGCCGCTCTCTCCCCCCGCCCGAATCCCACAGATAGGCGGCAGAACATACGTGGGCCAACGCCCTACCGGCCGTTCCCTTCGGACCGGGACTTCTACTGCGCAGATGAGACCTCAGTCCCGCGTGGCGCCTTGCGGCCACACGACCTCGACCGGCACGCCACGTTCACGCGCGAGTTCGACCACAGTCCCGGTGCCGGCTTTCTGCCTGTCCTCGCCATCCCACACCGCGACCAGGCAATCCACCGACCCCACCACGACCTCGTTCGCGGCCTCGTAGGCTTCGCGGCCCGCGTCGTCGAAATTCATCACCCGCACCATGGTCGCGCGCTCCACGAGAGCGTCGAACAGCTGCGCGTGATCCGGTTTCACCTTCCGCTGGCGGTAGTCGCGTGAGGGCATCACAACCTCGAGCTGTCCGCCTGCGTCGAGCACCGCCTGTGTGAACACCGAATCAGCGCCACGCGCAATACAACTCACCCCAACGAGGGTGGCCGGATCGTGCTGTTCGAGCAGGGTGCGTACCGCGTCGTATACCAACGTCGCCGTGGCCTCGGTGATGTTCATGTGCCCGGTGACGCCGATACGCACCATGCCGATGTGCTCCTATGCTGTCGCGGCGAGCAGTGGTCGCATGCGCTCACGCAGATCGGCCACCGCCCGCACCGTCTCGAATCGGTTGGCATACATATAGGGCCGTATACGACCAGCGGACCGGCCTGATCGGATTCCGATTCGCCGGTTTCACGACCGTTGCGGTCGCGTGACCGTGTGACGGGTCGGCCCGGCCAGCGGGTTGGCTGCCGGGTTCCACTGCCCGGAGAGCGTGTCTTTCTGGTCGTTGGATGGTGTCGGTGCTGGTCAGGTGGCTTGCAGCCGGTCGGTGGCAGTCATGATGGGGGTGGTCCAGGGCCAGTGCCGGGAGAACCGGAGGTGGGTGCGGCGGGCGTGGCGGGCGACCCGGGCGGCGGAGAACAGTCGCAGCCGCAGCGTTTTCGGTGCCCACCGTCGTGCCGGAGTGGTGTCGAAGGCCAGCAGTTGCATCCATGTGATGAGTTCGCTCGCCAGACAGGCGATCTCGATCCAGATCCAGTTCTGGTCGAACCCGTGCAGCGGTAGGCCACGCAGGCCGGTGTCCTTCATCGATTTGATGCGGTCCTCGCAGCGGGCGCGGCGGCGGTGGCGTAGTTCCAGCATCGGGAGCTGCCCGATGTGGGTGTTGGTGGCGAACGCGGTCAACACCGACGCCGACTACGGCAACATGGCCCAGGCCGCCGTGAACACTATGGCGCAGAGCGAGGAACTCGGCCTTGCCAAGTCGTTCCTGGTATACGGTTCCGGCGCGGTGCATTCCTGGTCGGGTTCGAAATAGGTGGCGATATGACTGACAAGAACAGCAGGACGAATGATGTGCTGGCCCCAGCGACCTTCGGAGTCATCACCGGCGGAATACTGGCGGTGATCGCCTATTTCCCCCTGGTCGCGCTGCTGCAGAACGTCTTCGACGTCCCCGAGCTCACGGTGACTCCCAAGAAATACCGAGGCGACACGGAACCGATCTCGCTGTGGTATTGGATGACGTGGATGGTACCGGTAATCGTCGCGATTCCCACCGGATTGGCATTGTCCCGGTGGCGGCGCGTTCGGGTTTTCGCACTGGCGTCCACGGTGACGTTCGTCCTCGGCGCTGCCGCGGTCGCCGCTGTCGTGATTTCATTCGAGGTCAACGGATTCGCGCCCGACTGACCTGACCGGAGTAGCCGGGTCAGACGGAGACGGCGTGTTCGAACCACACGTTGTCGCCGTATCCGTACCGAATAGCGCCGAGGTCGACGATCACCTTCTCGGGGAGTTCGAATTCGCTCGCGTTGTAGACCGGGGCGGTCCGGCCGGACTCGTAGCCCAGGGCGCCGAAGATCCGCTGGATCGTGGTCGTTATCGCGTCCTGGCGAGTCGCGGCCGACTTCTTCAGCGCGTCGACGGCGGAGGTGATCTGAGATTTGGTCGGCTCGTCCATCGGCTGGTCGATCAGCTGCGCCCAACTGGCCAGGGGGAGCGTGAAATTGGCGAAGGTCATGCGCTTCGTGAGGGAGCCCGCCAGGTCCGCGGCCTGGTTGTAGACGAGCCGTTCGAGCAGTAACGCGCCGTTCTCGACGATCTTGGAGACCGCGTCGAGATCGATGCTGCGGGTGTCGAACGACTGTCCGAGGGTGGTCCCGGTAGCTCCGAACGCGGTCGCGGCTGCACCGGTCCAGTCGGCCTGTATCCACCCGGTGCCCGCGGATAGGTTCTGCGAGTGGGCGAAGTCGTTGATGCCGAGCAGGCCGATCCGCTTACCCACTCCCCGCAGCGCCTCCCAGTCCGCTTCCACCGGCGCCAGGTAATCGGCGACGGGCTTGATGCCGATGGTCCAGCCGAGCGGCTCGTCGTAGGAGGTGAGCAGCTCGACGCAGCCGGTGACGACCTGGCGGACCGTGTACTGGGCTTCCTCCGCGTTCTGCAGGCTGGGCTGCTGCAGGCCGGTGAATCGGCGGACGTCCCCGGCCGGGTTTGTCGCCGCGACACCCTGCCCGTCGGTCATGGTCGCCGCGGCCTGTTTGATCGAGACAGCGTGCTGCTCATCGGAATTTTTGTACGCGGTGGCCGCGATCCCCAGTCCGGAACCCAGCGTGCCGAGGACGCTCGTGTCTTTCTGATGGTCGCCGGACAGTGTGGTTTGCAGCTTGTGGATCGGCAGCGACAGCTGTGCCAGCTATCCGAATGTTCCGGCTGGTAGCGCTAAACCCGGTAGCAATCGGCCCGCGTTCTCGGTGAAATCGGCGCCGATGTCCTGGAGATCCAGTGTGAAGCCGGACAGCTTCCACACATCAACAGTGAAGTCGACCATTCCATCCCTCCGAGACAAACGCTGCGCACATGCTGACTCGGGACAACCGCAGCCGGGTCACCGAGGCTCGGGCCGGGTGAACCGGCAACCAATCCTGGCAACCAGCGAATCCAACTCGGCCACATTATGATCCAACACCACACACTACATCTACCAGCACGGCCTCAGGAGAGTGCCGTCACACTAGTCCGTGATCGCTTCCGGAATGCCCAATAGTGCCGCCTGCACCTCGTGCAGGCGGTGCACATCGCCACGGATGCCGGCGACATTGTCGTTGTACAGGAACCCTTCGCCGAGCCGGATCAGTGCGTAGGCCAGCAGTGCGGGCTCCAACGGTGGATGGTAGCCGTCCTCCTGCTCGACGCGGATGATCAACTCCCGCACCATACCGACGACCAATGGCTGCACGGGTCCGTCGCTCGCGGTCAGGATGCGTAGTCCCGACAGCGGCTCGTTCTCGAAGTAACGCCGGAATGGTTCGTTATCGCTCATCCAGCAGTTGACGCGGTAGAGCACGTCAAGGATGCGGTGGGCGCCGGTGGATCGGCGGCGGGTATCGGCGTGGGTGAGCAGGGTCTCGAACTCTCCGGCCAATACCGCGCCGAGTACGCCGTCCCTGGAGCCGAACCAGCGGTATATCGAAGCGCGGCTGAGCCCGAGTTGTCCGGCGATGGCCTGAATGTCCACGCGCTTACCGGAAAGGAAAGCCTGCCTGGCGTATTCGATGACCTGTTCCCTGGTCGCGGAGGCGGGCCTGCCGGGAGGGCGGGTGGTCCGCTGGCTGGAGAGGGTCATCGCCGAAATGATACACACCCCATTGTGTGTATCTAAATGGAGTGTGTTCAGAACCAGGTGTCTCGCATCTGCACTGTGGTGGTGTCCAGGTCGGCGAGTAGATCCAGTGCCGGTGCGGTCTTGGGTAGTTCGAAGTGGTAGAAGAACCGTGCGGCGTGCCGTTTGCCCTCGTAGAAGTCGCCGGGACGGTCCGAGGTGGCGAGGAACTGCTCCAGCCAGATCCAGGCGAGGACAATGTGGCCGAACGCTTCCAGGTACACCGAGCTGTTGGCCAGCGCGGCTTCGATGTCACCGGAGGCGAACATTCCAGCGGTCACTTCGACCAGCCGCTGCCAGGATGAATCCAAGGCGTCCGCGAGATCGGCTGCCTCGTCGCCTTTCGCACGTGCGGTGGCGATGGTCGTATCGATTCGTCCGCCGAGGGCGAGCAAGCTCGCACCACCCTGTTGGGTCACCTTGCGCCCCAACAGGTCCAATCCCTGGATGCCGTGGGTCCCCTCATGGATCGGGTTGAGCCGGTTGTCGCGGTAGTGCTGCTCCACGTTGTACTCGCGGGTGTAGCCGTAGCCGCCGAGCACCTGGATGGCGAGGCTGTTGGCCTCCAGGCACCATTGTGAGGGCCAGCTCTTGGCGATCGGAGTCAGGATGTCCAGTAGCAGGGTGACCGCATGGCGGTCTTCCTCGGAATCGGCGGTGCGCTGGTCGTCGACCAACCGCGCGCAGTAGAGCACCAGGGCCAGCGCGCCCTCCGCATAGGCTTTCTGCGCCAACAGCATTCGCTTCACATCGGCGTGTTCGATGATCGGCCGCTGCGGCGAGGCCGGGTCGGCGGGCAGTTTGGCCCGCCCCTGTGTGCGGGTGCGGGCGTAGTCGAGTGATTCCAGATAGCCGGTATACCCGAGTGCGGCGGCGATCAGGCCGACGCCGATCCGCGCCTCGTTCATCATGTGGAACATGTAGGTGAGTCCGCGATGCGGTTCGCCGACCAGATAGCCGATGGCGCCGGGTGCGCCACCAGGCTGCCTGCGGCCTTCGCCGAAGTTCAGCACGGTGTTCACCGTGCCACGGAAACCCATCTTGTGGTTGAGCCCGGCCAAGGCCACATCATTGCGTTCGCCGAGGGTGCCGCCGTCGTCCACCAGGAATCGGGGCACCACGAACAGCGAGATCCCCTTGGTGCCCGCCGGACCACCCGGGATCTTGGCCAGCACCAGGTGCACGATGTTCTCGCCGAGTTCGTGATCGCCGCCGGAGATCCACATCTTGGTGCCGAACAGCCGGTAGGTGCCATCCGCTTGCGGCTCGGCGCGGGTGACGATATCGGCCAGCGACGAACCGGCTTGCGGCTCCGACAGGCACATGGTGCCGAAGAAACGACCCTCCAGCATCGGCCGGACGAACTTCTCGATATGCTCCGGACCACCGTGGGCGAGCAGCAGATTCGCGTTGGCCATGGTGAGGAACGGATAGGCTGCGGTACCCGGGTTGGCCGCCTGGAACCAGGCGTAGCTCGCCTGTGAGACGGTCACGGGCAACTGCGTGCCGCCCAGTTCGTAATCCATCGCGGCCGTGGCCAGCCCGGCCTCGGCGAACGCGTCCAGCGCCCGGCCGATCTCGGGGATGAGCGTGACACGTTCCCCGTCGAAGGTCGGCTCGTTGCTGTCGTTGAGCTTGTTGTGCGGCGCGAAGTACTTGGTGGCCAGCTGCTCGCTGAGCTCGAGTGCGGCATCGAAGGTCTCCCGCGAGTGTTCGGCGTATCGCTCGCGTTTGATGAGCTCCTCGGTATTCAGCCACTCGTAGAGCAAGAAGTCGAGATCGCGCCGGGACAACAGGGTCGACCGCATCAGCCAGTCCTTTCGAGACATGTTCGGCACACCGTATCTTACGTGGAGCATGCGTAGATAGCCTCCGGCGCGTGGATTCCGCGGCAACCGGGTGTCGGACCGGCCCGGTAGGTTCGCGATCGTGAACGGGGACTGCGAATACAACGGTCGGGTGTTGTGTCGGGGTAGAGCGGGGCGCCCTGATCGAGCAGGCGTTGTACACATCTCGACCCCGGTGTATGGCCCGCCATGTCGGGCTACGAGCCGGCTCCGCTGCGAGCGCGCAGGGCCATCTCCCGGTCTGCGAGGATCTGGGAGCGACGCTGTGCCATTGCCTGAGCGGGAGAGGTTCCGGAGATGATCGCTTGGTAGACGGCACGGGCATCTTCGAGCGCGTCTCGGGCTCCTACGCCTGCGGCGGGGGTGATGGCGTGGTCGGCGTCGCCGACGAGCAGCACGGGCAGTGTGGGGGTGGCGGCGGTTTCGAGGGGGACGGTGCGGGCGTTGCTGACGTGCACCACATCGGTGTGCTCGAGCAGGGTGCCGACCAAGGCTTGGTTCGAGGGTGCCGCCCGGAGGACGGTGTCGGACCATTCGCTGATCGGACGGAAACCGAGGTCGTCGGTGTCGGTCAGGGGGTCGCGGGCAATGCGGATGAACCAGAGCGCGTTCGGGTCGCCAGGGCGCCAGATGTGTCCGAGTGTGCTCGACGACGCGCCATTGTCGTCGATTTCTGCGAAGAAGTGCAGTACGGCGGATTCGGTGGGCAGTTCGAGCGGTGTGCTGGTGATGCCGTAGAGCACGACATCACCAGCGAAGACTGGTATCCGGTTGGGTTCCAGGCGTTTCCGGACCACCGAGTCGATGCCGTCTGCGGCCACGACCAGACTGTCGTCGATAGTGGTGGTCTGGTCGCCTCGGTGGACGATGCAGCCGGTATCGGTGAGGGTGACGTCGGTGACGGCTTGGCCGTAGCACAATTCGGCCCCGGAGTCGGCGACGAACTCGGTCAGGATGTGCATGAGGGCGCTACGCATCCAGAATCGGTGTCCGCGGCTCATCTGGGCCCGCCGTCCGGTGCTTGTGACATATTTCAGCGCGGTGACCGGATAAGATGCGGCGTGCAGGGTGGATTCGTCGACGCCGAGGTCGTGTAGCGCCGCGTGTCCACGCTCGTCGATGAATAGGAACATGCCACCACTGAGCCCGCCCGGCTGCTGCTCGAAAAGGGTCGCCTTGTCTCCGTGGCGGGCCAGTGCGCCGGCGAGAACGGTCCCGGCAATTCCGCCGCCGATGATCGTCACCATTCGTTTTCTCCTACTCGGTTGTTCTGAGTCGTGCGTAGCTGCGGGCCAGTGGAATCAGTTGATCGCGTCCGTTGGTTCGGGGGTCGGTGAGGATCGGCACCGCAGGAACCGATTCGTGCGGTTGATGGAGGGAGCCTTCGCGGTACAGCCGGTACAGCACTGCGGCGACGGCGTCGGGGTTCTGGTGGTCGTCGGGATCGAGTTCGGCGGCGATCTTGGGTGACAGCCTGACCAGTCGGTCCCGACACTCGATGCGGGCGGTGGTACGTGCGGTATGCGGACGCAGCATGATCGGCTTCCAGCCGCTGCGGGGGAAGGAAAGCTCGGGTGCGACCCGACTCAGGTCGTCGCGTAGGTGGCGCATGGCGCGCAGATCGAACAAGGCGATCCAGGTGGCGCGGAGCTGGCGGGTTCGGTGTGCGATGGCGACGGCACCGAAGCTGATCACCAGCATGAGGCAGCCTCCGATGAACCCGACGAACAGGAACACTCCGAGTGGACCGTCGATGTTGGCGTGCGGCCCGTCGGGTGAACTGGTACCGGATCTGTAGCCGACCCAGTAGGAGTAAGGCGTGAACGCGCTGACTGCGGCGAGTAGCCATAGTGCCGCGGCGCCGAGACCGAGCGCGAAGCGCAGAGATCCCAACGCACGGCGTGCTAGTCGGGTGGCGAGAAGGCCGGCTCCGAGACAGGCGACCGGGAAGAAGATCGCGGTCGACACGTAGTAGGTGAGGGTGTCGGTGTGCTGGAAATCCCACAGCTGTCGTCCTGGGGTGACGGTGACGCCTGAGCCAAGGACCGCGGCAGCGGAGATTCCGCCGATGACGGTGACGGTGAAGGCGACGCGCCGTCCTCTGTCGGTGCCGTCTGCGGCGGCGTAGTAGCCGGTCAGTGCGCTGAACATGATGAATAGGAACACTGTCTTGATGGCAGCTGTGAGGTAGGTGTACGCAGATCCGCTGTCGGACTGTGCATTGGCGAGTGCTTCGAAGATCAGGCTTCCGCCGAGAGCGAGGATCGCGACCGTGATAGACACCGATTCGGGCGTGGGCCGACGGCGCCGTATCTGCCAGCACCGCCACAACCCGATGACCAGCACGAGTCCGATGCGGACGGGCAGGTTGTAAGTCGAGTCGTATGTCATGTGTCACCACCCGATCCGGTCTTGGAGGGTCTGTGCCAGGCGTTCGACACGGGGGTCGGGCTGGGTGGGCAGCCGTGCGTCGGAGTCCAGGTCCAGAAGCGTGCCGATCGCGCGGGCGACGAATTCGGCATCACGCTCGCCGGGGGTGGAATAGTCGGCAGTGCGGTGGGCATTGCCCAGGGCCGGGAGATCATCGAGGGGTTCGAAGGTTTCGAGCATGATGTGCGCGACTTCGTGCAGGACGATGTGTGCCTGGTGTTCGGGTGTGGTCGCGGATTGCACGAAGATGACGTATCCCAGGGTGTCGGTGTAATCGGTGAACCCGAGCATGGCGTCGGCCATGAGGTTGGTCGGATAGATGATGATCGATAGATCCAGCGCTGACGCCACAGCGTCGATGATGCCCCCGACGCCGTCCGACGGTTCCACGCTGAGCAGGCGCAGAAGGCGGATGACTCGACGTCGCAGCATCTGGTAGCGCACGACCTCGGGTATCTGGTGTGGTGGCGTGGCGACGAGCGGGGTAGCTAGTGCGTCATTCCCCCTTGTTGTTCGATTCACGCATCTTATCTGCAAGATCGAGCAGCTCCTCGACCTGCTTCAGTGCGGGATCGTTGAGTTGTGCCAGCCGAAATGCAATCTTGCGCACGGCGGGTGGCAGTTCGGGTACGGGCTCGGGCACGACATCGGTGTGCAGCGGCTTGGGATCGCCGCCGTAGAATGTGCGTGCTGCCGATTCCTCCTTCCAGCCGAACAGTTCTTCGTAGGCTGTGAATGTCTGGGCGCGGGGAGTTCCACCTTTGGCGTTCTCGACGTTGTACTGGGTCATCACACCCAGCCCGACCTTCTCCTGCACTTTCTCGCGGGTGAGGCCCCTCCGCTTGCGCTCGGTCTGGATGATTCGACCGAACCGGGCTGGATCTCCCTCCAAGTGCGATTTGTATATCACTTGTTTCCCCTCGGTTCCATCGATGTTGGTCAGGTGATAGACCGTTCCAGTGCCTACATTGTGCCCACATGTAGGCACTGACCTGTATCAATATCCCACCGATCGTAAGTCGGGTACATCTGCGGTTGCGGTGCGCGCAGTGTGGGGAACCTGTTCCTATCTGCATACTGTAGATGGAATGTATTTGAAGTATCGCTGTATTGTCGCTTAGATGTATGGTTCCAGGCAACCTACATCACCAAACAAACGGGGAACTGTGAGGCCACCGCCGAGGGGCCGAGGCCACAGTATGCCGAGCAGGGGCGTTCGATGAGTACATCAGGGACACAGGGAGATTCGGGGCTGCGGTACGGCCCGTCGGACCAGGTTCGTTCGGGCCGGCAGCTCGTCGACCTGCCGGCCGGGGGCTTGGACACGCAGCCCACGTCAGACGAGTGCGTCTGGGTCTCGCTTGTAGCCGGCTTGCACCTCGGCCGGCGAGATGCCCAGTGCCGGAATCAGTTGGGGGGCGCTGCTCGAAAACCCGGTTCGCCATCGCCGGATACAGCCGAGGTACGCACGTCGCGTCGCTGTTCGTCAGGGATGTCGGCCAAGGCCGGGGCCCGGTCCCGGTCCCGGCGGACCGGATGGCGGCAGTAGCGCTGTTCGGTGGCCCGACCCGCAACACCGGGGCCGCCCGGTTCCCCGGAGGAGGGGACCGGGGAACTCCAGCGGCGGCCCCTGGGGTAGCTCGGCGCAGACCAGGTCGCAGGCCGGGTGGCGAGTTTCTGCTCGGCCGGTGACCCGGTCTGCGACGCACCCGACAACGCACCGTTGTTGCCCACGGTCGCGAACATCGCCGCGTAAGTCGAATTCAGTGGTGAGCCGTTGCAGCCCAGTGGTTTTCGTAACAAAGCTACTTGGCCTGCTGTCGAATGTTCCGAGGTCGTTCAGCGTCACGGTTCCTACGCCGATCATCCGGTGACCACCGATGGCAAGTCCGCGACGAAGTTCGTCGCCGATTGGTTCGTCGCGGCCGCGAAGGATCTCGCCGGGATTGCCGTGAGCGCCCCCGCCGAGTCGAGACCGGCGTCGACATCCGCGGGCACGCCCGTATCAGTCCATTCGCGTCAGCCGCGCGATGACGGTCGCGGCCATCGCCGCCGGGTCGCCGTGGTCGGGTCGTAGCACGATCTCGGCATCGACCGGTGCCTCATAGGGATCGTCGATGCCGGTGAAGCCGCGGATCTCGCCTGCGCGCGCTTTGGCATACATGCCCTTGGGATCGCGGGCTTCGCAGACCGCTAGTGGGGTGTCGACGAATACCTCCACGAAGGGGATATCCGCCGCCTCGTGCGCGGCCCGAACCCGGTCGCGGTCGGCTCGGTATGGACTGATCAACGAGACAACCGCCACCACGCCTGCTTCGGCGAACAGTTTGGCCACCTCGCCGACGCGCCGGACGTTCTCCGCCCGATCCGCCGCACTGAATCCGAGGTCGGCGTTGAGCCCGTGCCGTAGATTGTCGCCGTCCAAGAGGAATGCCGGGCGGCCCGCGGCCACCAGGTGGCGCTCCAGTTCCACTGCGACAGTGGATTTTCCGGAACCGGACAGGCCGGTCAACCAGACGGTCAGCCCCTTGGTGGCGCGCTCGTCCCGCTCGACTGCGGTGGAATGCCAGACCACGCGGGTGGAGGGGAGGGTGGGGCCGGTGATCATGCCCGCGGCGACGGTGTTGTTGGTGGTGTCGTCGACCAGGATGAAGCTGCCGGTGGTTCGGTTGCGCCGATACGGGTCGAACAGCATCGGCTGCCGGGTGCGTAACTGAACTCGGCCGATTTCATTGAGCGACAACGATTCCGCGTGTTCATCGCGATGCAGGGTGTTGACGTCGAGCCGATAGTCGAGGGAGCGGACCTCGACGGTCGCCGCACGAGTGGTGTGCCGGATGGTGTAGGTCGCGCCAGGGGTGAGCTGGGTGTCCTCGGCGAACCAGCACACCATCGCATCGAGGTCGCGGCCGGTGTGCGGGCGGTTGTTCGGGCGGCAGATCAGATCGCCGCGCGCGATATCGAGCTCATCGGTGAGCTGGACGGTGATCGCTTGCGGGGGGAAGGCTTCCTGGATGGGTATGCCGCCAGGGCCCCAGAGCGCTGCGACGGTGGTGGTGAATCCGGAGGGCATCACGGTCACTTCGTCGCCCGGTTTGAACACCCCGCCCGCGACGGTGCCCGCGTAACCGCGGAAATCTCGAGCGTGCTTGCGCGTAACGTACTGCACCGGGAAACGCGCATCGATCAGGTTGCGGTCGGAGGCGATATGCACTTCTTCGAGATGGTGTAGCAGGGGAGTGCCCTCATACCACGGCATACCGGTGCCTCGGTGCACGATATTGTCGCCGTGCAGCGCCGATACCGGCACGAAGGTGAGGTCGGCGACGTCGAGTTTGGCGGCGAATCGCGCGAACTCCTCCCTGATCTCCTCGAACCGCTGTTGTGACCAGTCGACCAGGTCCATTTTGTTCACGCACAGCACCAGATGCGGGATGCCGAGAAGGCCGGCGAGGAAGGCGTGGCGGCGGGTTTGCTCTACCACGCCCTTGCGGGCGTCCACCAGGATCAGCGCCAGATCGGCGGTCGAGGCGCCGGTCACCATATTGCGGGTGTACTGCACATGGCCCGGGGTGTCGGCGATGATGAATTTTCTT
Organism: Nocardia spongicola; assembly: GCF_047200775.1. Taxonomy (NCBI): domain Bacteria; kingdom Bacillati; phylum Actinomycetota; class Actinomycetes; order Mycobacteriales; family Nocardiaceae; genus Nocardia; species Nocardia spongicola. Next base: position 7,929 of record NZ_JBJZOO010000007.1, on the reverse strand, counting down.
CTCGGTGTGGCGAAATAGCGGTGTGCCACGTCGATGGTGATGCCCTGTTCGCGTTCGGCGCGCAGGCCGTCGGTCAGCAGGGCCAGGTTCGGGTAGTCGTCGCCGCGCTCACGGCTGGTGCGTTCCACCGCGGCGAGCTGGTCGGTGAAGAGGGTTTTGGAGTCGAACAGCAGTCGGCCGATGAGAGTCGATTTGCCGTCGTCGACGCTGCCCGCGGTGGCGAGGCGCAATAGTGTGGTTGTCATCAGAAATAACCTTCGCGTTTGCGGTCTTCCATACCCGCTTCGGAGATGCGATCGTCGGCGCGCGTGGCGCCGCGCTCGGTGACCCGTGCTGCGGCGACCTCGGCTACCACCTCCGCGGGAGTGGCCGCGGTGGATTCGACGCATCCGGTGCAGGTCGCATCGCCGACGGTCCGGAAGCGCACGGTGGCCGTATAGGGATGCTCACCGTCGAGCAGGGTGAGGAAACGGGTGTGTGCCAACAGCATTCCGTCGCGTTGCACCACGGGTCTGCGGTGCGCGTAATACAGCGGGGGTAGCTCGATGCCCTCGGCGGCGATATAGCTCCAGATATCGAGCTCGGTCCAGTTCGACAGTGGAAAAACCCGGATGTGCTCGCCGGTGCGATGCCTGCCGTTGTACAGGTGCCACAGCTCGGGGCGCTGTCTGCGTGGGTCCCATTGACCGTATTCGTCACGGAAGCTGAACACCCGCTCCTTGGCGCGGGCCTTCTCCTCATCGCGGCGCGCGCCACCGAAGACCGCGTCGAACGCTCCCTCGCGGATCGCGCGCAGCAGTGTCGCCGTTTGCAACCGATTACGGGAAGCGCGTGGTCCGCTCTCCTCTACTACGCGCCCCGCATCGATATCGTCCTGCACCCGTCCGACGACCAGACGTAATCCCAGGCGCGACACAGTCGCATCGCGGTAGGCGATCACCTCGTCGAAGTTATGTCCGGTATCGATATGCAGTACCGGGAACGGTAGCGGGGCGGGCCAGAAAGCCTTGGCCGCCAGGTGCAGCATCACCACCGAATCCTTGCCGCCGGAGAACAGCAGTACCGGGTGTTCGAATGTCGCGGCTACTTCACGGAATATATGTGCCGACTCGGCCTCGAGCGCGTCCAGATGAGGGAGCTCGTAGGTGCTCGCCGTCGACTTTGTGTACTGGCTCACACCAAAAAATTAGAACACGTTCATGGCGTTGGTCAATGGTTTGTCACCGCCGGAGCGCACGGTCACCGCATCGGCGGCCGCCACAAGTGCGGCGCCGCGCCTGGCGATTTCGGCCCCGGTGATCGAGGCGCCGACATACATCGTGAGCACCATGTTCTGCCTGCCGTCGCCGCCGTAGGTCGGTGCGGCCAGCAGGCTTACCGGGTGTTCTTTGCGGGGCCGCAGATTCGATCCCAGGTAGACCCGCTCACCGAGGGTCGTCACTAGTTCGCCGACGAGTTCGCGCAGTTCAGGAGGGAGATCGCGGTCGGAGACTCCGGCAAGTAGTGCGTAGAGCCGCTGCCCGGCGGTGGTCATGCTCTCCACCAGGAATCCGCGTTCACGGCATTCGGCGACGACTTGGCGCAGGCGCGTCTCATCCTGCTGTAACGGCACCACGGGCGGCGTGGCCAGCCAGGAATCGAAGGCCGTTTCGGTGTCCCAGAGCACGTACATCAGCCCGACCGGCGGTGCGAAACGGTAGGCCGCGCCCACCTTGACCCGGCCGGGCCCGGTGCTTTCCAGCACCATGATCTGTTCGCCGACCACCGCGGAGGCGGTGCAGGTCGTGCGATAGCGCACGGTGAGTTTCTCCAGCTCTTCGCGGGCCAAGGCGGAGATGGCGAAGCCGTCCTGCGCGACCCGGCCTGCCGCGATCAGCGCGGGTCCGAGGCCGTAGGTGCGGTGATCGGCATCGCGAACCAGGTATCCGCCCGCGGTCAGTTCGGTGAGGATGCCGAGGCAGGTCGGTTTGGCCAGATCCAGCTCGCGGGCCAGCTCGGAGAGGCCGAAGCGTTTGCCGCGCTGCGCGACGAAGAAATCCAGGACCCGAATCACTCGTGCGGTGGGCGCGGACCGGCGGCCGACTCCACTCCCCGGTGTCTCCTTGTGCGTGGGCATTGACCACTCCTAGAACACGTTCTAATCTTTCCTTTATCGAAATGTACCAGAGTGGTACATATTTGGAACAACGGAGAGTGCCTCTTGCTGACACAGCCGTTCGCGGACGCCATCGCCGCTGCCGAGCAGATCATCACCGCGGCCGCGCACATCCGCACCGAGCAGGACCTCGTCGAGGGCTATGACTATCTGGCAGGCAGTATCCGCGCGTCATTACAGATGGCATGGGCCTATGAGCGGGACTTCCCGTTCTTCGTGCAGTCCACTGGGCCGTACACCAAGATGGGACTGGACAATCCGGACACCTTGTATTTCCACTCCTACCTGCGGCCGGACGCGGAGTACGTGGTGACAGGTACCCGAGGCACCACACGTGATCTGAGCTTCCAGGTGCTCAACGGCGACTATTCGCCGGTGGACGTACCCGACAGTCTCACCGCGTTCGACGATCGAGCGTTCGAGATCGATGCGCAGGGGCGCTATGAACTCCGGTTCGGCCCCGGTGCGGCGCGTCCCGGGTATGTGCACCTCGGCTCCGATGCGGCGATGCTCGTGGTCCGCGAGGTCTACAGCGATTGGGCGACCGAGAAACCGGGCACGATTCGCATCCAGCGAGTCGACAAGATCGGCGCCGCACCACCCCCGCTGACCAAGGACCTACTGACCAAGCGGTACGGCGTAGCGGGCAAGATGCTGGTATCGCGGTTGCGGACCTTCCTCGCCTTTCCCGAATGGTTCTATCTGAACCTTCCGGTGAACACGATGACCGAGCCGAGGCAGACGCCGGGCGGGCTCAGCACCCAGTTCTCCTCCGTCGGTCACTACGACCTGGACGACGGCCAGGCGATGATCATTACGGTGCCGAAATCCGACGCGCCGTATCAAGGCTTTCAGCTCGGCAGCATGTGGTACCTGTCGCTGGACTACATCAACCATCAGACCAGCCTCACCGCCGACCAGGCGCAGGTGGATCCGGACGGGATGATCCGGCTTGTGGTCAGCGAGCGCGATCCCGGCCTGACCAATTGGATCGAACGCACCGGACACGCGCGGGGATACCTGCAGCTGCGCTGGCAGCGGCTGTCCAGGGAGATGAAGCCCGATGATGGACCGACAGTAGACATCGTGCCGGTCGCCGAGCTGCCCGAGCGTCTGCCGTTCTACGACCTGGCGTGTGTCACGCCGGAGCAGTGGTGCGCTCGTATCGCGGCGCGTCAGGTGGCCGTCGCGGAGAGGATGCTCGGCTGATGTTGTTGCGGGACAAAGTAGTTGTGGTCTCCGGGGTCGGTCCGGGGCTCGGGCGCGCTATCGCCGTGCAGAGCGCGAAAGCCGGCGCCGATCTGGTGCTCGCCGCGCGGACCGAAGCACGGTTGACCGAGGTGGCCAAGGAGATCACCGAGCTCGGCAGACGAGCCGTGGTCGCGGTAACCGATATCAACGACGAGGCCGCGGCCGCACAGCTGGTCGAGACCGCGCACAGCGCATTCGGCCGGGTGGACACGCTGGTGAACAATGCCTTCGCGATTCCGCCGATCGCGGATCTCGCCGATGTCGACCTGGATCAGGTGCGGGCGGGCTTCGAGACCAATGTTCTGGCTGCACTGCGGCTGACCAGGCTTTTCGTGCCCGCTCTCACCGAGACCAAGGGCTCGGTGGTGATGATCAACTCGGCGGTGCTGCGGCATTCGCGGCGCACCTTCGGACCGTACAAGATGGCCAAGGCCGGCCTGCTCGCCTTGGCGCAGAGCCTGGCCACCGAACTCGGGCCGAAGGGTATCCGGGTGAACTCGGTCGCGCCGGGATACATCTGGGCCGACAACCTGAAGTGGTACTTCAACTACCTCGCCCAACAGCGGGGGATTACCGCCGAGGAGGTCTACGCCGAGACCGCGAAAACCATCGACCTGCGCAAACTGCCCGAACCCGATGAGATCGCCGATGCGGTCGTGTTCTTCGCTTCCACTATGGCGCGGGCCATCACCGGCGCGTGCCTGGACGTCAACGCCGGCGAATACCACCACTAGGCGCGCAGCGCGCACCACTATCGCGCAGCGCGCTCCCATCCAGAACTGCTGCGGGTGTTCCGCACATATATTGAGGAGATGACCGTGATCGGCAGGGACGACGTCGGGACCATCGATGGTCTGCACGCCTCGGCGACCAAGGTGGTCGGGCTGGACGACTTCGGCGCCGACGACTATCGGGAGGGGCTCGAGGTGCTGCTCGAGTCCTATGCCGCCGACGCCGAACTCACGCCGTTCGGCAACAAGGTGCACCGTGCGTTCCTGCGCGGTGCGCTGATTGCCCGGCTGCTCAGCGAGGCGGCGTGGCGACAGTTTCCGGAATACGCCGATGTGGCGATCGAACGGCCGATCTTCGTGACCGGTCTGCCGCGCTCCGGCACGACTGCGGTGCACCGCCTGTTGCACGCGGATCCGGCGCACCAAGGGCTGGAGATGTGGCTGGCCGAGCTGCCGCAACCCCGCCCGCCACGGGAGACCTGGGCGAGCAACCCGATGTATCAGCGCATCGCGGCCGCCTACGACAAGCACCACATAGAGCATCCGGAGTTCATGGGTGTGCACCACATCTCGGCAGATCAGGTCGAGGAGTGCTGGTATCTGCTGCGCCAGTCGATCATGTCGGTGTCTTATGAATGCCTGGCCTACCTGCCCCGTTATTCCGAATGGCTGCGCGACCAGGATTGGACTCCGGTCTATCGCAGATATCGGCGCAATCTCCAGTTGATCGGGCTGCAGGACGCCGGGAAACGATGGGTGCTCAAGAATCCCGGCCACCTGTTCGCGCTGGACGCCCTCTTAGCGGCCTATCCGGATGCGCTGGTCATCCAGATGCACCGCGATCCGCGGACCATCATCGCCTCGGTGTGCAGCCTCAACGAACAAGCCTCGGCGGGCTGGTCGGAGAAGTTCCGCGGGCCGGTGATCGGCGCGACACAGCTGGATCTGTGGGCCCGCGGCGCCGACCGTTTCCTCGCCGATCGCAAGCGACACAACCCGGCGCAGTTCTGCGATATCGATTACGACGAGTTCGTCGCCGACCCGATGGGCACGGTGGAGTCGATCTATCGGCACTTCGAACTTCCGCTCACCGAGGAGGCGACTACGGCGATGGCCGCTTTGCACACGGAGAGCACCGCGGGAGCCGCGCGCCCGGCGCATCGATACACCCTCGACGATTTCGGCCTGACCGCTCAGCAGGTGGATGCCCGGTTCGCCGTATACAGGGAAGCGCATTTTCCGGGACGGTGATCGGCTGCCGCCCGCCGTTCCCGGTACGTGACCGGCGGGCAGCATCCGGCCTGTCTGGGAGGTCGCTCCGGTTCACCGACCGGGTTCAGCCTGCGGGCAGGGCTCAGGGCTGGCCCGGTTTGAGGACGATGAACAGGCCGTGCGCTTCGGCGCAGAGCCGGTCGCCGTCGTGCAGGGTGGCGCGGACATAGACTTTGCGTCCTTCGCTGTGCTCGGCCCACGCCCGTACCGACAGTTCGGTGTTCAAGGGAGTGACCGAGCGATAGTCGACGGTCAGTGAAGCGGTCCTGGTCACCGAGCCCGTATGTACGGCAGCGGCCATGCCGAGCAGATCGTCGAAGACCGTCGCGATCTGGCCACCGTGGGCGGCGCTGTTACCACCGAGATGAAAGGTACGAAAGGTGATGCGCGCGTCGATGCCCTGCTGGTCGATATGGTCGATCAGGAACGGTGGCAGCGTGATGTTGCCGCGAGCGGGCAGGTCGAAGCGAGTCCAGCTGGGGGTCGACCATTCGTCCACCACGGCGTCGTCGAGTTTGTCGTTCAGTTCCTTCAGCATGCCGATCGCTTCCAGCGCCAGCTCGTCGGAGGGACTGGCCAGGCGTACCCGGTCCATCAGGCCACGTATTTCTTCGATGAACTGGCCATAGTGGGGTCCGCCTCGGGCGATATCGACGTTCTTCGCTGCTTCGTGGGCAGCGGTCAGCTCACTCAACGGCCGGAACCCGCCCTCGTGATGCTCTTTGTCTGGCAGCGGGTCGGCGTGCAGTTCTTTCATGGGGCACAAATTATCGGTTGCCCGGTGGATGCTCGTCGGGTGGGTGCGGGTCCTCGCGTGTGCCACGGCACCGCATAGGCTGGGATACGACCGGAATCGCGCCGCCCTGAATGGCACCGGCATATTCGGGCGGCCCGCCGTGCGATCCGGCTCGTGATCGGTATCTGACCACGTCGGCTGGCGAAAGGCGCTGTGTACATGGGTATCACTGCGGTCGTTTTCGATATGGATGGCGTCTTGATCGATTCCGAGCCGATCTGGGAACAGGTGCGGCGTGGATATGTTGCGGAGCGAGGCGGGCAGTGGCTGCCGGAGACCCAGGAGCGGTTGATGGGGATGAGTACCGATGAATGGGCGGTGTACCTCAGTGCCGAGCTCGGTGTCGACGCGCCGCCGGAGATCGTCGCGCGTGAGGTGATCGAGCGGATGGCGGCGCGCTATGCCGAGGCCGTTCCGCTGCTGCCCGGTGCGGTCGAGGCCGTACAGCGGATCAGTGAGCAATGGCCGCTCGGCCTGGCCAGTTCGTCACCACGCGCGCTGATCGATACCGTGCTGCGGCGGACAGGGCTGATCGAGTACTTCACCGTCACTTTCTCCACCGAGGAAGTGGATCGGGGTAAACCCGCACCCGATGTCTATCTGACGGTCGCGGCTTTCCTCCGGCAACAGCCCACCCATTGCGCCGCAGTGGAGGACTCGGGCAATGGGCTACGCGCGGCCCATGCCGCGGGTATGCGTGTCATCGCCGCGCCGCGGCCGGAGTACCCGCCCGCGCCGAATGCGCTGGCACTGGCCACCCGGGTGATCTCAGGACTCGACGATCTCACTCCCGCGCTGATCACCGGTTGAATCGCTGCCACGGCGCCGAGTGGTGAGGCACGCCGACTCCAGCGCCTTTCCGGTGTTCGAACGTCGCACTCGGGCAGACTGACACGATGAGCATCGACCCCACCGATGTGCGCGTCCACGCGGGAGATGGGACACCGCTGCCGGGATCGACCGAGCACGCGCTCAGCGATTTCCTCGATGTACCGCCCGGCCCGGACTGCCCGATCCTCGAGCTCAGCCGGGCAGGCGCCCATGAGATCCGGGCCAAGTTGCTGTCCGACGGTATGTACGAACTGGAACATCGGGCGGGGTCGCCGACCGAGTCCTTCCAGATGTACACCTCCGACGCGGTGCTGGTCCGGGATGTGTTGTGGTCTTGGCTCTCCGGTGATCCCTGGTGGCGGGAGGCGGTGGCGTGGTACCCGGTGGACCCGGAGGTCGCCGAGTTACGGGCTGTGCACGACGAACTGGCCGAACTACTGGACTGCCTCACCGGGATGAGTGATCTGACCGAGGGGATGAACGCGGCACTGGCCCGCGCCGAGGAGTTGATGGCGCCGGAGCGCGCCGAACGTGGCAGGTCGGATTCATCCGATCCGGTCTGAGCACATGTGGATCAGGGACCGCGATTCATCGGGTTTCCCGCAGCGGTACTCGAATGTCCGCATAAGGATCTGTTCGCATAAGTAGTAGGCAGAGTGCCATCGAAACAGCTCAGCTCTCGTATATCAGCAGTACAACGCGGTTTATGGACCTCGGGCTCTGGCTTGCGAAACACTGCCGCGACAGCTGCGGGGAAGTATTGTTCGGTGGCTTGAGTCACATTTGTGTGATTCGAGCGGTTTTTCGTGCCGATGTCATTCGTCCGACCTGCGGAAACGCGCCGTTGTCCAGGCGATTTGACGTAGTGTTTTCCGCCGCGTAACTTATTCCAT
>NZ_JBJZOO010000006.1:0-247439 GCF_047200775.1 Nocardia spongicola | reverse complement strand
AGGCCGACGCGGGCGAACTTCCGCTCACCCCGGACGCGGCCCGGATGCTGGTCGAAGGCACCGAGGTGCGGGCCATCGCCCTCGATATTCCCGAGACCTGCTCCACCGAGACAGTGCGCAGTGCGGTGGCCGCTGTGCTCGAACAACACTCGATGCTGTGGGTGCGGGTGGAATCCGATGACGACGGCGCGCCCATACTGCGTATTCCCGCTGCCCCGGAGCGGACCGGCGAAGCATTCCGCCGCTTGGATCCGCAGCACGGTGAGACCACGCTCCCGATCGATGACGTAGTGCGGGCGGCTGCGGCCGCGCTGGATCCGGAACAGGGGCGCAATATCCACTTCGTCCTCACCGGCGATCCGGATACTCGCTCGACGCTCATCATCGTGGCCAGCAGTCTGGTGGTCGACGACATCTCCTGGCGCGTCATTGTCGACCAGCTCACGGCACGCTGGAACCGTCCACGCCATGCCGCGCCCGCTGCCCCGGAATCCGGCCTCGGCGTGCTCATACGCGCCCTGTCCGCGAAGGCGCACGACCCAGCTACGGTCGCCGAAATGGCATGGTGGCGACAAACCCTGGAGGCCGGTGCATCCGGTTCAGGAGCCGAGGACCTGGATCTACGTGCCCGCAGCCGGGTTTCGCTCACGATTACGGCGGAAGGTACCGCGGCTGTCGCGGCGGCAGCAGAGGCCTACCACACCGGGGTGGACGATATCCTGCTCACCGCACTGGCATTGGCCCTGCAGACCGCCGCGGCGGCAACCGTGCCTCGGGCGATCGGTTCGGTGGTCCGGCTCGCTGCCGATGGTCGCGCGGCAACCCATGCCGATGCTGAGAGCGTGGTAGGCGGCTTCATCACGGAGTATCCGCTGCCTTTGCAGCTGAACGGGATCGATATCCAGGACGCGCTGCTCGGCGGTGCCGCGGCAGGTGCGGCGATCAAACAGATCAAGGAACTGCGCCGGACGGTGCCAGGGCAGGGAATCGGCTACGGTCTGCTGCGCTACCTCGACACCGAGACCGCTGCCGAACTGCGCGAGCTCGGATCCGGCCGGTTCGCGCTGCGCTACCGGGACCTGCGTCCGGCCCGGGTGCACACCGATCTTCCCGCCGAGGACCTGTTGCTCGTCCTGACCGTCGATGCCACCGATGACGGTTTGCTGGCCCGATTCGATTTCGCCACGGCAGCTTTCCACAGCGCGGATACGAAAACCTTCGCCGAGCATTGGATTCGCGCGCTCGGTGGACTCGCCGAACACGGCCTGCGACCGGAAGCGGGCGGATTCACGCCATCGGACTTCTCGCTGGTGCGGCTGAAGCAGCCCGATATCGACCGCTTCGCCCACACCTACCCGGGGTTCTCGGATGCCTGGCCGGTCACCCCCCTGCAGTCGGGCATGTTGTTCCACGCCCTCCTTGCCGAATCCTCGTTCGACGCCTACACCACTCAGTTCGTGCTCGAGCTCGGTGGCGTTGTGGACACGGACCGGATGCGCACCGCGGCGCAGGCGGTACTGGATCGGTACGACAATCTGCGGGTAGCCTTCGCCGCCGACAGCGAAGGTAACCCTGTCCAGATCGTGCTCGACGCGCTGGAGGTGCCTTGGCGGTTGATCGATCTGCGCGAGCTCGGACCGGATGCGATCGCCGAGCTGGAGCGGCTCGCGGCGGCCGATCTGGCCGAGAACTTCGATATGCGGACTGCTCCGCTGTTGCGGTTCGCGCTGATCCGCTCCGCCGCAACCAGATATCACCTTGTGGTGACCAGTCACCATATTCTGATCGATGGCTGGTCGATGCCGCTGTTGCTGAAGGATCTGCTGACGTTATACGTGCTCGGCGGTAACTCTCGCCGGCTGCCGAGGGTGCCGTCCTATCGCGACTACCTGACTTGGTTGGTGGCGCAGGACACGGATGCGGCGCGCACAGCGTGGCACACCGCACTGTCCGGTATCACCGAACCGACACCGATCGCGCCGGTCGACCCTGGCCGCGAGATCTCCATGGGTCTCGGCGAGGTCGGTTTCGAGCTGTCCCAGCAGGAAACCACGGCGTTGACCCGCTTCGCAGCGGAACTGGGTGTTACGGCGAATACCGTGGTTCAGGCTGCTTGGGGGCTGCTGATCGGCCGCAGTATCGACCGTGACGACGTGATCTTCGGCGCTACTGTGTCCGGGCGGCCACCGCATCTGGATGGTATCGAGGCGATGGTCGGGTTGTTCCTCAATACGATCCCGGTGCGGGTGCGGCTCGACGCGTACAGCACCCTCGGCGAATTGCTGCGGCGGTTGCAGGCGGAGCAGGCTGCTCTGTTGAACCATCATTACCTGGGACTGAGCGATATCCAGGATGCGGTCGGGGTGGAAGGGCTGTTCGACTCGCTCGTGGTGTTCGAATCGTTCCCGGTGGATCGCGCGGGCTTGGCGGAAGCAAGCGCCATCGATGGGATGGACATCATCGGCCTGGACGGCGTCAACGGCACCCACTATCCGCTTACCGTCATCGTGATGCTGGACAGCAACCTGCGCGTCTCGGTGAAGTACCTGCGCGATCTGTTCAGCGAATCGGAGGCGCAGGCGATCGCGCAGCGGCTCGCGCTGTTGATCGGTCGTTTCGTGACTACTCCGCAGGCCAGGGTCGGTGAGGTCGACGCGCTGCTGGACGACGAGCGCGCGGAACTGGCCGCGAGCAACGCTACGGACGCACCGGAATTGCTCGAGGACGCGACATTGTTATCGCTGTTCGACGCGCAGGTAGCCCGCACGCCGGAGGCGCAGGCCGTTCGCTTCGGCGATACTGTCCTCAGCTACGCCGAATTCGACTCCCGCGTAAGGTCTTTGGCTGTCGAGCTGATCCGCCGGGGTGTGGGTCCGGAGACGTTGGTCGCCGTGGCCATGCGGCGCGGCGTGGAGTTGGTAGTCGCGATCTACGCGGTGCTGCGTGCCGGTGGTGGTTATGTTCCCATCGATCCGGATCATCCGGCTGAACGCAGTGAGTACGTGCTGGACAGCGCCGCGCCCAGCTGTGTGTTGACCACCACTGCCGACGCGTTCGATACCGCGACCGGTGTTCCTGTGGTCACGGTCGACACCTTGCACCTTCCTTCGGATCAGGAGTCCCTGCCGCGGGATTACGTCCACCCGGATGCTGTCGCCTACGTCATCTATACCTCGGGCTCCACCGGACGACCGAAGGGCGTGCTGATCAGCCATCGGCAGATGATCAACCAGCTCCGTTGGGCGCAGTCGGTGTATCCGCACGACGGTGGTGATGTGGTGTTGCACAAGACGTCGATCACTTTCGATATCTCCGCTTGGGAACTTTTCTGGCCCTTGCACACCGGGGCCGCTATCGTGATCGCGGCGCCCGACGGTCATCGGGATCCGGCTTACCTGTCCCGAGTTATCAACGAAAACAGCGTCACCACAGTGCATTTCGTTCCTTCGATGCTGGAAGCCTTCCTGGATCCTGTGGTCAACCCGAACGCGGAATATCCATCGTTGCGGCGGGTGTTCGCCGCGGGCGAGGCGTTGTCCGGCGAGGTTGCCGCTGCTTTCGCCGCTGCCGTTCCTGACGCCACGCTGGCCAACTGGTACGGGCCCGCGGAAGCCACCGTGGTGACCGACTCGGTAGTGCGCGATACTGCCGCGGCGTCGATTCCGATCGGTGTGCCGGTGGCCAATACCGGTGTCCTTGTGCTCGATCGGCATCTGCGGCCGGTACCGCCGGGCGCGGCGGGTGAGCTGTACATCGCGGGCGTGCAGGTGGCAAGGGGCTATCTCGGCGCTGCGGCGCTCACCGCCGAGCGTTTCGTCGCTCACGCGGGTGGTACCAGGCTGTATCGCACCGGCGATATCGTGCGCTGGCGCGATGGAGTGCTGGATTATCTGGGCCGCAGTGATTTCCAGGTCAAGCTACGTGGTCAGCGCGTCGAGCTCGGTGAAATCGAGACGGTGCTCGGCGGGTATCACCAGGTGCGGCATGCCGCGGTAGCAGTGCACCGTGGCGCCGCGGGGGATCAGTTGATCGCCTATGTGGTCGCTGTACCGGATACCGATATCGACGAGTCCGACCTGCTCTCGCATGCGCGTAGCGCACTGCCGTCGTACATGGTGCCCTCGGCAGTGGTCGTGCTGGAGCAGCTGCCGTTGAATGCCAATGGCAAACTCGATCGCAAGGCGTTGCCCGCCCCGCTGCCAGCGGCACGCCCGTATCGCGCGCCGAGCACCTCGCTGGAACAGACCGTGCTCGACGTATTCGGGGAGGTGCTCGATCTCGGTGCCGAGTACCGGATCGGCATGGACGACGATTTCTTCGCACTGGGCGGTAACTCGCTGGTCGCGACGCGTGCGGTCAGCAGGTTGCGGGTGCTTACCGGCGCCGAAGTGCGGGTGCAATGGTTTTTCACCGATTCCACCCCCGCGGCGCTGGCGGGTCGGATTCTCGCGGTGCTGGCCGACGAGCACGACTACGACCTGGAGTCGAATGCCGCGCTTGGGGTGCTGCTGCCGATCCGGACACGGGTCCCGCATGATACGACCGCGGCAGAGCCGCTGTTCTGTCTGCACCCGATGTATGGATTGTCCTGGTGCTATGCGGGTCTGGCCCGGTACGCGCCCGCGAACACGCCGATCTTCGGTCTGCAGTCGCCCGCATTGTCCGAGGAGGATTACCTGCCGGTTTCGCTGGCCGAGATGGCGCATCGCTATGTGCGGGAGATCCGCGCGGTGCAGCCGCAGGGGCCCTACCGGTTGCTCGGATGGTCGCTCGGCGGCGTGCTCGCGCATGCGGTGGCGACCGAGCTGCAAGCCGACGGCGCGGAGATCGAGCTGCTGGCCATGCTGGACAGCCACCCGGACATCGATATCACGGACTTCCGCGCGGCGATCCGCGCGGCATTGGCCGAACTCGGTATCGGTGTGGACGCCCTATTGCCAAGCGATGGTGATATCCACGACCTGAGCCAGGAGGCGCTCGCCGCGCTGCACGCGACGATTCCACCGGATATGGCGGTACTTACTCCGGAGCGGGTGCGTCGTATCTACCGCAGTGCGGTGCGTTCCGCCGAGCTGATCGCTGAGCATCGTCCTGCGGTTTTCCATGGTCGGGTGGATTACTTCAGCGCATCCGGTCATGACACCGCGGCAGCCAACTGGCAACCGTATGTCACCGGCCGGGTCGACGACTATCCCATCGACGTTGTGCACGACCAGATGACCTCACCGGAAGCGCTGGCGAGTATCGGTCCACGGTTGTGTGAGCTGCTCGACTCATCCGGCAGACAGGCGACACCGGACCCGGGTCGGTCATGAGCGGGTCGAGTCTTTCAGGCATGATGGGCAACGGTGTGGTAACGGTATTCCTGCCGTCCCGGCACCGCAGGCCGTATGGTCAGGCGTGATGTCCAGCCTCCACCCCGGCGTATGGGGAGTACACAGCGATCTCTAGACGAAGCGAAGGTGCGAAATTGATACGTCGACAGGCCCGGCGCAGCAGTGTTCGTGCGGTTGCGGTGATCGCGGCAACCGCGGTGCTCGCGGGAATCACCGGATTCGGCGCGTCCACCGCGACCGCGGATCCGGTCATGGATTCCAGGACTCTGCTGGCCGATCCGACCGCCCCGGATGGTTCGCGTATCACCAAGGCCGAGTACCGGGACTCGCGCAACCTTCGCTTGTATGTGTACTCGGCGGCGATGGACGAGGATGTCATCATCGACGTCCAGCGCCCGGCCGACGCATCTGTCCCGCGTCCGACGCTGTACCTGCTCAACGGTGCCGGTGGCGGTGAGGACGAAGCCTCATGGCAGGCGCGGACCGATGTACTGGAATTCCTTTCGGACAAGAACGTCAATGTGATTCAGCCTATTGGTGGCAAATGGAGCTATTACACCGACTGGATCAAGGATGATCCGGTGCTCGGCCGCAACAAGTGGAAGACCTTCTTCACCGAAGAATTGCCCCCGTTGGTCGACGGCGCGCTCGGCACCGATGGGGCGAACGCCATCGCGGGCTTGTCTACTTCGGGCACTACGGTGCTCGCGCTGCCGATCGCCAAACCGGGTCTGTACCGGGCCGCCGCGGCTTACAGCGGTTGTGCGCAGACCAGTGATCCGGTCGGCGCCGAGTTCGTGAAGCTGACTGTGGAGACCTGGGGCGGTGGCGATACCGACAATATGTGGGGCCCGGAGGGCTCGCCGGAATGGATCGCCAATGATCCGTACGTGAACGCCGAGGGGCTGCGTGGTCTCGGACTCTATCTCTCCACCGGCAACGGGCTGCCCGGCCAGTACGACACGCTCAATGGTCCGTATACCCTCCCCGGTCCTTACGGGCTGGCCAATCAGATCGTCATCGGCGGTGTGATCGAGGCGGGCACCAACTACTGCACGCACAATATGCAGAGGAGGCTGAACGAGCTGGGTATCCCGGCGACCTTCAACTTCCGTGACTCGGGCACCCACTCGTGGGGCTACTGGCGTGACGAATTCGAGCAGTCATGGCCGGTGCTCGCGCAGGGGCTCGGTCTCTGAGTCGAATCCACCCCACCGTGGCCGGGCGCTAGCCGCCCGGCTCGGCAGCGGTAACGCAGCTAGAGATAAACTCAGACCCAGTTCTCGATCCAGTACTTCCAGATCAGTGGTGCGTAGGCTTCCAGCGGTGGCACCTTGATATCGGTGCCCGCGAGTGCCGCATCGGTATGGCGGCAGTCGAACCAGCAGCTGAATTCACTGTGTTCCAGAACATCCAGCGGGACGCCGACCCGGGTCAGCAGCCAATTCGCACCAGGGATACGCAGCATCATGTCGAGGGTGCGCTTGGGCATGATCTCGACCAGATGTGGTGCTCCGGCCTCGTCGGCGAACAGATTCAGTGCCTCGACCGCGCTCTGCCTGCGTGGGTCGGCCAGATGGTAAGTGGTTTTATCGGTACCGGGGCTATGCGCGATGTGGTCGAGAGCGCGAGCGACGAAATCGACCGGGACCATATTGGTCTCGCCGAGCTTGGGCACCAGTACCGGAAGTAGTCTCGGCAATTGCGCGCTCATCCGCAGCAGCCGGAAGAAGTGGTACGGACCATCGATTCGATCGATTTCGCCGGTCCCGGAATGGCCGATCACGATCGACGGGCGGTAGATACGCCAGCGCAGTGCGGAGTCCCTGACAATCCGCTCGGCTTCGAATTTGGCCCGCTGCATAGGTGTGGCCAGCGCTTGGCCGCGGTCGAACATATCCTCGGTGAAAAGGCCCGCGCTGGACCCGGCGATCGCCACGGTGGAGACGTGGTGCAGTAGATCGACGTTCAACTCCTGGGCGACCTCGACCAAGTACCTGGTCCCGCCGCCGCGTTCGAGCAGGTCGTAGTCGGCCGCCAGATGGAAGACGTGGTCGATGGTACCGCGGTGCTCGGCCAGCCAGGCCGGGTCGATGCCGAGCCAGGGGGAGCCGAGCTCCCCGCGAACTGGACGGACGCGGTCGCCGCCCGCCCATTCCTGCGCACAGCAGGCGAACCGGTCGGCCGAGATATGACCCGGCCGTACCAGTACATGGATGTCACCCTCGCGTTTCAGTAGCTCGGGGATGAGGAACCGACCGATGAACCCAGTTGCCCCGGTAACCAGGTAAGTCATAGCAGATCAACATAGTCGCCTGCTGGTCGGTCCTTGGCGGCGGGCTGATCAGTCGGTGAAGACGGGCTTGCGTTTGGTCAGCATCGCGGTGGCTCCCTCGGCGAAATCCGCTGAGTGCAGCAACTCGATCTGTCCCGCTCGTTCGGCGTCGAGTGCTGTATCGAGCGCGGACAGGGTGGCCTGATTCAACGCCTTCTTGGTGAGCTCGAGTGCTCGGCGCGGACCTGTGGCGATTTTCGCGACCGCGGTCTGCACCACGGCATCGAGTTCGTCGTCGGGCACGACCGCGGTGAACAAGCCTGCGGCCGCGGCGGCCGGGGCGGGTAGCCGCTCTCCCAGTAGTGCCATCCGTGCGGCCAGCGGGCGGCCTGCGGCCGCGGCGACCAGTGCTGCCGCACCGCCATCTGGCATCAAGCCGATATTGATGAAGGCCAGCAGCAGATAGGAGTCCTCGCTCGCGTAGACCAGATCGGCGGCCAATGCGAGACCGACACCGATGCCTGCGGCGGCGCCGGTGATGCGCGCGATCACCGGGACCTGCGCGTCGACAATGGCGCGAACCAGCCGATTCGCCGCGTCCATCGTCATATCCGGGGTGATGCCGCGCTGCGCCTCGGCCACACTAGTCGACAGATCGGCGCCGGTGCAGAAATCGTCGCCCGCGCCGGTCAGGACGATCGCGCGTATCTCGCGCTGCTCGGCTGCCGTGTGGAAGGTATCCCCGAGTGCGACCATAGTGTCGTAGTCGATGGCGTTCTTGCGCTTCGGTTTGGTGATCGTGATCCGGAGTACTGTGCCGTCTTGGACGGTGGTAAACCCAGTGGTTGCTCCTGTCGCAGTGGCAGGGACTGTGGAATCGGTATCGCTCATGCTCGCCCCTACGCTGGGATGCAGTGGATGAAGGAGTGTGAATAGTCGTTAACTTTGCGAATTGTGGTTAACTTAAGTTCATTGTCTGGCACTGTCAACTGGTGTTGTAGGAGAACGGAGAGGCGCATGGCCGCGGATCGCAGCGAGGTCGACCTCGCTACCACGCGGCCCGGCCAGGGGAGCGAGGCGAGTGTGGCCGGGGTGCCGTCGGTGCGCCGCCGTCCGAAGGACCGTAAAGCCCAGATCATGCGGGCGGCCGCACGCGCGTTCAGCGAACGCGGGTACTACCCGGTCGGTGTGGATGAGATCGCCGCGGAGGTCGGGATCTCCGGTCCCGCGCTGTATCGGCATTTCACCAATAAGTACGCGCTCTTGGTCGCGGTGGCCGAGGAAGGTGCGCGGCATCTGCGTACGGTGACCGAGAACGCCGATGATCCCAGGCTTGCTCCCACGCAGCGCTTGGACATGATGCTCCGCGCGGTCGGTGAGCACACCATCGAGATCCGCAGGGAGGCCGGGCTCTATCGCTGGGAGCGGCGTTATCTCGAACGTGCCGACCGGACCAGGATCAAGAAGGTCTACGACGACATCAACAACGCTATCGCCGTGCCCATCGCGCTGCTGCGGCCCGATGCGCCACCGGCGGATGTGGCGATGCTGGCCACGGGGGTACTCAGCGCGATCGCCAGCATCGCGGCGCATCGCACTGCGCTGTCGAGCACCAGATTGCTTCCGCTGCTGCACGAGATGGCCTGGGCCATCGTGCGCACCGAGTTGCCCGCCGCGCCTGCCGAACCGGTCGACGGCCCGTCCGGACGCGGCATCCCGGTGACCTCGAAGCGGGAACAGTTGCTCACCGAAGCGATCCGGATCTTCGGCAGGCAGGGCTACCACGAGGCGAGTATCGAGGAGATCGGCGCCGCCGTCGGCATCAACGCTTCCAGCGTGTACCGGTACTTCTCCAGCAAGGCCGATCTGCTCGCCGCGGCCTTCTATCGCACAAGTGACCGCCTGGCCATCGCGATCACCGAGGCATTGACCGAGGCCAGTAGCAGGGAAGACGCGGCCAAGCGCTTGTCGAGTCGCTATACCAAGCTGAGTTTCGCCATGCCGGAGATCATGCCTGTCTACTACGCGGAGTTCAGCAACTTGCCGCAAGCCGAGCAGTACAAGTTACGTGCCCTGCAGCGGCAGAACGTGCTGGAGTGGGCCAACCTGCTCGACGGGGACCCGGCGGAGGCGCGCTTCCGGGTACACGCCGCCATCAGTCAGGTGATCGACGTGGGCAGGCTGATCCGGTTCGATTCCAGGCCTGCGCAGCAGGATCGGGTCGCCGCGCTGATGAACGCGGTGCTGCTCGGCTGAGTCCGCCGCTTCAGAGACGCAGCCGGTGCCGGATCCGGAAGATCCGACCGGCCGCGCGCAGGTGTCGCTGGCGGCGATCGAAGGTGGACAGATTCACCGGTGTCCGATAGCGCTTGCGTGTGATGGCCAGGGTTCTGCTGAATTCGCGCAGCCCTTGCTCACCGTTGCGATGACCATGCCCGTACTCGCCGACCCCACCGAACGGCAGGGCGGGGGTGCCCACATAAGCAGTGGAGGAGTTGATGGTCACCACTCCGACCCGCAGGAGTTCGGCGAACGCCTCGATTTCCCGGATATCCCGGGTGAACACCGCTACCGCGGTATCGGTGCCGATCGCATTGATCCGGTCGGCGGCCTCATCCATACTCGCCACTTTGTTCACCACGAGTACCGGACCGATGCCTTCACCGGTGATCGCGATGCTCTCCTCCGGCACTTCGGTCAGGATGATCGGCTCGATGTAGGGATCACGAATCGAGTCCAGCCCGCCGAGCGCCACGCGACCGCCGCGGGCCACCGCGTCCCGTACCTGTTTTCGCACCACATCGACCTGCGATGCCCTGATCATGGGCCCGTAGGAGGCCTTACGGTCCGCACCTGGACGTAGCGTGCTGGCATGGTCCACCACCAATTCCAGAAAGCGCTCGTAGACCGACTGGGCGACATAGGCGCGCTGAATCCCGGTGGGGATCTGCCCGGCATCGGCCATCGCCCCGAACACCGCGGCCTCGGCGGCATCCGTCAGCTTCGCGTCCACGTGCACAACCATGCTGCCCTTGCCGCCGGGCTCGACGATGATCGGCGTCATGGTCTGTACACATGCTGTCGTCGCCGCGCGGGCATCCGCGTCCGAGCCTGCGCAGGCGATCTTGTCGACCTGCATCTGGCACAGCGCGGTGGCAGTCTCGGCGCCGCCGGTGACCGTTCGCAGCACCGGTTGGCTCGGCGCGAGCCGTGACCAACTGTCGGCCAGCCATACCCCGACCCCGGTGGTCAGCTCATGCGGTTTGAACACCACCGCGTTGCCTGCTGCCATCGCGTAGGCGATCGAGCCCATCGGCGTCGACACCGGATTGTGCCACGGACCGAGAACCCCGACCACGCCGAGCGGAAGGTAGCCGACCGTGGCGCGTTGATTACGGGTGAGCCAGGTGGCGCCGAGGCGCCGCCGGTCCAGCGCCCGCGCCGCGTTGCGTGCGGCCCAATCCAGGTTCTCCACCGCGAGCATCACTTCGATCATCGCGTCTGCCTGCGGTTTACCGGTTTCTTCGCACAGCAGGGCGACCAATTCGTCCGAGCGGCGGACGATATCGCGTTTCCAGTCGAGCAACCAACGTTTGCGGGTACCGAAACTCATGTGCGCCCACCATTTCCCGGCGGTGCGAGCAGTGCGAACGGCCTGTTTCAGATCGCTGGAGTTCAGCACAGGGTACTTGCCGACAACCTCGCCGGTGCGTGGGTCGTAGGACGTCAGCACATCGGTCCGGCTCGTTCCTCCCCGATGCGTTATCAACGGTGGCTGCGTGGGTTCGGCCATGATCACCTCTCGCAGTGTCGGCACCGGCATGCGAACCGTCTGACGGTACGCGTGCACGGACGAGTGAACATGTTCCCCGCATAGCAGGCTATGGTCTGGTGCAGCGGGCAGACAAGGCTCGACCGGAGCGAGCCGGTCCGGCTCGGACCTCCCAACCAGCGCCGACCCCGCATGTGCCGGGCGGAGAGCAATATATGTGAGTAAAGACACAGCCGTTGTGTAGGGGGTCCGTTTCTCGGTGGGACCGAGCCCGATCGGTCGAGCCGGTAACATCACGCCGAATGCGACGGATCAACCCTCCGAGTGCGAACACGCGCTCGGGCGAGATCCTCGCCGCACCGGCCGATAGTGGAGAGTTGATGCCGATTTCCGATCAAGCAGATTCGCCTGCGGGTGAGCCGGCGGTCCGAGTAACGGATGTCCGCAAATCGTTCGGCGAGGTGCATGCGCTGCAGGGCGTCAGCTTCGTC
Source organism: Nocardia spongicola (assembly GCF_047200775.1). Lineage (NCBI taxonomy): Bacteria > Bacillati > Actinomycetota > Actinomycetes > Mycobacteriales > Nocardiaceae > Nocardia > Nocardia spongicola. Next base: position 235,565 of record NZ_JBJZOO010000006.1, on the reverse strand, counting down.
GCCGAACGTGCCCGTGTCCTCGGTATCCTCGGCCCCAATGGCGCGGGCAAGACGACCACGGTGAAAATCCTCTCCACATTGTTGCGCCCTGACTCGGGTACCGCGGTCGTCGCCGGGCACGACGTGCGCAAGGACCCGGCGGGCGTACGTCGATCGATCATGATGACCGGGCAGTACGCGGCACTGGACGAGAACCTCTCCGGCCGGGAGAACCTGGAGTTGTTCGGCAGGCTGATGGGCTTGGGCAAAGCCGCGGCCCGTAAGCGAGCCGATACGTTGCTGGAGGAATTCGATCTGGCGAGCGCGGGTCGTCGTTCGGTGCGCCACTACTCGGGTGGGATGCGCCGTCGCGTCGATATCGCCTGCGGTCTGGTGGTGCGACCGGAGGTGGTGTTCCTGGACGAGCCGACCACCGGCCTCGACCCACGCAGCCGTCAGGGGGTGTGGGACCTGGTCGGCGCGCTGCAGGACCAGGGCATCACGGTACTGCTGACCACCCAGTACCTCGAGGAAGCCGATGTGCTCAGCGACAACATCATCGTGATCGATAAGGGCACGGTGATCGCGGAGGGCACGGCCGACGAACTCAAGGAGAAGACCGGCGGCAGCTACTGCGAAGTGGTCCCGCTGGATCCCACCAGACTGCGCGCCGCCGCGTCCGCGCTCGGCGATCTGGTGCCGCCCGCTGTGCTGGCCGAGCTCAACGGCGGCGACCGGCTGTCCATCCCAGCGCCGGAAGGCGCGGCGACGCTGACCGAAGCGTTGCGCAGACTGGACAGCGCGGGCGTCGACTTGGCCGATATCGCACTGCGCCGGCCGTCGCTCGACGACGTGTTCATGTCGCTCACCGGTCACTCGGGCGGCCACGCGTGACCGCTACGACTGCCTCGGAGCGCGTATCGGCAGGTCCGGCGACGTTGTTCGATGAACTGCCGACGGCGCGGCTGTCGTCGTTCGCGCAGTGGCGCGCGCTGACCGGCCGGATCGTGCACACCATGGCGACCAAGGGCGAGCTGATCGTCGCGATGGTCACCCCATTGGTGTTCACCCTCGGCTTCTATCTGCCGCTGCGCTACGTGATGAACTTCCAGGGCGTCGACTATGCCCAGTACGTCATGCCGATCATCGTGCTGCAGACCATGGCCTTCACGATGATGTCGAACGCGCAGCTGGCGGCGTTCGAGGCGCTGACCGGGTTGAGTACTCGGCTGCAGACCATGCCGATCGGCCCGCTTGTGCCCTTCGGCGCGCGCATCTGTGCCGGTCTGGTGCGGTCGGTCACCTCGCTCACCGCGGCCGTGCTCTTCGGGCACCTCATCGGATTCCGGTTCGAGGCAGGCCTCGGCCAAGCCGTGCTGTTCTGCGGCTTTTCCCTTGCCGTCGGCACATTGCTCGCGATCGGCGCCGATGCGCTCGGCAATCTGACCAAGAGCCCGGAATCGCTGAGTCAGGCACTGACCCTGCCGACGTTGATCTTCGGCATGCTCTCCTGCGGATTCGTGCCGGAGCGCAGTTTTCCGGAGTGGATTCGGCCGTTCGTACGTAATCAGCCGATTTCCCAGTTTTCCTTCGCCCTGCGCGATATGGCGGCCGACGGGGTGACCTGGCAGGTGCTGTGGGTACCTCTGGTGTGGTTGATCGGGCTGGCCGCGGCATTCATTCCGTTGGCGATCTGGGCGAGCGTGAGGCGGTCATGAGTTCTGTGCAAGCGACCACGGCGCCCGCGGTAGACGCGGCGGAGCGGATCGGTCCCTCGGCGCTGCCCGAAGTGGTGATGCGCCGGGAGGCGACCCTCCGCAACTGGGCGGTACACAGTCTGCTCCAATGCAAACGGCTGCTGCTGGTGTGGGCGCGGGATCCGGCGACAACCATCCAGACGTTGGTGTATCCGGCGCTCACCCTGCTGATGTTCCGCATCGTGCTCGGGGATTCGATTACGGCTTTCACCGGGCAGCCGAGCATCTACGGGCAGGTAGCGTTGCTGACCCTGGTGGCGGCGATGTCCGGTGCCGTGGTGAGCGCGCTCGGGTTCAAGGTCGAGAAGGCGGCCGGTCTGCTCGGCCGATTCTGGACCATGCCCATCCACCGGGCGGCGGGACTCACCGGACGCCTGCTGGCCGAAGGGGTGCGGGTGCTGATCACGACCCTGTGCGTGATCGGTGTCGGGATGCTTCTCGGTTTCCGATTCCAGCAGGGACCGGTCGCCGCCATCGCGCTGATCGGTATCCCGGTGCTGTTCGGGCTCGCTTTCGCCATCCTCGTCACGGCGCTGGCCACTATCACCGAGGGCGTTATGCTCGTGAACGTCATCGGTGTGATCAATACCTTGCTCATGTTCTTCAACACCGGTTTCGTTCCCGCGTTCGCCTATCCGTCGTGGCTGCGGGCAACAATCGAAAACCAGCCGATGAGCTGCGCCATCGATGCCATACGCGGGTTGTCCTACGGTGGCCCTGTCGCTGAGCCGATGTTGAAAACTCTGGTGTGGAGCCTGGGGATCGTGGCCGTCTGCGCTTACCCGGCGATCCGCGGCTATCGCCGGGCCGCGGAAACTGGTGCGTGACGGACTCCCGGGTAGCTACGGGCGTGCCGCCGCGATCGGCGCCTTGTCGAAGTCGTAGTCCAGCCAGCGGTTGCGATTGGTCCAGCCGACCAGGTCGTAGCGCCAGCGAAACGGCCAGGTATGGGCGACAGTATCGACAAGAACGGCGCCGAGAGCGGTGTAATCGTCGTGCGCGGACAGTAATGCGCGCTGACCGCGTGGGGTGGCGCTGAAGAAGGCGTCGAACATGGCGATGGATTGCTCGGTCGTGAGCCTGCCGAGACCGTAGAGCCCGCGCATCCGCATCCAGTACACCAGTCGCGCGCGTAACGGCCACAGTTCGGCCACCGGGTCGCGGCCTTGCCGCAGCGCGGTGACCGCGGTATCGGCCAGCGTCAGTGCGTCGGCGACACTGTAGCCGGTGCACGGGTGCATCATCCCGCCGCGCGCGCCGAACGGAATCGCCCGCGCTCGGCCTTTCCGTGGTGGCGGCTGGTCGAGTGGATAGTGCGCGGCCTCGCTCGGTTCGGTCCCGGTGAGCCGGATGCCGTGCGCGGCGAGCCGGTTGAGTGTGCGCTTACGCAGTTCGTGCTGCGGCATACCGCCGCGCAGTCCGAGGCTGGTCTCTTCGAAGATCACGGTGCCATCGCCGATCGGCACCGCGTAGAGGAATGACGGTGGCTCATCAGGGCCTGCGCCGTTCTCCGGACGCCAATCCAGCAATAGGCCTTCACCCTCGGCGACCATCGGAGCGGCTTTCTCCGCCTCGACGAAGATGCCGTGCGCACTCGCCGCCCTGCGGCGTCCGAGGGACGGCAGGCCGCGCGTATCGAACACCGTTGCCGCGGTGTGCACCGCACCGCCTGCGAGTTCCACCTCATGGGCGCCGACCCTGGTGGCTCGGCTCGCCACCACGGTGGCGTTGTCGAGTGGGAGCGCCGCGCGTAGCCCCGGTTTGGACAGCACGCAGTAGGGCCGGTCGATGCGGCGTTCGGTCGTCGTCCACACCGTTGGCTTCGGGATCGTGGTCGCGATGGCGCCCGCGGGCAGCCAATCCGGCAACTCGTCCACCCAGCAGGAGAAGGTGGGCGGCCACAGCCGGTTGGGCCTGGGATCGATCGCGGTCACCGACAGTCCCGCCGCTAGCGCGCGGTGGGCGAGTGCCCGTCCGGCGGGACCGAGCCCGACCACGCATACATCGACTTCTCGGACCGTGCCGACACTCATGAGGGCATTCAATCCGTTTCGCGGATGCGAGCGCAACCATCCCGATCCCGCGCGTCGGCAGAAATTCCGCCCTTGTCGGCCTGGACGGCTGCCACAGTTATCGAGGAGTCACCCACGTGGTGATATCGGCATGCACGACCTCGGTACCGTGCTTGTCGTAGACCGCTACCGGCACCACCATGTCGCGACCTTCGGTAATGGTTGTGAAATCGGGTATCTCGGGCAGTTTCGCGATGGCGTGTAGCCCGGTCTCGGCTTTGGCCAAGTACTGAACGGCCATCCCTTTCGGAATCCAGCGATGCGTCGTCGGCACGGTCGCCTCGCTCAACATGCCCATGGCGACCTCGGCCAGGTTACATGCCGCGATGGCGTGGAAAGTGCCCAGATGATTGTGCACGCCGAGCCATTTCGGCGAGGTCACCTCGCATAGGCCCGGCTCCAGCCTGGTCACGGTCGGCAGCACGGTGGCCGCGTAGGGCAGCCGAGCGACCATCGCGAGGGAGAACAGGGTATTGCCCAGCCGGTTGTCCGGCAGCTTCTGCCAACTGCGATAGGTCACGGTTTCGTTCGTCATGCTCACACCTTACTCGGGAGTAAGGTGTGGTTGGTTCATTCGTCGCGCACTATGCTCCGGTCGTGGTGATCGGCGGGTTCGCAGTGAAGCGGGCCTGTGCGTAGCCTGTTCGCGGCGGCTATCTGTTCGAGATCGGGGCGCGTTTCGCGGGAGCGGGAACATGTTGTACCGCGTATGCGCAGCCGATTTGAAGTGTCGAGAGGTGTCGGGCATACTGTTCGGGTTGCCTTGAACCGGGCCGTGCCTATTTCTATGGGAAGTAGCTGGTCGGGCGAGGCGGGCAGTACCCCTATCGTGTACCTCGCCGGGTTTCTGGCGTGGGTACGTCCGGGACGATGTTCCCGGCCCGAGGCGCTGTAGCGGTCCGGGGCCGAGGAATGAGCGGTTGTGCGACACGCCCGACCGCGTGTGCCGGAGAACCATGACAGATGAACAGCGGCGAGGATCGGGCATGCCCGGTCGTGGTCTCGACTGTGTCGGATCCAGGCCGAGCGAGGGCCCTGCGTGTTTACGCAGACCGCCTCCTCTGGGCTTGACCCGCTCGGGCTGGGGCGTCTTCGTGTGTTCGGGCTGTGCAAATGAGGGTGGTCCAGCGGGTCGGCTAGCCGATCCGGCGGACCACGAAGGAAAGCGGAGAAAAGGACACTTAGCGTGGCGGGACAAAAGATCCGCATCAGGCTCAAGGCCTATGACCACGAGGCGATCGACGCATCGGCGCGCAAGATCGTGGAGACGGTGACCCGCACCGGGGCACGCGTCGTCGGCCCGGTGCCGTTGCCGACCGAGAAGAACGTGTACTGCGTCATCCGTTCGCCGCACAAGTACAAGGACTCGCGCGAACACTTCGAGATGCGCACGCACAAGCGCCTTATCGACATCCTCGACCCGACGCCGAAGACGGTGGATGCGCTCATGCGCATCGACCTGCCGGCCAGCGTCGACGTCAACATTCAGTGACGGGGACTCGAGAAATGACTGACAACAAGAACAGGCCTGCCGCAGGCATCCTGGGCACCAAGCTCGGCATGACCCAGGTCTTCGACGACAACAACCGCGTCGTTCCCGTGACCGTCATCAAGGCCGGGCCGAACGTCGTTACCCAGATCCGCACCGCGGAGCGCGACGGCTACAGCGCTGTCCAGCTCGCCTTCGGCGCCATCGACCCGCGCAAGGTGAACAAGCCGGTCTCCGGTCAGTTCGCCAAGGCCGGTGTCACCCCGCGTCGGCATATCGTGGAGATCCGGGTCGCGGACGCGTCCACCTTCGAGATCGGCCAGGAGCTCAACGCCGACGTGTTCGAAGAGGGCAGCTACGTCGACGTCACCGGCACCAGCAAGGGCAAGGGCTTCGCGGGCACCATGAAGCGCCATGGCTTCCGTGGTCAGGGTGCCTCGCACGGTACGCAGGCGGTGCACCGCCGCCCTGGTTCGATCGGTGGCTGCGCCACTCCCGGCCGGGTATTCAAGGGCATGCGCATGTCGGGCCGGATGGGTAACGACCGGGTCACCACGCAGAACCTTTCGGTGCACAAGGTGGATGCCGAGAACGGTCTGCTGCTGATCAAGGGAGCGATCCCGGGTCGCAAGGGTGGCGTCGTGATCGTCAAGAGCGCCGTGAAGGGTGGTGCGCACGCATGACCAGCGTCGCAGTGAAAAAGAAGTCGGACGCCGAGCAGACGTCCGCGAATCTCACGCTGCCGGTCAAGGAGATCGGTGGTAAGACCAACGGCACCGTCGATCTCCCCGCCGAGATCTTCGACGTGCCCGCCAATATCGCGCTGATGCACCAGGTTGTCGTGGCCCAGCAGGCCGCGGCCCGCCAGGGTACGCACTCGACCAAGACCCGTGGCCAGGTGGCGGGTGGCGGCAAGAAGCCGTACCGGCAGAAGGGCACCGGCCGGGCCCGTCAGGGTTCGACCCGCGCCCCGCAGTTCGCGGGTGGTGGCACCGTGCACGGCCCGCAGCCGCGCGATTACTCCCAGCGCCTGCCCAAGAAGATGAAGGTCGCCGCGCTGCGTGGCGCCCTGTCGGACCGGGCACGTAACGAGCGGATCCACGTGATCAGCGAACTGGTGGCCGGCCAGACTCCGTCCACCAAGACCGCCAAGAGCTTCCTGGCCGAGCTGTCGGACCGGAAGAAGTTCCTTGTCGTGGTCGGCCGTGCGGATATCGCCGCGTGGAAGAGCGTGGCGAACCTGCAGAACGTGCACCCGATCGCCCCGGACCAGCTCAACACCTACGACGTGCTCAACAGCGACGAAGTGGTGTTCAGCGTGGAGGCGCTCAACACGTTCGTGCACGGCCCAGCCGAGGCTGCACAGGAGGAGAGCAAGTGACCACCATCGCCGACCCGCGCGACATTCTGCTGGCGCCGGTCATCTCCGAGAAGTCCTACGGACTGATCGAGGAAGGTACCTACACCTTCCTGGTGCACCCGGACTCGAACAAGACGCAGATCAAGATCGCCGTGGAGAAGGTCTTCGGCGTGAAGGTGACCGGCGTCAACACCGCCAACCGTCAGGGCAAGCGCAAGCGGACCCGCTTCGGTTACGGCAAGCGCAAGAACACCAAGCGCGCGCTCGTGACCATCTCGGCCGACAGCAAGCCCATCGAGATCTTCGGAGGCCCGGTCGCGTAAGCGCCTGGGACTCCAGAAAGCAGAGAAGAACTCATGGCAATCCGTAAGTACAAGCCGACGACGCCGGGCCGGCGCGGCGCGAGCGTCTCGGACTTCGCCGAGATCACCCGGTCGACCCCGGAGAAGTCGCTGCTGCGCCCGCTGAGCAAGTCCGGCGGCCGCAACGCCCACGGCCGGATCACCACCCGCCATCGCGGTGGCGGCCATAAGCGTGCCTACCGGCTGATCGACTTCCGTCGTCTGGACAAGGACGGCATCCCGGCCAAGGTCGCGCATATCGAGTACGACCCGAACCGGACCGCGAATATCGCGCTGCTGCACTACGTGGACGGCGAGAAGCGCTACATCATCGCTCCCAAGGGCGTGGCGCAGGGCACCCGCATCGAGTCCGGCCCGACGGCCGATATCAAGCCGGGCAACAACCTGCCGCTGCGCAATATCCCGACCGGTACCACCATCCACGCGGTGGAGCTGCGTCCCGGCGGCGGCGCCAAGCTGGCCCGTTCCGCGGGGATGAGCATCCAGCTGCTCGGTAAGGAAGGCCCCTACGCCACGCTGCGTATGCCCTCCGGTGAGATCCGTCGCGTCGATGTGCGCTGCCGCGCCACCGTCGGCGAGGTCGGCAATGCCGAGCAGTCGAACATCAACTGGGGCAAGGCAGGCCGTATGCGCTGGAAGGGCCGCCGTCCCACGGTCCGTGGTGTCGTCATGAACCCGGTCGACCACCCGCATGGTGGTGGTGAGGGCAAGACCTCCGGTGGTCGCCACCCGGTCTCGCCGTGGGGGCAGCCGGAAGGCCGCACCCGCAAGCCCAACCGTCCGAGCGACAAGCTCATCGTCCGCCGTCGCAAGACCGGCAAGAAGCGCTGAAGGAGGAGGTAAGAAATGCCACGCAGCCTCAAGAAGGGCCCGTTCGTCGACGATCACCTCCTCAAGAAGGTGGACGCGCAGAACGAGAAGAACACCAAGCAGGTCATCAAGACCTGGTCGCGTCGTTCGACCATCATCCCCGATTTCATCGGCCACACGTTCGCGGTGCACGACGGCCGCAAGCATGTACCGGTGTTCGTCTCGGAGTCCATGGTCGGGCATAAGCTCGGCGAGTTCGCGCAGACCAGGACGTTCAAGAGCCACGTCAAGGAAGACCGGAAGAGCAAGCGGCGATGACGACGACTGAGACTCAGAACCCGACCGCGCGCGCGACCGCCAAGCACGTTCGCGTCACCCCGATGAAGGCACGCCGTGTCGTGGACATGGTCCGCGGCAAGCGGGTCGAGGATGCCCTGGCCCTGCTGAAGTTCGCGCCGCAGGCCGCGAGCGAGCCGGTGGCCAAGGTTGTCGCCAGTGCCGCGGCCAACGCCGAGAACAACCTCGGCCTCAACCCGGCCACGTTGGTCATCTCGACGGCCTACGTGGACGAGGGCGCGACCATGAAGCGGTTCCAGCCGCGCGCCCAAGGCCGGGCGTTCCGCATCCGCAAGCGCACCAGCCACATCACCATCGAGGTCGAGAGCATCCCCACCGCCGGTGGAGCGACTCGTAACCGCCGGAAGGGAGGGGCAAAGTAAATGGGACAGAAGATCAATCCCCACGGCTTCCGCCTCGGTATCACCACCGAATGGAAGTCGCGTTGGTACGCGGATAAGCAGTACGCGGACTACGTGAAGGAAGACGTCGCGATCCGCAAGCTGCTGGCTACCGGCATGGAGCGGGCGGGCATCTCCAAGGTGGAGATCGAGCGCACCCGCGACCGTGTGCGGGTGGACATCCACACCGCGCGTCCCGGCATCGTGATCGGCCGCCGCGGCGCCGAGGCCGATCGCATCCGCGCCGAGCTGGAGAAGCTCACCGGCAAGCAGGTGCAGCTGAACATCCTCGAGGTCAAGAACCCCGAGTCGGATGCGCAGCTCGTGGCCCAGGCCGTCGCGGAGCAGCTGTCCAACCGTGTGGCGTTCCGCCGCGCGATGCGTAAGGCCATTCAGTCGGCCATGCGCTCGCCGAACGTCAAGGGCATCCGGGTGCAGTGCTCGGGCCGCCTCGGTGGCGCCGAGATGTCGCGTTCGGAGTTCTACCGTGAGGGTCGGGTGCCGCTGCACACGCTGCGCGCCGATATCGACTACGGCCTCTACGAGGCCAAGACCACCTTCGGTCGCATCGGCGTGAAGGTCTGGATCTACAAGGGCGACATCGTCGGTGGTAAGCGTGAGCTGACCGCCGCTGCCGCCGCACCCGAGCGTCCGCGCCGGGAGCGGCCGAGCCGCCCGCGTCGTTCCGGTTCCACCGGCACCACGGCGACCAGCACCGAGGCCGGGCGTGCCGCGACTGCGGTGGCCGATGCTCCGGCAGAGAAACAGGAGGGCTGACGCATGCTGATGCCTCGTAAGGTGAAGCACCGCAAGCAGCATCACCCGAGCCGGTCCGGCATGTCCAAGGGCGGCACCTCGGTGGCGTTCGGTGAGTACGGCATCCAGGCACTGGAGCCGGCCTACGTCACCAACCGGCAGATCGAGTCGGCGCGTATCGCGATGACTCGCCATATCCGCCGTGGTGGCAAGATCTGGATCAACATCTACCCGGATCGCCCGTTGACCAAGAAGCCCGCCGAGACCCGCATGGGTTCGGGTAAGGGTTCGCCGGAGTGGTGGGTCGCGAACGTCAAGCCCGGCCGGGTGATGTTCGAGATGAGCTACCCGAATGAGGAGACCGCTCGTGAGGCCCTGCGCCGCGCGATGCACAAGCTCCCGATGAAGTGCAGGATCGTGACCAGGGAGGAGCAGTTCTGATGGCTACCGGAACACCGGCCGCAGAGCTCCGCGAGCTCACCGAAGAGGAGTTGGTGGCCAAGCTGCGCGACTCCAAGGAAGAGCTGTTCAACCTGCGCTTCCAGATGGCGACGGGGCAGCTGGACAACAACCGTCGTCTGCGCGTTGTCCGTCACGAGATCGCGCGTATCTACACGGTCATGCGTGAGCGTGAGCTCGGTCTGGCCACCGGACCCGCTGGCAAGGGAGATGCCGCATGAGCGACAAAGCAGAAGGGCAGCGCGGCAGCCGCAAGGTGCGTGTCGGTTACGTTGTCTCCGACAAGATGAACAAGACGATCGTCGTCGAGCTGGAAGACCGTAACCGGCATCCGCTCTACGGCAAGATCATTCGCACCACCTCCAAGGTGAAGGCGCACGACGAGAACGAGATCGCCGGTATCGGTGACCGCGTTCAGCTGATGGAAACCCGTCCGCTGTCGGCCACCAAGCGCTGGCGGTTGGTCGAGGTCCTGGAGAAGGCCAAGTAAGAGCCCTCTCAGCGGAAATCACAAGGCCCGCTTCCCGGTTGGGAAGCGGGCCTTCGTCGTGATCACCGCAGATCTTTTCAGGGATTCCGCCGCTCTGTACGCTGAATTGTCGAGTACGCAATGTTTTTCGGGTACAGCTCCAGAAAGAACGCGAGGCCAGGGGGTAAGTGGTCGGTGCTGGGATTGATAGTGTGCGCGGTGCTGGTTCTGCTCTGTGCAATCTTCCTGATCAGTCTCCTCGAGTGGGACGACGAACAGCCAGAGCGTCGTCGTGATTGGAGTGCGGGGGACAGCGGCAGTGATTCCACCGGTGGCTTCAGTGACGACAGCAGCGGGAGCAGTTGCGGTGGTGGCGGGGGCGGTGGTGGCGGTGACTGAAGCGCTGAGGTGCCGGTGAACTACTGGATCAACCGGTAATAGCGTAAGGGCGATGGACTTTGATCGCCGAGTCCACGACGCGGGTGACCGCGGCGCGGGGAATTCCGAGTTCATTGGCTATGGCCTGGGATGTGCGCCCTTGGTCGGCCAGGGTGAGAATCTCTCTGACCTCTACGATCGGCAGATTCGACAGGCGTCGATCGGTGATAGCCCTTGCGATCGCGGCGATTTCGTCGTCGACGGTATCGGCTTCGTCGGTGTCGTCGGCATCGCTGTCGTCGGTCTCGGCGCGTGATTCGGCGTTGTCGATCTTGGTGGGTGATTCGGTGGCGTCCGTATCGCGCAGCGGTGTCGGCTCGGCGCGTAGTTGTGGATGTGGTGGTTCGAGGGCTTCATCGAGGGCGAGTTGTGTGCTCTCGGTGTCGGTGGAGCGCTCCTTCCGCTCGGCAGGCCGGGCTTTTCCGAGTTTCGCCGAGCGCGGCGCACTAGCGTTCGGATCGGCCTGAGTATCGAGGTCGGCGGTTGCCGCGGCCGGTACGGGTGGCGGTTCGGCGTTTTCCGCGTAGCCGTTCCGGATGGTGCTGGATCCGTGCTGCGCGCGGTCGCGCGGAGGTCCGCTCGGTTCGGGGTCTTGGACCCGCTGTGCCGGGTGGGCAGGTACAGCACTGTTCATTGTGGCTGTGGTGGCCCCTTCGCCTGTCGCGGATTCGGCGTGCGGATCATGGGTCGGGCTCTGGCGCGGGGTGGGCGTGGACTCGTCCGGGGATCCGGTCGGTTCGCTCTTGGTATGGGGTGAGGAGTGTGGTGCTGGGGGGCGCTCGGGCGCCGGGATGGTTCGGCCTTCGGCAGAGGTATCGCGAATACGGTCAGGGGGCGGGGGTGTGCGCCGGCTGTCCGAGCCCGGGCTGGCAGCGGCATTTCCGTGCGGACTGGGCGACCAGGTGTGACCATCGGTCATCGGAGCAGCAGTGTGCTTGCCGTTGGGCAGGGTGAAGGTGTCGTCGAGGGCGGAAGTCGCCAGGCCAGGGTGGCCATCGGCAGAGAGCGGAACAGCGCCCACAGCGGCAGGAAGGTCGTGTGTGTGGCCATTGGCGCGGGTTTCGACGCCGCGACCGGTGCTGTGCGCCGGAGTATCAGCGTCTAGCTGGGGATCGTACCTGCTATCAGGCATTTTCGGGGTGGGTGTCGGCTCGATCGGACTGCTCCCCGAGCCGAGGTGAGTCATGGGGGCACTGTCGATCAACATCGCGTAGCGCGCGGAAACCCAGGCGTGCAACCAGATCACAACACCCACCATCACCGGAGCGATGGCGTACTCGGCGGCGCGGCCGAACTGGCCCGTAGCCAGATGCGGCCCGGTATTGAGCGCGACGGTCGTGCCGAGCAGCGCCACCTCGAAGAAGATCACCTTGCCGCGCGGCAACTCCCGACCCCAGCGCGCGGCGGTCGTCGCCACGATCATGATGGTGATGATCGGGATCGAGATCATCGCTTCGATGCCGTAGCTCAACCAGTACAGCGGGTCGGACATATCACCGCTGGGCACCAGATTACGCTGCACATTGACGCCGGCCCAGGCCATACCGAGCACGACGACGGCGATCAAGGCACGCGAGGACCATTCGGCCCGACGGTAGAGCTGCGCCAGGCGTGCGTCCGCACTGGAGACCCGTCGCCGCGCCGCCACCGCGCGGCGATGCCAGCGGGCATCGGCCTCGTCTCGCCGTCGCAGCGCTGCCGCCGACTTACGGTCCCGTTTCTCGGCAGCCAGTTCCGCTTCGATCTCCCGGCGACGTTGGGCGCGACGTTGTGCGCGAATCCATTCCGCGAGTTCGCGCTCCGCGGCGATTTCGCGTTCGGACAGGACTTCCAGCAGTGCCGGGTCGAGCTGCAAAGGCAGTTTGCCGCGTGCGGTCTCGACTTGCTGTGCCAGCGCCGCGATCTCGGTGTTCGCGGTCACCGCGTTGCTGTTCGACACATCGGGCATCGCGAGCCTTCCCAGGAGCAGGTGCCATGTCGGGTGGTGGAGACATGAATGCTCGAACGTATGTGTGATCGGTGTGAGACTAAACCGACCTCTGCCCGTGGTCAATACGGTCGGTGGTGACATGGTGGTGCGGCCGCTCGGGTCGCCAGGGATCTTCGCGATGTCGATAGGTAACGCCGAACTGCGCCGTGATCCCCGGAATGCTCAGCTCGGTTGTCGTCAGCTACCGGGTATCAGCGCGGTGAGATCGCTGTCGGCTACGGGCTGCGCGGCTCCCGACAGGGCGCCGCGTAGGGCGCCGATGAAGGCGTGCATGATCAGTTCGCGCAATTCGACGCGGGTGAGTTGCCGGTTGTCGAGCCAGTCCAGGCAGGTGGCGATGATGAAAGCGTTCCACCCCCGTATGGCTGTCTCCAGGGCCGGTTGGGCCGGTTGCCCTGGAGACAGGACCGAGGTGACGCGCTCGATCTGTCGGCGGTTGTTGCGTTGGATAGCGGCGGTGACCCTGGCATCGCCGCTGTCACGTCCGCGGTGCATCGCGCGGTAGGCGTGCTCATAGGCCAGCACATAGTCGATGTAGCCGTCGACGCCGGCGCGGCATCGGTCCAGTGGCGGCAAGTCGTCAGGCGGTTCGGTCATGCGGCCCAGCTCCTCGATCGCCCGGTCGACGACTGCGGCGAACAGTGCTCGCTTATTGGGGAAGTAGTGGTAGATCAGGCTGGTCGAGGCACAAGCACGTTCGGCGATCAACTCCATCTGCGCCTGTTCGTAAGGGTGGTGGGCGAAGATCTCGGTCGCGACCGAGAGCAGTTGGTCGTAGCGTTCGTCGACGACCATCCGGCGGCGCGGGCGTTGCGTGGTCACAGCGAATCATCTTACTGAAACTACTTGCAATAGTAATCGGGGGTAGCTAGAGTTCCGACTATTGAATTCGCTTATAACAAGATGGTCTGATGGCATCGCGATCTGTTCTGGTGATCGGCGCCGGTGAGGAGTGGGAATGAGCCGAATACTGTGTATGGTCCAGCAGGGCCAGACGGATCGATCGCGGTTCCGGGCGATCGAACACGCGCTGGTCGGGGCTTATCGGCACGCGCTCGATTCCGCCGACCGGCCACTGGTGGTGTGGATGGAAGTGCCCGCGGGGCAGGGATTCACCGAATCGCGGCCGTCGTCGATGTCGTGGCTGATGGCCGAGGTCGACGATGGGCTCGACGCCGCTCGGCGTGAGCGGGTCTTGCTCGCGATGAGCGAGGCGTGGTCCACGGCGACCGGGACACGTTCGGATCAGCTGATGCTCGCTGTGTGCGACAGTTCGAGCTTCGTCCGCTATCAACGCCTCAATGCGGCGCGTGTCCGTCCGATCGCGCGGCCGCTGTTCTTGGTGCGGACCGCCGCACGTCTTGCTTGGTCACGGGTTCGTCATGGCTATCTGTCCCTCCCCGTCAACTACCGAACGAGCTGATATGCCTCTCTACAACATCGCTACTCGCCGCGAGCTGTCACCCCGTCTGCGCACCGCGGTCGCCCAAGTCGTTCTCGACACCCATTGTGAAATCACCGAGGCGCCGCCGGCCTTCGTCAATGTGGTTTTTCCGCAGGGCTACCCGCTTCGCTCCGGAGTCGAACTGTCGATGATCGGCAGCGTGCGCGAAGGCGGCAACCGCGACGCCGCCTTGCTGGCGCGTCTCGAGCGCGAACTACGGACCCGGATCGCGCATGCGGCCGGTGTGCCACCGGCTGCCGTGGAAGTCACCCTCATGGGAGTCCCCGCCAGTTGGGTCATGGAAGGCGGTCGGATCATGCCGGAACCCGGCGAAGAACAAGACTGGCTCCAGCACTGAGCCGGCTCGCCCCCGCTGAGGCATGCTGTTGCGGCGTGTGCCTATCGACAGAAGCCGTGCCGCGGGGTCGTCGCCGTCGCCCGCTCTCGGGAACGCCCGTCAGGTCACGGTGGCATGCCAGACGAGCGCGGCTGCCAAGGCTCCTGCGCCGTTGACCGACCAGTGCAGGGCGATCGGAGCGAGCAGGCTGCCGGTGTGGTGGCGCAGCCAGGTGAATACCGCGCCCGCCGCGGCTGTCGCAGTGACGGCGAGCAGGATCCCGGCGATCTGCCCGGTGACGCCGCCGCCGAGGAATCCGGTCAGTCCGCGGTTGCCGGCAGTGAGGCCGAGCGAAGAGGCGATGTGCCAGAGTCCGAACAGCATCGAGCCCGCGGCGAAGACACCGCGTGCGCCGTATGCGCGGTGGAGCGTGCCGTGCAGCACGCCACGGAAAGCAAGTTCCTCGGGTATCGCGGTCTGCAGCGGGATGACGATCATCGAGGCGATCAATGCGCCGGAGATGGTGGCGTAGTGATCGGCCAGAAAGAAGGGGCGGGTGACGGGCAGTATCGCACTGATGGCGACGACTGTGAGGACCAGTGCCACCGCACCGAGCGCATAGCGCAAGCCGCGCCGCCAGTGCCGGGGCGCCAAGCCCAGTTCCGACCAACCGAGGCCCCGCCTGCGCATGAGGGTGAGAAGCACGCCTGCCGCGACCGGCACCGCCACAATGCTCGCCCAGGCCGTGGTGAAGTGCGCGATGAGATTCGTGCCTGCCAAGACAACGATCACCACGGCGACATCGATATAGGCGTGCACTCGATGACGTGGCTGGAGTGTTGCTGTTCGATCGTACTCGGGCATCTAGGCCAGTCTACGTATCGGGGTCGGGTCTGGCTATATACCTGATTCCGCTGGCTGGGCGGGTGCTGCGCTTTCGCGGTCGGCGAGTTCCGTGGGGCGTGCCGTCGAACCAGCGATCTTGTGGCTATCTCGGGCGTACGCTGGTGCTATTCGTGATCGTTACCGGCCACTGCGTGTAGATCGCTCCGCGCCCGTGCTGTGCGGGGTGGGGTGGTGCCGTGGATTCTGACCGGTGGCTTTGTTCGGTTCGTCATTCACTTGCCCAGCATGGCTGAGGCCGGATCGCGCGACTGTGCGTTGTGTGTTGTTCAGCCACCGCAGTGGCAGGCTCTCGGTTATCGGGTCGCGCCGCTCTCACTCGTTCGACATGTGCGCGGTTTCAGTTATATCGATGCATGATTATTACTAAGCATCATTATTGAGTATAACTATTAGATGGAGGAGAATCCGATGAGCGCGATTACCGACCGGAAGACCGTCCTGATCACAGGCACCTCGAGTGGTATCGGCCTGCACGCCGCGGTGCTCGCGGCCGAGTCGGGCTGGCAGGTCGTCGCCACGATGCGGCAGACCGCCCGCTCGACAGCGCTGGATGAACTCGCGAACCAAAACGGTGTAGCCGATCGCATTGATATCAGGCCATTGGATGTCACCGATCCGGCTTCGGTTCAAGCTTGTTTGTCCGGTGTGCTCGCCGACCATGGTCGTCTCGACGCCGTGATCAACAATGCGGGTGCCGGTCATCTCGGCACTCTGGAGATGGAGACTATCGCCGATATCCGCGCTGTCATGGAGGTGAATTTCTTCGGCGTACTCGAAGTAACCCGGGCTGCGTTACCGCATGTACGCGCCGCACGCGGCCGGGTGCTGACTGTCACCAGCGTCGGCGGTGTGGTCGGGCATCCCTACAACGAGGCCTACTGTGCCGCGAAGTTCGCCGTGGAGGGGTTCATGGAGTCGCTTGCTCCGGCGGTGAAGAGTCTCGGTGTCACGGTGAGCGTGCTCGAGCCGGCGGCTGTCACCAGCCAATTCGTCGACAATGTCGATTCCGAGAAGCTGACTGTGGACAGTGCCGGTCCTTATGCTCCGGGGCTGTCTGCGTATCTCGAGTACGCCAGGAATGCCTATGTCGATTCGGGTGCGCAGACCTCCGAGTCCGCCGCGCAGGCGGTCGTCGACGCGCTCGACGCTGTCGATCTCCCGTTCCGGGTGCAGACTTCCGATGCCGCCAGGAAGATGGTGGCGATCAAGCTGAGTGACCTCGATGGATCGAAGGTGCAGGGTCTGGCCGAAGCTTATCCGCGGTAATCCCTGTTCCGGCCGCTGCGTCGCGGCACTGGTCGGGCACAGGGTTCAACCGGGTAGATCTGTCCATTGCCGTCGGTGAGTCCGGTCGGTTCGCGCCGCCGATCCGCGATCTCGATGGCTATCGGCGGCCTGTTGCTTGAGTTGTTCGTTACCGGTGGTTTCAGGTGGATCGCTCTGCGTCCGCGACGTCCGGGACGGGGGTGGTTCCTGGGTATTTGCTCGTCTTGTCTGTCGTTCACTCCGCCAGCATGGCCGCGAGCAGATCGCGCAGCTGTGCGCGCTGGTTGTCGTCCAGTCGTCGCAGCGGTTGGCCTGCGAATGGCATGCGCGCGCGCAGATCCGCGCCGACGCGCTTGCCTTCCTCGGTTGCCGCGATCAGGCGAACCCGCCGGTCGTCGGGATCCAGGCGGCGTTCGACCAAACCGCGTTCCTGCAGTTTGTCGATGATCGCGGTGATATTCGACGGCTCGGCGTGCAATTGGTCGGCGATGCGCCGGGTCACGATCGGCTCTTGCGCTGCGAGCAGTGCCTTGGCCTGCATGAGCGTGAGCCCGTGTGCGCTCGCCGCGGCTTCCGCCTCCTGGGCGTAGCGGCGGTTGATCGCCGCGAACAGTCCGATGATCTCGGTTGCCTGATCGCGCCGCTCTCGCTCGTTCGACATGCGTTCCACTTTAGCTATGCCGACATATGATGATGTAACATCATCATTATCAATAATAATTATTTGAGAGGGAAGAATCGTATGAGCGCGGCTACCGACCGGAAAACCGTCCTGATTACAGGCACCTCGAGCGGTATGGGACTGCATACGGCGGTACTCGCGGCCGAGTCCGGCTGGCAGGTCGTTGCCACGATGCGGCAGACCGCCCGCTCGACGGTGCTTATCGAGCTCGCTGATAAGGCCGGTGTGGCCGATCGCATCGATATCCGCCCGCTTGACGTCACCGATCAGGCTGCCGTGCGGCAGTGTGTGTCCGGTGTGATCGCCGACTACGGCCGCCTCGATGCCGTGATCAACAATGCGGGCGCAGGTCATGTCGGCACTCTCGAACTGGAGGACATCGCCGATATCCGCGCCGTCATGGAGGTGAACTTCTTCGGAGTCATCGAGGTGACCAAGGCCGCGCTGCCGCATCTGCGCGCTACGAAGGGGCGGGTGCTGAGCGTCACCAGTGTGGGCGGTGTGGTCGCACAGCCATTCAACGAGGCCTATTGCGCAGCCAAGTTCGCTGTCGAGGGATTCATGGAGTCGCTGGCCCCGGTGGCGAAGGGGGCCGGGGTTACCGTGAGCGTGATCGAACCGGCTGCCGTTGCCAGCGAATTCATCAACAACGCAGGCGCCGAGGCCCTGGATGTGGACACGACAGGTATCTACGCCCCCGCGCTGACCGCCTACCTCGAGCGCGTAGACAATGTCTTCGCTGCCGCGCAGACCTCGGAATCCGCCGCCCGGGCCATCGTCGACGCACTCGATTCCGCGGATCTGCCGCTGCGGGTACAGACCTCCGATGCGGCCAGGACTGTTGTCGGGATCAAGCTCGCTGATGTGGACGGCTCGAAAGTGCAGGCTGTGACCGCCTCGTATCTGCCGTAGTCTCCGGCATCGCACGCTGATCCGGTATACCGGATCAGCGTGCCCACCCCTGTGGATCTGTCCACGCCTGCAGTGTGCGGGTGGTATCGAATCGGCGGGGCTCCCTGGTGACCGGGTCGGTGAACTCCAGCGAGGCGGCCAGTAGCTGTAGTGGTCTGCGGAAGTCGTCGACGGGTTTGTCGGTGAGTGTGGGATAGAAATCGTCACCGAGGATCGGGATGCCGAGGCTGTTCATATGCAGTCGTAGCTGATGGGTGCGGCCGGTATGTGGGTGTAGTCGATAGCGGCCGAGTCCGTCGCGGTGCTCGAGTAGTTCGATCCGGGTTTCCGCATTGGGTTCGCCCGGAACCTCCTGGGCGGCGAGCACATGCTTTTCCTTGATGATCCGGCTGCGCACGATGCGGGGCAGGGGAAGGTCGGGATCGAATCGGGCGATCGCTTCGTACTCTTTGCGCACGGTGCGCTTGTGGAACATGGTCTGATAGGCGCCTCGCCGGGCCGGATTGATCACGAACAGGACCAGGCCAGCTGTGCCGCGGTCCAGCCGGTGTGCCGGGATCAGGTCGGGCAGGTCGAGTTCCTGGCGCAGGCGCACCAGCGCGGTCTGCAGAATGTGTTTGCCGCGCGGGATGGTGGCCAGGAAGTGTGGTTTGTCCACGACCAGGAGATCGTCGTCGCGGTGCACGATGGGGATATCGAACGGCACCACTGTCTCTTCGGGTAGATCGCGATGGAACCAGACCGCGCCGCCGGGGACATAGGGTGCGTCGAGGCCGATCGGCCCGTGTAGATCGACGATGCCGCCCGTGCGCAGTAGTTCGTCGATGCGTGCGCTCGGTACCCGGGGTAGCCGCTCTATCAGGTGGTCACGGATGGTCGCCCAATCGCCCTGCTCCGGTAGCCGCAGCCGGGCCGGGTCCAAGCCGTGCCGTTTCGGCAACGGCGGTTGTTGCCGTCTTCTCATCGCGGTCGACTGTAGTCGGCAGTGGAGTTGCCGTTATCGCCGGTCAGAAACCGCGCAGCCGATCCGGGATGGTGAGCGACCGACACCGCGCGACCACCGCGCGGTGTCGGTCGAACCGTGTGGCGATCGTAGCGCTGTCGCTGTGGTCGTCGACTGATCGCAGGTTCGCTATTTCCAGTAAGCCTGTGACTTGATGGCGGTCTTCGGCAGGTTGTGGGTGTGCTTGAGTGTCTTGACGATCGAGCGGGTGGTGTGGCCGTCGCAGGCCACCCAGGCGTAGGCATCGGCGGGGCAGTCGATGTTCTGAGACTGTTCGCGTAAGAGGTGTCCGTCGTCGATGCGCTGCAGCCAGGTGATCTGGTGGTGTGGTTTATTGCGGACCGGCAGGGTCTGATCGGATTCGTACTGCCATTCCAGCCAGACTCGGGCCGGGGTGTCGCCGATGGCCTCCAGTAGTGAGTTGATCGCCGGGAGTGAGGCGGTGTCGCCGAAGATCAGGTATTCGCTCGGTGCGGTTTCCGGTAGTGCGAAATTGGATCCGAGGACTGATGCCTCCAGCACATCCCCGATTCGCGCGCTCTGCGCCCAGCGGCTCGCAGGCCCCTCGTGCAGGGCGAATTCGATCGAGAATGTGTCGCCGGTCGGGTCGGGATCGACCAGTGTGTAGCCGCGGTGGTGCAGCTTGTCGGTCGCGGCATCCGGAATCCACAGGCGGATCCATTGGGTGGGGTGCACCGGATGGTCCGCGAGTAATCCGTTCGCGTCGAAGCCGATCCGGATGTAGTTGTCGGTGATGTGTTCGGTCGACCGGACGGTGAGGCGGTAGTCCTGGCCGCCCCACACTTTCACGATGACCCCGTCGAATCCTCTTCCCATAGGAGTGAGGTTAGCCTAAGTAAAGTTGAATGTCTCGTGTGGTGCGGTGAATGTCTTCGGCCGACTTCGGCCTCGCGGTGGTGGAGGCCGAAGTCGGCGCGGTGGAACGGGTCAGCAGCCCTGGCCGACGAAGTTGCCGATGGTGCAGACGGATTCGCGGCTCAGCTTCCAGGTGCCGTCGATCTGCTTCCAGGTCAGCGGGAAGGTCCACGGGTCGTAGCCGTCGGTGGCGGTGACCAGGGTGGCCGAGGCGGTATTGCCGCTCACGGTTACCGGGCCGCTGACGTACCAGCGCCAGCTCGCGGGCGCGAGAGAGATCAGGGTGGCGGCGGTATCGAATACCGGCAGGCCTGCCGCGCCGGTTTCCAGTTCGGCGGCGCGCGCGGCGCGCGATGCGCCGGTATTGAAGAGGATGCCCATCTTGGTGTTCAGTTCGCCCACGCTCGGGGCCTCGGCGCGCACCTGGGTGATGAGCGGAGTCGCTCCGGCGAGCGTGGTGGTGGTCACGCTACCGAAGGTGCCGACAAGGGCGGCCGCGGCAAAGGCCAGGGCACCCAGTTTCTTTCGCGTGCTGATCATCAGTTCTTCCCATCGTTCGCGTTCCGATGTGTCTCTCGATTGCGGAGAGTGACACGATCGTTCACTGTAAGGTAAGCCTATGCAAACATAAAGTCTGCTCGGTGACTATGTGCCGAGCTGCGAGAGATGTGGGCGTAGGCACAGCCGCGCACGCGGGAGAAGTGGGAGAGCCAGTGGAAACACTTGTGGTGATCGGCGCGGGCCCGAAGGCGATAGCCGTCGCGGCGAAGGCACACGTACTGCGCGAACTGGGGTTACCGGCGCCACGGGTCGTCGTGGTGGAAGAGCAGGCGGTCGGCGCCAATTGGTTGCCGAGTGGTGGCTGGACCGATGGCAGGCATCGGCTCGGCACCGGCCCGGAGAAGGATATCGGCTTCCCATACCACTCCACCTGGGCCCGTGGGCACAATCGGGCGATCAACGAGGCCATGATCGCCTACAGCTGGACATCGTTCCTGGTCGATCAGGGCACCTATGCCGAGTGGGTCGATCGCGGTCGCCCGAGTCCGCAGCATCATGTGTGGGCGAAATATCTGCAGTGGGTAGCGGCGCGTATCGACCTCGAACTCGTCATCGGGACAGTGCGATCGGTTGCCGCGGCTGCCGACGGCTGGCTGGTAACGGCGGTGGACGCCGATGGCATCCCGACCGAGATCGATGCCGACGCGCTGATGATCACCGGTCCTGGCCGCAGCGGGAAGGCGCTGGCGAAGCATCCGAAAGTACTGAGTGTCTCGGAGTTCTGGGATCTGGCAGGCAAGCGCAAACTGCCGGTCTCCTCCAGGGTGGCCGTTATCGGCGGCGGTGAGACCGCGGGATCGGCATTGGACGAACTGGTGCGCCACGGCATGTTGTCCATCTCGGTGATCTCGCCGATGGCGACGATCTTCACCCGTGGGGAAAGCTATTTCGAGAATTCGCTGTTCAGTGATCCGATCAAATGGGGCTCGCTGAGCATCGAGGAGCGCAGAGAGGTTATCCGCCGCACCGACCGTGGTGTGTTCTCGGTGCGGGTGCAGGAGAGCCTGATCGAGGACAATCGGGTGCATCATCTGCAGGGCCGGGTGGTCCGGGTCGCCGATCAGAGCGATGGTGTGGCACTGACATTGCGCAATGAGCTGCGGCCGGATCAGGTGCATATCGTCGATCTGGTGATCGACGCGACCGGCGGGCAGCCGCTGTGGTTTCTCGACCTGTTCGACGCGAACGCCGCCGACCTACTGGAACTCGCGGTCGGTGGCCAGCTGACCCAGAGCAGTATCGAATCGGCCATCGGCTACGACCTGGCCGTATCGGGTTTGGACGCGAAGCTGTATCTGCCGAATCTCGCCGCGCTCGCGCAGGGGCCGGGTTTCCCGAACCTCAGCTGCCTTGGCGAACTCTCGGATCGTGTGTTGCGTAGCGAGCCGGTGAAGACCCGCCCCGGCGTGTTGCGGGATGGCGAAGAGGCTGTCCGCTGAAGGCTCGGCGCCGGGCCGTTGGTCAGCGGCTCGGCGCCGGGGGTGTACCGAAGGTGCGGTACCGGCTCGTTTCCGAAGGGATGCCCCAGAGGGGCTCAGCGCCGGAGTGTGGGCAGGTCCGACTGTGTACGCGGCAGGACGTGCAGCGCGATCCGGCGATCCGGCCGTACATCGACCTCGCCCAGATCGATCCAGCCGTTCTTACGCAGGGCTTTGCGCATCGGAGTATTGCGGTGATCGGGATCGCAGATGAGCCGCTTGCAGCCGGGATCGGCGGTGAACAGCGCGGCGGCCAGCTCGCGCATCCATGCCGACATGATGCCGTGGCCGATCAGGTTCAGGTCTGCTGTCGCGATATGGAAGCCGAGGTCCAGCGGATCGGCCTCGTAGAGCTTGCCGCATTCGTCTTTGGCCGCGCGGTACAGCTCGACGTAGGCCACTTCGCGGCGGCCGAGATCCGCCCGGTCGATCGCGGTGAAGTCGTAGCTGAGCAGGTATGGCCGCGAATATGTTCCGGCCAGTTGCGCGGCCAGGTGGCGTCGCCTGCGTTCGGCGGGCCATGGCTGTTCCCATGTCTCGACGAGGTGCGGTAATGCCATCCAGGTGGCGAGGGTTTCCGGGTCGGTGCCGTCCGGATCGGCGAGCCGCATCCGGAACGGCTCGCCGATCTCGGGTACGACCGGTGCCGGTGCGCTGCGGACGTCCTCGGGGATATCGGTCAGTTCGCGTTCGAGGATGTGCGGCGTCCCGGTGTGATTCATCGTGCTGCGGCTCCGTTCCTTCGGCCATTGACCCCAGGGTTATTAAGGCTACCCTAGGCTTAGGTTGGTAAGGCTATGCTAACGTCGCTACATGGCATGGCCCGGGTCGTCGCGAATGGTGGCGCCGAGCGGCCATCGCAAGCGATACCGTGACGCAGGAGCCTTGATGCCGAAAAACCTTGGGTGGATTCGTCAATTCCACCAGCCGACCTCGGACTCGAGTCCACTATTGCTGATATTCCCGCATGCGGGTAGTGGCGCTTCCGCATATCGGAATTTCTCCAAGGCCCTCAGCGCGAACTTCGATGTCGCCGTCATTCAATACCCCGGGCGTCAGGACCGGGCAATGGAACCGGCGGCGACCACGATTCCGGAGCTGGCCGCGGGCGCACTCGACGCTTTCCTGGAATCGGGGCGCCACCGCGGCACTCCCATCACCGTTTTCGGGCACAGCATGGGCGCGATGACCGCGTTCGAGTTCGTCCGCCAAGCCGAAGCCGTCGGCATCGAGGTGGGTCTGCTCGGTGTCTCCGGCGCGGTCGCGCCCTGTCATGTCGTGGATATGCCGCGGCATCCCACCGAGGACGAGGAACTGCTCGACCACCTCGCCGCGCTCAACGGGACCGGCGCTGATGTACTGGCCAACCGGGAGATCATGCGGATGACCCTGCCCGCGCTCAAGGCCGATTACGCGGCGTTCGACCGTTATGTCTGCGCACCGGAGGTGCGGGTGCGGGCCAGGATGCACGTGCTCGGCGGCTCCGACGATGAACATGTCACGGCCAGGCACTTGCAGGACTGGGCGCAACACAGCGAACAGGGCAGCACCGTCACGCTTTTCGACGGCGGGCATTTCTATCTGAACAACCAGGTGGACGGGATTACCGAATTGCTGGTGTCCGAGGTTTTCTCCGCGAGATAGTTCGCGATTCGCAGGTGAGGTAGGGCATGGCACGAACAAGGTCGGGGGACGGGGACGGTACGGATTACACGGACCACATTGTCATCGCAGGTATGGCGGTCGAAGCGCCGGGTGGCGTCGACAATCTGGATGATTTCTGGTCGGCTCTGGCCGAATCCAGGGAATTGATCGGACCTTTCCCGCGCGATCGCGAATGGCCATTGCGGGAGTTGTTCGCGCTCGAACGCACCGAAGGCTGGGGACCGGTCCCGGATTCGGGTGGATTCCTTTCCGGAGCAACAGAATTCGATCCCCAATTCTTCGGCATCACGCCACGCGAGGCGATCGCGATGGACCCGCAACAGCGGGTCGCGATGCGAGTGGCCTGGCGGGCACTGGAACACGCCGGGATGAATCCGGGTGCGCTGGACGGCGCCGAGGCGGGCTGTTTCATGGGTGTGTCGTTCAGCGAATACGGGCCGCGCGCGGGTGCGGTCACCGAGCACAGTGGCTATCGCGCGGTCGGCACCGCGCTCGGCGCGGTCGCCGGACGGATCTCGCACGGTCTCGGTCTGGTGGGGCCATCGGTCGCGGTGGACACGGCCTGTGCGTCGTCGCTGACCGCCCTCCATCAGGCCGCGGCCGCGATCCGTTCCGGTGAATGTGACTGGGCGCTGGCAGGCGGGGTGTGCGTTATGGGCTCGCCCGCCGCGTTCTACGAGTTCGCCAAGAATCACGCACTGGCCGCCGACGGTCATTTGCGTGCCTATTCGGCGCGCACCACCGGCACGCTATGGGGTGAGGGCGCGGGGGTGGTGGTCCTGGAACGCGAATCGCGCGCCAGGGCGCACGGTCACCGGATCTATGCTCGCCTGCTCGCCTCCAGGATCAACCACAACGGCAAGGGCGCGCCCATCGCGGTGCCCGATGCGTGGGCACAGGAAACGCTGGTGCGCAAGACGATCGATGCCGCGGAGCTCGATCCCGCACTGGTCGGGCTGATCGAGGGACACGGCACCGGCACCCCGGTGGGTGATCCGCTGGAACTGAACGCACTGTGCGCTACCTACGGTCCCGACCTCGAGCACCGGCCGCGGCTGGGTTCGGTGAAGACCAATGTGGGGCACGCGCAGGCGGCCGCAGGCATGCTCGGCCTGATCAAGGTGCTGCTGTGCGGTGCCAATGGGCAGATCGCGCCGAGCCTGCACGCGGATGATCCTTCCCCCGCGGTGGATTGGGAGTCGACCGGCTTGCGGTTGGCCACCGAACTGGAGCCGTGGGAGCCATACGACGGTATCCGCTACGCCGCCGTCTCCTCGTTCGGCGTCGCGGGTACCAACGCACACGCCATCCTGGCTATGCCGGTTCTGGAGGATGAGAACACCGATGCCTGATTACCGTCTACCGGACGGCACCGTGCCGGTGCTGCTGTCCTCCGAGACCACCAACGGGGTGCGCGCCGAAGCCGCCGCCGTCCTCGCCTATCTACAGCGCCATCAACGAGTGTTGCCGGACGCGGTGGCCGATATGCTCTTTCGCACCAGGGTCGCGCGCAGACACCGGGCCTTGGTGATGGCCGAGGGGCGTACCGAACTGCTCGACGCGTTACAGGCGATTGTCGCGGGCACAGCGCATCCCGCGGTGGTCGGTACGGCCGATGCCGCCACACCGAGGCGTGCCGGATTCGTCTTTCCCGGCCAGGGCAGCCAACGTCCAGGTATGGGCGCGCTGTACTACGCGGCGTCCCCGGCATATCGCGCCGAGGTCGACGCCTGCGTCGAGATCCACCAGCAGCGCTACGGGCACCGCGCGCCGCTGCATTATCTGCTCGGTACCGAGGGCGAGTACGAGGACCGGGTCTGGGAGATCCAGCCCGCGTTGATGTTCCATATGGTCGGCTTGGCCGCCATGTGGCAGGACTACGGCGTCGATCCGGTCGTGACCGTCGGGCACAGCCAAGGCGAATTGGCGGCGTGCGCGGTATCAGGGGTGATGCCCCGGCGCGATGCCGTGCTCGCGGTGACCCACCGGTCCCGGATAGTCGACGATGTGGTGCCTCGGGGCGAGTACGCGATGGCCGTGCTCGGTATGGATCGTGAGGAATGCGAAGAGTTACTGGCCCGGCATTCCGGCTGGGCCGAGCTCTCGGTGGTGAACGCCCCGCATATCCTGGCCATCTCCGGAGAGCGGGAGACGGTCGCCGATATGGTGGCTACCGCTACCGGACGCGGCGTATTCGCCAAGGAGATCAAGGTCGCCTATCCGGCGCACACGTCCTATCTGATCGGTATCCGCGAGGAAATGGAATCGGTGCTCGGCGACGAGATGAGCTCTCCGACCTTCGCCCCCACCGAGATCACGTGCTACGGCGGCACACTCGGCGGGCCGATCACTCCCGATATCACCCACCGGCATTACTGGTATTGGAATCTGCGTAACCGGGTTCGCTTCGATCGAGCCGTTCGCGCTGCCGCAGCGCAGGTCGACACCTTCATCGAGATCGCGGAGCATCCCACCCTGCAGCTCGCATTACAGGAGAATCTGGCCTCGGTACCGGAGCGCACGGGTGCTGCGCGCGATTTCCAGGTGCTGGGTACCTCGCGGCGTACCGCGGTGGGGCTGGAAGACTTCACCAGGAATCTGGCCACTGTCGCGGTACGTGACCTGAACTACTCCTGGGACAGTCTGCGCGTCCCGGATTCGCCGACGCGCTTGCCACTGCGGAACTTCCCGCACACCCAGATGAACCCCACCCGGCTGTGGGCTGCCTACCGGTCCGCCGAGGACCTGGCCGAACCGGCCGAGGCGGCGCCTGCCCGCCTGGTGGAGACCTGGGCCAGGCTGTCCCGGCGCACGCTGGTGCCGCCGCGCACCGTCTCACTCGTCGATCGTGACGACCGGTGCGCCGAGCTGACCGCGGCGTTGCGGGAGCGTGCCGGGCGACATGGCGCGACGGTGTCGATGTTCGATGGTTCACCCGACGCACAGGCCGATACGGTGGTGGTGTTGCTGCCACCGAGCGACGCCGAGGACGAAGCCGCCGCGGTCGCCGAGTTCACCGATTTCGTCACCGCCGCGGACTGGTTGCCCGCGCTCGGCCCTCGGGTCACCGAATGCTGGTTGGTCACCGTCGGCGCGGAGACCGTGCTGGACAGCGACGTTCCCGCGCTCGCGGGAGCAGCGGCAGGCGCGGCTTTCCGCTGTATCGCCCTCGAACACATCGGAGTGACCTTCCGGCGGATGGATCTGCCCGCGGACTATCGGGAACTGGAGCCGAAGCTGCCCGCCGACCGGATCCTGGAGGCGCTGCATCTGGCAGGCGAACCGGAACTCGCGTTGCGTGCGGGTACCTTGCACGCCAAGCGGTTGGCCGTGGCCGAGCCAGCGGCAACGGCCGCGCCGCCGGATCTGAGCGAGGTCCTGATTCTCGGCGGCACCGGGCATGTCGGTCTGGAATTCTGCGCCGAGGTCGTCCGGGCAGGCGCGGCGCGCGTCACCCTGGTGAATCGCAGTGGCGAGAGCGCGGCGCTCACCGAGCGGTTGCGCGGTATCCGCGCGCTCGGCGATACCGAGATCACCGTGCTGGCCTGCGATATCAGTGATCCCGCCGCCATCGAGGGCCTAGCAGCCCGCTATGCGGACCGTCCGGTCGGCCTGCTGGTGCACGCCGCGGTCGAGTATGTGTATTCGACCGCGGAGCAGGCCGATACCACGGCCGCCGCACAGGCCGCGGCGGCCAAAGTGCTCGGGTTCGGCGCGGTATCGCGCGCACTGTCGATGACTCCCACGGCCACCGTAGTGCTGTGCTCCTCCTTCGCCGCTACTCTCGGCGGCTGGGGGCAGGCCCTGTACGCGGGCACCAATCGGATGCTGGATGCCATGGCCTGGCAGTTGCGTGCCGATGGGCACGGCTGCACCTCGGTGCAATGGGGGCTGTGGGCACTACCGGAGGCTGCGGATGCCGCTGTCGAGGCCAGGATCTCCGGCGCCGGGTTGTTGCCGATGGACGCTGCCGCCGCGGTGGCAGCAGGCCTGGCCGATACCACCGGCAACAGCATCGTGCTTTCCGCTGAGTGGTCGCGGCTGCGCGCTATCACCGAAACTATCGGGCTGGCACCTGTTTTCGCGCCCGCGCTGGACACGTTGCGCGAACCGGAGCCTGCTGAGACAGCGGCACCAGCGGTCGCACCGCCCACAGCGCCCGCGACGACCAGCACCGAGCCGGGTACGGCAGTCACCACCGCCGCTGCCCCGCCTGTCACTTCGGCCACTCCGCCCGATTCGGCTGCGGGCTTCGCCGAAAGCGTCCGCCGGGAATTGCGCCGCGTCATGCTCGTCGACAGCACCGCGGCCATCGACGGCTCCGTTCCGCTGATCTCCCTTGGGATGGATTCGTTGCAGGCGCTGGATCTGCGCACGCGGCTCAAGGCCGAACTGAATCGCGACCTTCCGGTCGCCGCCATTCTCGGCGGCGCCTCACTGGACGAGGTCGTATCGCTGATGTCCGAGACCACACGCTGAGGAGCCGCGCTATGCCGGAGACCACGCACGCGCCCGAGCGTAAGACGGCGCCCCCGCAGATCGAGGACGTGCTCGCGCTGAGCCCGTTACAGGAGGGGCTGTTCTCGCTCGCCACGCTGGCCGGAGACGACGATCTCTACACCATGCAGTTCGTGGTCGAGGTCAACGGTCCGGTCGACACCGCCCTGCTGCGCCGCAGTATCGAGGCCATTCTGCAGCGGCACGCCAACCTGCGGGCCGCGTTCTGGGATCGCGATGTACCCAAGCCCGTGCAGATCGTGCCGAGCTCTGTCGAGCTGCCCTGGTTCGAAAGAAACGCCGACGAGCGGGAATTCGAGGCCATTGTGGCCGAGCAGGCGCGGCGCGGATTCGATCTGGCGCGTGGCCCCGCACTGCGCGTCGCACTGATCACTCTGCCGGACAACTCACGCCGGATGATCGTGACCGCCCACCACATCCTGATGGACGGCTGGTCGCTCGGTGTGTTCTTCCGTGAGCTTTTCGCGGTGTACGAGGCGGGCGGTTCGGCCGCCGCGCTGCCCGCACCAAGGCCCTACCGCGATTACATCGGCTGGCTGGCCGCGCGCGATACCGACGCGACCTTGCGCACCTGGACCGATTATCTCGCCGATGTCGACCCGCTGCTGCTGGCAGACCGCGCCGACGCCGCGGTGAACACAGTGGTACCGACCATCCGCAAAGGGATGCTCGATGCCACCGACACCGCGCGGCTACAGCGCTGGGCCCGTGCGCACGGGCTGACCATGAACACGGTGGTCCAGTTCGCCTGGGCACTCGTGCTCGGCCGCCTGACCGATCGTCGCGATATCGTCTTCGGCACCACCATCTCCGGCAGGCCCGATGAGCTGGCCGGGGTGGAGACCATGATCGGGCTGTTCATCAATACCATCCCGGTGCGGATCCGATTGGACGATCCGGCCGTCGCGGGCAGTGTGGCGAGTGCGTGCGCCCAGTTGCAGCGCACCTCGGCGGTGTTGCGCGATAACGGATATCTGAGCCTGTCGGCGATTCAGCGTGCCGCTGGGCGGGGCGCGCTGTTCGACACGTTGTTCGTCTACGAGAATGCCCCGGTCGCCGATGTGCTGCAGGCCATAACCACCGCCGACGGCACCACCTTCCGCCCGACCGCGTCGGAGAGCCTGACCCACTACCCGCTGGCCGTGGTGTCGTTCCTGCTCGACGGTGAGCTGGCCGTGGTGGTCGAAGCCGTCGACGCGGTACTCGGCGAGCTGTCGCCTGCCGATCTCGGTGACCGGCTGCTCGGTGTGCTGCGTCAGTTGCCGGATATCGGCGATGCGAACCAGGACGCCCTCGACGTGCTGCTGCCGGGAGAACGTCCGCAGCCGCCTGCCGCTCCCGCGGCGGATGTGCTCGGGGCGACGGTGCCGGAACTGTTCGCTCGCCAGGTGGCGGCTACGCCGGAGGCGCTCGCGCTGAGCACCGAGCACGAGCGCTACACCTATCGTGCGCTGTCGGATGCTGCGTTGCTGGTGGCAGGCGGCCTCGCCGCGCGCGGTATCGGACCGGAAGACGTTGTGGCCCTGGCCATGCCACGGTCCGCGCACTCGGTGGTTGCGATCCTCGGTGTGCTGGCCGCTGGCGCCGCCTATGTGCCGATCGACCTCACCCTGCCCGCCACGCGCATCGCATCCATCGTGCGCCAGGCGGATCCGCGTCTGATCGTGGCGGACGCCGCCGCGGCGCCGGTACTCGCCGAGCTCGGTGAGCTCGCCGCGCTGCCGCCGGTGGTGGATTTCGATACCGTCGCCACCGATTCCGCCGCGCCTCCCGCCGCGCGGGCCCGGCATCCGGAGCAGTGCGCATACCTGATCTTCACCTCCGGCTCGACCGGAGAACCCAAGGGTGTCATGGGTACTCATGCCGCGCTGGCCAGTTATTTCGCCGACCATCGTGACCGGGTGTACCGGCCTGCGGTGGCGCGGCTCGGCAGGCCGCTGCGGATCGCACATGCCTGGTCGCTGAGCTTCGACGCGTCCTGGCAGCCGATGGTGGGTCTGCTCGACGGCCAGGCGATCCACCTGTTCGACGTCGAGGAAATGCGCGACGCGCAGCGGCTGGTCGCGGGGATCGCCAGGCACGGTATCGACATGATCGACACCACACCCTCGATGTTCGCCCAGCTGGCTGCCGCCGGTCTGGTCGATGAGCACGGCACTGCGCTCACCGTGCTCGCGCTCGGTGGTGAGGCCATCGGAGTGCCGCTGTGGAAGCAGCTGTGCGCCTTACCGGATACCGCCGTGCACAACTGCTACGGGCCGACCGAAACCACTGTCGAGGCGGTGGTCGCGGCGGTGGCCGACCCAGAGGCCACGCCTGCTATCGGGACACCGACGACCGGGATGACCGGATATGTGCTCGATTCCCGGCTGCGGCCGGTGCCGAATG
The DNA here is from genome assembly GCF_047200775.1 of Nocardia spongicola. Taxonomy (NCBI): domain Bacteria; kingdom Bacillati; phylum Actinomycetota; class Actinomycetes; order Mycobacteriales; family Nocardiaceae; genus Nocardia; species Nocardia spongicola. The sequence continues at coordinate 204,851 of NZ_JBJZOO010000006.1, read as the reverse complement.
GGGTCATCGGCGAGCTGTACTTGGCGGGCACTCAGCTGGCAAGGGGCTATGTGGATAAGCCAGGTGGCACCGCGAGCCGCTTCGTCGCCGACCCGTTCCGCGCCGGGCTGCGGATGTACCGCACCGGAGACGTGGTGCGGCGCCTGTCGTCCGGTGCTCTGGCCTACTTGGGCCGTGCCGATGATCAGGTGAAGATTCGCGGCTACCGCATCGAGATCGGAGAGATCGAGACGGCACTGCACGCACTGCCAGGGGTGCGGGAGGCCGCGGTGATCGTGCTGCGCAGGCCCAGTGGCCCGGTGCTGGTCGGATTCGCGGTCGGCGCCCGGCTCGACCCGGTCCGGTTGCGCACGGCGCTGGCGGATCGGCTACCCGGGTATATGGTCCCGCATCGCCTCCTCGTGGTCGACGCACTGCCCGTTACCGGTAACGGCAAACTCGACACCAGGCAGCTCGACGTGCTGGCCACCGCGGTGCTGGACAGCACGGCACAGACCAGCGAACCGAGCACCGACACCGAACGCACGGTCTGCGCGACGATCGCCGAGCTCACCGGCGGCACCGCCCCCGGTATCGATGCCGAGCCGGTCGAGCTGGGCTTGGACAGCATCGTGGCTATTTCGCTGGTCAACGCATTGCGGCGGAAGGGGATCACGACCAACCCGCGGGCGGTGCTCGGCGCCGCCTCGGTCAGGGAGCTGGCCGAGATGATCGATGCGGGCACAGGTGCTGATCCAGCGGCCGCCGCGGCGGAGCCGGGTTCGGTCGGGCAGGTTCCGATCCTGTCCTGGATGCACGAGTACGGCGGCTATCGCAGGCTCGCGCTCACCACCCTGCTGGAACTGCCCGTGGATGTGGACCGCCCACACTTGGAAGCGGTGCTGCAGGCGCTGCTGGACGGCCACCCCATGCTGCGCGCCCGGTTCGTCGAGACCGCATCGGGATACGACGTCCGCACCAGTGCCCCTGGTGCAGTCCGTGCCGCGGATATCCTGACCCAGGTCGAGACCGGCACCGCGGACGGCGAATTCGCCACCGCACTCGGCACGCACGCCTTGGCGGTGGCCGAGGAGATCGATCCGCTCGCAGGCGATCTGGTGCGGGCGGTGTGGTTCGCTCGCTACGATGCCGCCGACCTGCTGCTACTGCATATCCACCATCTCGCGGTCGACCCGGTCTCCTGGCACATCATCTGCGCCGATCTCGCGGCGGCATGGGACCAGGTGCGGACCGGCACACCGGCCGCAGAACTCACGCCGCCGGTCGAATACACCACCTATCGCACCTGGGCCGACCGAACTCGTGCCCGTGCGCAAACGACGGACGTGACGGACCAACGTGACTATTGGCTGCGCCAGACCACCGGGCCGGACCCGGTACTGGCCGCGCGGCGGCCCGATCCGAGCACCGATACCTTGGCGTCCTATCGGGTGCACCCGATGCCGAGTACCCCAGAGGTCACCGCGACGATACTCGACAATCTCACCGGCGCGATCGGAGTACGGGAGTTCTTGCTCGCCGCGCTCACCATGACCCTGGCCACCTGGCGTGGCGAACGCGGACACGATGCGGGCGCGGGCGCGTATCTCGCCATGGAAGGTCACGGCAGAGAGGACGCGGCCCTCGGCGCCGATATCGACACCGCGCAGACCGTCGGCTGGTTCTCCTCGGTGTTTCCCCTCCGCTTCGGTGTCGGTCCAGCTGCTGTCGACCTCGCCGCGGCACAGCGGGATTCGACCGCGGCCATGGCCTTGCTGGCCTCGGTCGCCGAGACATTGGCCGCGGTGCCGAACAACGGCGCCGATTACGGTGCTCTGCGTTATCTCGCCGCGGACACGGAACTCGCCGCGGCACCCGAACCGCAGGTGCTGTTCGACTATCTCGGCCGCCTCGATCTGACCCATGCGCACCAGCCGTGGTCACCGGTCTCCGATATCGAGCTGTTCACGCAGCTGCCCACCGCACCGGAACCCGATTTCCCGCTCCGCTACGCCATGGACATCATCGCGGGGGTCCATGGCACCGCCGAAGGCCCGCAGCTGATCACCCTGCTGCGCTGGAGCGACACCCTTTTCACCGCCGCCGAGGTGGCGCGCCTGACCGAGATCTGGCATGCCGCTGTCGCGGCATTGGCCCGCGCGGTCGCTCCCCTCGCCGCCGTCGGCCCACCCGCGCAGGCCGTGTAGCCCGCACCCCCAGCCCGTCAGCAGATTCGAAGGACAGCCATGGCAGAGGACATTCTCCAGCGTAGAAAGCAATTGCTCCAGCAGCGGTTGCGGGCGAACGACGTGCAGGCGGCCCCGCCCCAGCCGGTGCGCACGCGGGTCAGCGGTGCGCCGAGCCCGCTGTCGGCGGCGCAGCGCCGGATGTGGTTCGTGCAGCGACTCGATCCGGCCGACACCACGCTGAATGTCTGTGTCGCCTACCGGCTGAGTGGTGCGCTGGACGCCGACCGGCTGCGTGCCGCGTTCGCGACCGTGGTCGCGCGGCACGAGATCCTGCGCACCACCTACCAAGTGGATGCCGATGGAGAGCCGTACCAGGTAGCCAGGGATGACGCCGAACCTGCCTGGCAACAGCACGATCTCACCGAGCTGCCGCAAGCGAGCGCGAATATCCGGGTGGAGGTGCTCGCCCGCCGCGAGTTCGCCCGCCCCTTCGATCTGACCACTGAGCTGCCACTGCGCGCGACACTGGTGCGCACCGGCGCGACCGAGCACGTCCTGATCCTGGTGGTGCACCACATCGGCTGGGACGACGATTCGTGGCCGGTGTTCTTCGCCGAACTGGACGCTGCCTACCGCGGTGCCGAACTGCCCGCGCTCGACGCGCAATACGTCGATCTGGAGGTCGGCGCCGATCACCAGGTCGATGCCGCCGACCTGGCCTATTGGCGTGAGGTCCTGACTCCGTTGCCGGAGCGGCTCGAACTGCCGAGCAAGCCCGCTGCGCACAACCGGTCGCAGCACGCGGACCGGTGTGCGCGGCCGCTGGCACCGGAGCTGATGACGCGGCTGACCGAGTTCGGCCGGGCGCATTCGGCCTCGCCGTTCATGGTGCTGCTCGCGGCCTTCGAGGCGTTGGTGCACCGCTACACCGCGGCGACGGATTTCCTGGTCTCGGTTCCCGTGGTCGATCGCCGGGGCGGTACCGAGCGGCTGATCGGCTATTTCGGCAATGCGGTACTGGTCCGCGCGGATTTGGACGGCGTGGGCGATTTCGCCGAGCTGCTCGACCGCACCCGCGATGTTTGCACCGGAGCGTTCGGTCACCAAGGTGTCGGGGTGGACCGGGTGGTGCGCGAGGTGAGCCCCCAACGGGTGGCGGGCCGGGACGCGCTGGCGCAGCTGGTGCAGCTCAGCTTCAGTGTGCGCGGCGATACCGCCGGATTCGCCCTCGACGGTGTCGAGGCCACCCAACTACCGCTCGGCAGCTCGGCAGCGGCCGAGGAGCTCGGTCTGATGGTGGTGCTCGACCGGGCAGGCGCCCGGGTCGAGGCGACGTATCTGGTTGATGCGCTGGATCGGCACTTGGTCGAGCAGTTCCTCGACCACTATCTGCAGTTGCTCGACAGTGCGTTGCGCGCTCCGCGGCTGCGTCTGCGCGAGATCGACATTCTCGGTGACACCGACCGGGCGCGGGTACTGGCCACCGCGCACGGCCCGTTGGTCGCTACCCCGGCGACCACTGTGGTCGCGCTGCTGCAGCAGCGGGTCGCGGCGGCACCGGGGCATATCGCGGTGGTCTCCGATGACCTGGAGCTGACCTTCGACCAGTTGAACCGGCGGGCGAACCGGCTGGCGCACTGGCTGATCGGTCGTGGCGCTGGTCCGGAGCGCATTGTCGCACTCCGGATGGCGACCTCCGTCGAGTTCATCATCGCCGCGGTGGCGGTGCTGAAGGCCGGCGCGGCGTACTTGCCGATCGACCCCGCGTACCCGGCCGATCGGATCGAGTACCTGCTGGCGGATGCCCGGCCTGAACTCGTCCTAGAGGCCACGGCTCTGGCCGCCGCCGAAGCCGAGGCCGCCACAGGGCCGGAGACCGATCCGGTCGATACCGACCGCATCGCACCACTGCGTCCGTCGAATACGGCCTACGTCATCTACACCTCGGGCTCTACCGGCAAGCCCAAGGGGGTCCCCGTCCCGCATGAGGCCATCGCCGAACATCTGACCAGTTTCACCGCGGAATGGGATCTCACCCCCGCCGACCGGGTACTGCAGTCCACCTCGGTGAGCTTCGACGCCTCGTTGATGGATATCTTCGTGACGTTGACGGCGGGTGCGCGGGTGGTGGTGCCGAAGCCGAACGCCTACCGGGACATTCCGTATGTCGCGGATCTGGTCACCCGCCACGGTATTTCGGTGCTGCATATGGTGCCGTCTATGCTGGCCACCTTCCTGGTGCTGCCCGAGGTCACCGAGTGGCGCACCCTGCGGCATGTCCCGGTCGGTGGTGAGGCGCTGCCCGGTGAGGTCGCCGACCGGTTCGGAACCCAGTTCGACGCCGAGCTGCGCAACCATTACGGGCCGACCGAAGCCGTGGTGTGTTCGACACATCAGCTGGTTGAGGGGCCGCAGGGGACCGGCATCGTGCCGATCGGCGTTCCGAACCAGAACGTATACCTCTATCTGCTGGACGAGGCATTGCAGCTGGTGCCGACCGGTGTGGTTGGGGAGATCTATCTCGGTGGCAGGCAGCTGGCCCGCGGCTACCTGAACCGTCCCGGGCTGACCGCCGAACGTTTCCTCGCCGACCCGTTCCTGCCCGGCGAGCGTCTCTACCGCACCGGCGATCTGGCGCGGCGCAATGCCGCGGGCGAGATCGAGTTCATCGGCAGGGCCGATGAACAGGTCAAGGTGCGCGGGCATCGGATCGAGCTCGGCGAGGTGGAGACCGCCCACACCGATCATCCCGCTATCGCCCACTGCGTGGTGATCGTGACCGAACACGAATCGCTCGGCCCGATCCTGGCCGCGTACGTGGTGCCGGAGCCGGGTGTCGAACTCGATCTCGACCAGGTGCGTGCGTTCGTCGGCGCGACCCTGCCCGAACATATGGTGCCCGCGGCCGTCACGGTGATCGATGCGGTGCCGCTGACCGCGCACGGCAAACTCGACAAACGTGCGCTGCCCGCGCCGGAACTCGCGGTGGCCCGTGAGTACCGCGCGCCACGGACCCCGACCGAGATCCGCGTCGCCGCCCTGTACGCGACCCTGTTCGCGCGTGAGCAGATCGGCGCCGACGACTCGTTCTTCGAGCTCGGTGGGCATTCCTTGCTCGCGGCCCGGCTGATCACCATGATTCGCGCCGAGTTCGGCGTCGAGCTGGATATGCGGGTGCCCTTCGACAAACCCACTGTGGCCGGGCTGGCCGCTCATCTGGTCTCGGCCTTCCTCGACGAGTTCGGTATCGACCTCGATGAGCTCGGCGAGGATGCCGCCGAGTCAGGTGCGATCGAGGATGCTCCTGAGTCGGACGGCGCCGAACCAGGTGTTGCCGAGGGGGCCGCGGGTCGTTCGGTTACCTCGAGCGCCGCACCGCGTGCCTCGACACGACCGGAGCTGGTGCGCCGGTCGCGGCCCGAGTACCTCCCGCTGTCCTATTCGCAGCGCGCTTACTGGTTGCAGCGACGGATGGAGGGCGCGATCGACGGGGAGAACGTCACCTACCCGATCCGATTCGACGGTCCGCTCGATCGAGCGGCCCTGTTCGCCGCGATCGATGACGTGGTGGCCCGGCATGAATCGCTGCGAACCACGTTCCCCGAACACGAGTCGACGCCATATCAGCTCATCCACCCCGCCGGGCACATCGAGGTTCCGGTGGTGGAGTTCGCCGAGGGTGAGGGCGAGGCCAGGCTCGAGGCGGAATTGGCGGCCGACGCGGCCTACGTATTCGATCTGCAGGCCGAGCCTTTGCTGCGGTTGCGCCTGTTGGTGCTCGATTCCCGGACACATGTGCTGTCGATTCTGCTGCATCACATCATCGCCGACCGCCGGTCCTGCCAGATCTTCGTCGACGATCTGACCACCGCCTACCGGGTCAGGCTGCGTGGCGCCGCACCGGACTGGCCGGAATTGGCCATCCAGTTCGCGGATTTCGCGATGTGGCAGCGTGAGATCTTCGATCGTGGCCCCGGCCGTGAGGTCAGTGCGTTCGGCCGGGCACAGCTGGACTATTGGCGTACGGCACTGGCCGGGCTGCCGGACGAGATCGCCGTCGGCCACGATCGTCCTCGCCCGCCGGTACTCGGTCGCGATGGTGTCAGCACCGCCAGGATCGTGCCCGCCGCCGTCTGGGAGAGTGCGCGTGCTCGCGCGGAAGCGGTCGGCGCCACCGAGTTCATGCTGTGCCAGGCGGTCAGTGCGGTGGTGCTGAGCGCGCTCGGCGCCGGTGACGATGTGGCGATCGGCGCGGCCGTAGCCAACCGCACCGAGCAGACGACCGATGAGCTGATCGGCCTGTTCGCCAATGTGGTGGTACTACGCAGTGACGTTTCGGGCGATCCGACGCCGCGCACTGTGCTCGACCGGGTGCGGGATTCGGCATTGGACGCGCTCAGCCACCAAGGCGTGCCGTTCGAGCGACTTGTCGAGACCATCAATCCGCCGCGCTCGCTATCGCGTAATCCGCTGTTCCAGGTGATGATGCATATGCGACACCGCGCGACGCCGGTCGCGTTCGATGCCGACGGCGCGACCATGATGCGGGGCATCGCCAAGTTCTACGACGTCTCGTTCATGGATTTCCACTTCGACTACACCGTGGACACCACAGGAGAGTTGATCGCGCGCATCGTGGTCAATCCCGATCTGTACGAGGCCGCGACCGGCGAAATCTTCGCCGATGTACTCGTCAGGGCTTTCGAGGCGTTCGCCGAACAGCCGGATACCGCGCTCGCGGAGCTGGATCTGCTTCCGGCTGAGTGGGATACGGCCAGGACGGTGGTGCACCAGGCCGGTGCGCCTGCTCAGGAGCATCGGCAGGCCGCGCCAGCCCGGGCCGAGGGCGGCGAGAGCGGAGCCCCGAGGACCGATACCGAGCGCACCCTGATCGCTCTGCTCGAGGAGCTGCTCGAGCTCACTGATGTCGGTCGTGAGGACGGCTTCTTCGGCCTCGGCGGTGACAGCGTCATCGCGATCCAGTGGGCGGCTCGTGCCGGCGAGGCGGGATTGCCGCTGACCCCGCAGCTGGTGTTCGAGCACTTCACCATCGCCGAACTCGCTACGGCGGTCGACGAACTCCGCGCGGGCTCATCGACCGGCGACGGGCAGGAGACCTCCGCCGCGGCGGACCAGCGCCATGCGCCCATGTCGGTCTCGGGCTTGGGTGAGGATGCGCTGGCCGCACTACAGAATTCCTGGGCGGCGCAGCACTAGCAGGGTCTCGGTAGTGGTTCGCCCGGCGCGCAGTGGGTATCTAGTAGGTTAGGCAAACCTAACTAGTTGCGCTAGGCTGCTGCCGAGTAATCGCGCCGGATGCGGCAACAGGCACAGAAGAGCCGACAGGCACAGATGAGCGAGGAGTGGCAGCGGAATGGAGTCGGCACCACAGCGGGACGGCACGGCGAGGATCGGCAAGGAGGAGATCAGGGCGGCGATAGCCGGACAGCTCGGTGTGGCCGAGGGCGATATCGCCGAACACGCCGATCTCATTCAGCTGGGGCTGGATTCGATCCGGACGATGAAGCTGGCCGGGCAATGGCGTAAGCGCGGTGCCGATATCAACTTCGCCCAGCTCGCGGCCACACCGACCCTGGCAGCCTGGCACAGCCTGCTCGGCAGGAACGCGGCGAGCGCAGGCGATGAGGCGAGCGCGGCGAGTGCCGATGTCGATCCGGTGGCAACCGCTGCGCTCGCCGATGCCGAGCAAGAACCCTTCCCGCTGGCCACCATGCAGCACGCCTACTGGATCGGCCGCTCGGACGAGCAGGAGCTCGGCGGTATCGCCGCTCATCTGTACGTCGAATTCGACGGTGGCCGTATCGATCCGGCGCGGTTGGAGCGGGCAGTGGCCGATCTGGTCGCGGCACATCCGATGCTGCGCACCAGGTTTCTGCCGGACGGAACCCAGCAGACCATGCCCGCACCGGGGCGACCGGTCTTCAGCGTGGTCGACCTGCGCGGACAGGCGCCGGAGGCGGTCGAGGCCGCCTTGGCCGAATTGCGGGAACACAAGACCCATCAGGTTCTGGCCATCGAAGACGGCCAGGTCATCGATATCACCCTGACCCTGCGTGATGAGAACAGCACCCGGCTGCACCTGGATGTGGACATGCTCGCTGGCGACGCCATGAGCTACCGAGTGCTGGTTTCCGAACTGGCCGAGCTGTACCACGGCGCGACCCTGCCCGCCCCCGGCTACAGCTACCGGCGCTACCGCACCGAACACCGAGCCGATAGCGCCGTCCGCGAGCGGGACCGGCAGTGGTGGCAACAGCGGCTGCCGGAATTGCCCGGCGCGCCGGAACTACCGACCATTCCGGTCGGGGAGCGCACCGGTGGGCAGCGCACCGTGCGCTACGACCACTGGCTGGAACCACAGGCCAAGCAACAGTTGCTCGCCGCGGCGCACGAGCGCGGTCTCACCCCGGCGATGGCACTGGCGGCGGTGTTCGCCGAGACCATCGGTGGCTGGTCGGCGCAGAGCCGGTTCCTGCTGAATGTGCCGCTGTTCCATCGGGAGCCGGTGCATCCCGATATCGATCGGGTGATCGGCGATTTCACTTCCTCGATCATGCTCGAGGTCGATGTCACCGAGAACATGTCGGTCGCCGACCGGGCCCGTGCGCTGCAGCGCAGTATGCACGACAGCGGTGCGCACAGCTCCTACGCCGGACTCGAGGTGCTGCGGGATCTCGGCAGATATCGCGGTGAGCCGATCTTGGCTCCTGTCGTCTACACCAGTGCGCTGAACCTCGGTGAACTGTTCGCCGATACAGTCACCGAGACCTTCGGCGAGCCGGTGTGGATCATCTCCCAGGGTCCGCAGGTCCTGCTGGACGCGCAGGTCACCGAGGTGCGCGGCGGCCTGCTGCTGAATTGGGACGTGCGCGAATCAGCATTCCCCGATGGCATGGTCGATGCCATGTTCGCCCAGTACACCGCGGCTATCGGGCGGCTGGCCGAGAGTGGGGCGGGTTGGCATGCCGAGGCCGCGGTCCGGCTGCCTTCCGCTCAGGCCGAGGTGCGGGCAGCGGTGAACGCCACCGACGGCCCGGTCAGCGGGCGCTGCCTGCATCAGGGTTTCTTCGAACACGCCGCGGCACATCCCGAAGCACCTGCGGTGCGCTGGGGGCTCGGCGATGAGCAGGGCGGATGGAGCTACGGGGAGCTGGCCGCTCTGGCCCTTGCGGTCGCGGGCGCATTGCACGCCGAAGGGGTGCGGACCGGCGACGCGGTCGCGGTCCAGCTGCCGAAGGGACCGGACCAGATCCTGGCAGTGCTCGGTGTGCTCGCGGCGGGGGCGACCTACGTGCCGATCGGATTCGATCAACCAGTCGGCCGCCGGGCCGAGATCCTGCGCACCGGTGGTATCGGTACGGCCCTGACCGTGGCAGGCGCGGACCTGGGCGCGGAAGTGACGTGCCTGTCCATCGATGCGGCCCGTACCTGTCCCAAGCCGCTGACGGCGCCGGTCCTTCCCGATACCGACGATATCGCCTACGTGATCTTCACGTCCGGTTCGACCGGTGTGCCCAAGGGGGTCGATGTTCCGCACCGCGCCGCGATGAACACCATCGACGCGGTGAACGAATGGTTCGCCGTCGGCGGCGCCGACCGGGTACTGGCCCTGTCGGCCCTGGAATTCGACGCCTCGGTCTACGACATCTTCGGCATGTTCTCGGTGGGTGGTTCACTGGTCGCGCTCGATCCACGGCAACGCGCCGAAGCCACCACCTGGGTGGAACTGCTGCGCACGCATCGGGTATCGATCCTCAACTGTGTGCCGAGCATGCTGGACATGATCCTGGAGATCGGCGGTGACCAGCTGGGCGATTCGCTGCGTGCGGTCACCCTCGGCGGCGACTGGGTCGGCGCCGACCTGGCCCGCAGGCTGGCCGCGCAGGTGCCGGGGTGCCGGTTCGCCGGACTCGGTGGCGCGACCGAGACGGCCATCCACAACACCATCTGCGAGGTGGTCGGCGAGCCACCCGCACACTGGGCGACGGTGCCGTTCGGCGTTCCACTGCGCAATGTCCGGTGCCGCGTGGTCAGTGCCGCGGGCCGGGACTGCCCGGACTGGGTGCCAGGCGAATTCTGGGTCGGCGGCGCGAATGTCGCCGAGGGCTACCGCAACGATCCGGAGCGGACCGCGCAGCGCTTCGTCGAACACGAGGGCATCCGCTGGTATAAGACCGGCGATATGGCCAGGTATTGGCCGGACGGCACTATCGAATTCCTCGGCCGCGCCGACCATCAGGTGCAGATTCGCGGCTACCGGGTTGAGCTCGGCGAGGTGGAGAGCGCGCTGCGCACAGTGGCCGGGGTCCGCCACGCCGTCGCCGCGGTCGTCGGCGCGGGCGCCCCGAAACTGGTCGCCGCCATCGCTGGCGCGGCGAACGAGATCGGCGATATCACCGCCGCGCTCTCGGATCTGCTGCCCAGCTATATGATTCCCACCCGCATCGAATTCCTCGACCAGATGCCGTTGACCGCCAACGGAAAATTGGACCGCCGCGCGGTGGTCGCGTTGCTCGAACCGCAGGCAGCCGAGGCCGAGGACGCCGCCCCTCGCGATGACGTGGAAGCCGCCCTGGCCGATATCGTCGCAGGCGTCCTCGGTATCGCCGAGATCGGCGTACACGACGACTTCTTCGGCCGTGGCGGCGATTCCGTGCTCGCCACCACCGTGATCGCCCGGGTGCGTGAGTGGCTGGAAGTCGACCACGCGCTGGTCGCGGACTTGTTCGCCACCCGAACCATAGCCGGCCTTGCCGAGCGCCTCCGGGATCGGGACGCGCAGCGCGCCGGGGCGGACCGGTTGCCCACGATCGCCCGGCTCTACCTCGAAGTGGCCGCGATGACCGATGCGGAGATCCTGGCCCAGACCTGACGCGAGACAGGCATCACGACAGACGCCGTTGCCCCTGCGCTGATCGATAGCGTGAAGGCAGGCTAACTATCGAAGCCCGAAAGGCTGCCACCCCACCCGGTGACAGCTTTTCGGAGCGTGATCCACTCAGTTCACGAGCCAGGTTCCGATCGGATCCCTACCGCCGACCTCACGGAGTAATACGAGCGCCTCGAATTGGGGCAGTACCGGTGATAGATCCTGAGTGCCGGATTTCTGGCGACTGCTCGGCCGACTCGGCGCAGTGTGGCAGTCTGTGGCTCCGTGGAGCCACCGTAGATGCGCATCCGGGATGAAGGCGAGAATTGGTTTCGGTCCGAACCCGGCGGACAACACCGTGATATGACGAAACCCCGGCGATGTGCCTGGCCAAGTGGCCGGTAGGGATCGTTCCGGGGCTTTCTGCCGATCAGAATAGCGTAGTCTGCTGTGACTGCATCCCAGGGGTGGGCCGCGGCCGATATGCGCGGATGCGTCACAGCCTCCAGCTCAGTGTGCGGCGGGGGAGCCGACGATAATGCTCCCTACACTGCATTCCTCCAGTTCGTCGACACCTGCCGCGGTGGCGAACGCCGCGGTGTCCCCGAAACCCTGCGCACACGCGCCGAGGCCCATAGCGGTTGCCGCCAGGTAGATGGTTTGGGTGAGGACGCCGACCTGTTTGAGGATGGCGGAGTACGCGATCTGCTCGTAGGTCCACATCATCCGGCCCGCGCGCGCCGAGATCACCAGCAGCACTTGCGGTTCGGCGCCGTCGGCGAGTGTGGCCGATGTCGGTTTCACCAGCCGGGTGACGGCCGGTGCGTCCGGCGCGGCGACGAACCGCAATACGTGGTCGAACGAGTCGTAGTGGTACATGCCGGGTGCCAGGCCCGCGACCGAACGCACCACCGGATAGAGCTCGAGTTCATACAGGCTGCCACCCGACGGATAGGGCCGGGAGGTCAGCTCTTCGCCCTCGCCGACCGGCCGGGTACCGCGGGTTCTTGCGGTGCGATACAGCAATTCGGCCAGCTGGTCGAGGGTGATGGGTGCGGTGTCGTCGAAGGCCCTCGTCGATACCCGGTCTTCCAGGACGGCCGTCAAGGTCGGGTCGCCGGTCCGCGTGGCCGCCAGATCCGGGACGGGCAGTGCGATCGCTTCGCCGGGGTAGTTCGGCTTGCGGGCGGGCGGCTGCGGGAATTGGCCCTTCGCCCATTTGGTCGGGCCGAAGTTTTCCCAGGTGATGGTGCGTTCTCCCAGTGTGCTGCGGCGGTGGAACCACAGATCGGGCGCGCTCCAGCTGCGTGTGGTGAATTCCCGGTCCTCGGCATCCGCGTCCGCGACCAGGAAGCCGCACCACTGCAGATCGTCGGCGAACTGGGATTTGACCGCGATCGGCAGGTTGGCATCCGCCGCGCCGACCCCGTCGAGCAGTGCGAGCAGCCTGGGGTCGTGGATGCGCAGATCGCACCAGGCCAGCGGGTGCTCGAGCACGAAGCCGTCCGAGTCGCGATGCAGCACCGCGAATTTCGACAAGGTGGCCGACCAGGGTAGCGGCGTGCTCGGGCGCGGTGCGGGTTGCCCGAACGGCCGGATGGTGTAGAGATCGCGCCCGCCGTCGCGGACGGTGACCGAAAGCCATCCGTCCTCGGCCAGCTGTTCGACCAGCTCACCGACCTCACGGCCGCCGGAAGGGCTCATCAACTGGTCGAGTGTGCACGGTCCCTGGTTCAGCGTCTTCAGCGCCTGCACCTGGGTGGTGCCGAGGCCGGTCAGTTTCTGGTTGTGTGGCGGATTGAGCAATACCGCGCCGGTCGGCACGGTTACGCAGGTGGCGCCGTCGCGCAGGGCGAAACGGGTCTGGTCGGGATAGGTGAGGGCGGACAACCGGAAAACTCCTCGTGCGGTGGTGCTACTTCGCGGCGTTGGCCAGCGCGGGCGAGATCTTGTCCAGCAGGTACGGGATCGAAAGCACCGTGGGCTGGTTGACGGCGGTGATCTCCTGGGTGGTCAGGAAGACGACCGCGTCCTTCTCGACCGCGGGCAGTTGTGCGTAGCCGGGCAGCTGCCGGTAGGACTCGTCCATATCCCCGGAGTAGCCTGCGAGCAGCACATCGGCGGTCAGCTCGTCGAGGCGCTCCGGGGAGAGCGCGGCGCGACCCTGGATAGCGGGCAGATCGAGCAGGTTCTGCGGGATGCCGAGGCCCAGTTGCGCGAACAGTTTGGCCGAGCCGTCGTTCGGGTCGGTCAGCACCATCAACTGGGTCATACTGGCCAGCCAGGTGCTGGCGAATGTTTTGCCCTGCAGCCCCGGATTCGCCGCGGCGATGCTCGCGATCTTATCGTTCACCTCGGCGGTAACCGCTTTTGCCTCATCCTGCTTGTGCAGGATCCGGCCCAAGGTGTCGACCAGGTCCTGCCACGGTGTGATGATCTCCTTGCTCAGCCCGGGCAGGGTAGGGGCGATCTTGGAGAAATCGTCGTAGTTCTTCTGGTCGGCGATGAAGGAATCGGCCAGGATCAGATCGGGTTCCAGTGCGGCGACCTGCTCGGTGAGATTGCCCGTGGTGCTGATCGGCGTGGCGGACGAGTCGATCGTGGGCTGCCAGGGCGGTGTGCCCTTGGATAGTACGGCGACATTGTCGACGTAGGCGGCAGGCATCACGCCGAGCGCGAGGCTGGTGTCGAGCCATTGATTGCCGAGGATGACGATCTTCTCCGGGATCCCGGTGATAGTCGTTTCGCCTCTGGCGTGGCTGATGGTGATCGACTCGCCACTGGATTCCTGCTCGTCGCTCGACGATCCGCAAGCGGCGACGCCGAACACCACGGCACCTGCGAGCAGGGCCACTGCGGCGCGCGTCCAGCCGCGGGCCATCCGGACAGACCTCATCGTTTTACTACTCCTTCGCGAGGAAACCCCTCGATCCAGCTGTTCCCAACCGCGTGCCGGGTTAGTCAGCCAAGGCTAACCTATCTACTTTGTCGTCAGGTAGTGGCCGCGCTGTCCGCGCGTTACCGATCTGCCTCCGTGACCGGAGTCGAATGGTGGCGCGCTCAGTCGGCTGAACCGCCTTTTCGCTACGCTCGCCGAGAAATTCACACCCGGCCGGATATCCACAGGGGGCGGGTGAGGGCGGCGGGGGGAGGGCTGGGACGAAGCAGGCTGGGTATATGCGACCCGGTTTGGTGCAGTTGCGGGATGAACAATTCGGCGTGTTCACCGCGCGACAGGCGTTGTGCGAGTACACCCGCGCCGAGCTGCGCGCTCGGATCGACCGCGGGCAGTGGGTGCGGGTATTTCACGGGGTATATCGCGAGGTGAGCACGCCGCCCGAGCCCGGGCTCCGAGTTGAGGCCGCACGGTTGTCCATAGGGGCGGCGTCCATGGCCGCCGCCTACAACACTGCCGCCGAGCTGCACGGATTCGCGGTCCTCGCGGATCAGCCGACCGATGTGCTCGGTATCCAGTCCGCACGCACCCACCGGCTTGTTGTGCACCGCGATCGAGTCGATCCGGCGGAGTTGGAGCTGGTTCGCGGGACCTCGGTCACGAATGCCGTCCGTACCGCCGCGGACCTCGCTCGCACGCTGCCCCGCATGGACGCGCTGGCCACCGTGGACGCCGCACTACGGAGCGGTGTCTCACGCACCGCCCTCGCCTGCGAAATCGACAAGCACACTCGCAGGCGAGGTCGGCGCCAAGCTGCCGAATTGATCGCGCTGGCCGATGACAGGGCGGAGTCGCCTATGGAGTCGCGCACCAGGCTGCGCTGTATCGACGCCGGCCTGCCGCCGCCAGAACCGCAACTAGAGGTGTGGACCAGAGACGGCCTGCGCCGTATCGATCTCGGATGGCGGCAGTGGCGGATCGGCCTGGAATACGACAGCGCCATATGGCACTCCGGGCACGATGCCGCGCTGCGGGACAATCCGCGCCACAACTGGTTGACCACCGAAGGCTGGACCATCTATTACGCCACCGCCGCCGATGTCTACCATCATCCGCACCATTTCACCGCGCCCATTCGGTACGCGATCGATCGAGCGCAGTGAAATGGTGGCGGCGGAACTCGGCCGAGCCGCCATTCCGCTGCGCTCGATCGATCAGAATGTGATGCGTTGTTCGGCAGGAAGGAAGAGGGCGTCGGCTTCCCGGACGCCGAAGGCCGTGTAGAACTCGTCCAGGTTGCGTACCACCTGGTTGCAGCGGAATTCTTCAGGGGAGTGCGTGTCGTTGGCGAGTAAGCGGATGGTGAGTTCCTCGGTCTGCTTCGAGCGCCAGCTACGCGCCCAGGACAGGAACAGGGTGCGGTAATCGGGGTTGTCGATACCGCGGCGTTTTTCGGCCGCGCGGAAGGCCGCGAGCGTGATCTGCAACCCACGCAGATCGGCGAGGTTCTCCCCGACGGTGAGTTCTCCGTCGACGTGCTGGTCCGGCTCCAGGCCTTCGGGAACCAGCACGTTGTACTGGGCCACCAGCTGCTCGGCCTTGGCCTCGAACGCGGCCCGGTCCTCCGGAGTCCACCAGTCACGGAGGTTGCCGTCGCCGTCGTATTTGGAGCCCTGGTCATCGAAACCGTGGCCGATCTCATGGCCTATGGTCGCCCCTACCGCACCGAAATTGACGGCTGCCAGTGCGTCCTTATCGAAGAACGGCGGTTGGAGGTAGGCGGCCGGGAAGACGATCTGATTGGTGGTCGGCGAATAGTAGGCATTCACCGTCTGCGGCGACATACCCCACTCGGACTTGTCCACCGGTGTGCCCAGCCGCGCGAAGGCGCGTTTGACCTCGAAATCATTGATGGAGAGCAGGGATTCGATCAGCTTGCCCCTGGTGACCCGCAGGGTGGAGTAATCGACCCACTTATCCGGGTAGCCGATCTTGGCGTCGATCTTTTCCAGTTTCGCGATAGACGCGGTGCGCGTCTGCGGCGACATCCAGGTCGAGTTGGTGAAGTTCTCCCGATAGGCCGCGACGACCTCGGTGAGTATCTCCTCGGCGCGTTCTTTGGCCTCTGGTGGAAAATGCTCGGCCACATACAGTTTTCCGAGTTGTTCGCCGAGACTCTCATTGACGATCCCTACCCCGTACTTCCACCGTTCCGGACGCTCGGTTTGTCCGTTGAGTACCCTGCCCTTGAAGTCGAGGTTCGCGTCGTTGATCGCCCGCGGTAAGAAGCGCGCGAACGCTTGCAACACAGACAATCTGAGATAGTCACGCCAGGTGTCTATGTCCACCTCGGCCCACAGCTCGCCTGCCGTGGGGAGGTAGGACGGCTGGTTGACCACCACTGTCTCGAACAGCGCGCGTGGCCGGTCGGTAATTCCGGAAAGCCACGGATCCCAGTCGAATTCCGGTGCCATCGCGGTCATCTCGGCCCAGCTGTGCCGGTTGTAGGTGGCGTCGGTATCGCGGTTGCGCACATTGTCCCAGTGCCCGGTCGCGATCCGGTTCTCCAGATCGAACACGCGCTGCGCCATCCCCGCCGGATCGGCGAACCCGGCTCCCGCTGCGATCCGTTCGAGGAAGATCCGATATTCCGCGAGCACCTCGGCGTGTTCCGGTTTCCGGTAGTACTGCTCACCGAGTCCGAGCCCGGACTGGCCGACCGAGGGAATGTAGGCATCGGAGTTCTTCCGATCGATGCTGACCCCGATCCCGATCAGGCCGCTGATCGGCAGCGCGCCCATCACCTCGGCCAGCTCGGGTTTGTTCGCGGCGGCGTCGATCTTGCCGAACAAGCCGGCCAGCGGCGTCATGCCAAGCCGTTCGATCTCGTCCCAGTCGACCCTGGCGTCGTACAGATCCCTGATCTGCTGTGCCTCCGAACCGGGCTCGGGATCACGAATCCCCTCGATGATCTCGCGCAACTGTTGTTGGGTGCGCTCGGCGGCCTCACTGGTCGAACCGAAGGCGACCTTGTCCGGCGGCAGCTGATACTCCCGCAGCCATTTTCCGTTGACGTGTCGGTACAGATCGTCCTGCGGCCGGATCGCCTCGTCCGCCCCACTCATATCGACGCCGGTGAACGTCCTGCTCACCGGCGTCGTATCGTCCGAACACGCGACCAGTGCCGCGGCGGCCGGGACCGTTCCCAGCGCGATCAGGAAGGCACGACGGCCCAGCTGGGCTGGGCGACCGGTTGATGTCACGCGAGAGTCCTCTCCCTGTCCCGGAGTCGCCGCACAAGTGCTGGAGGCGGCCTTATAGAGCATGAGGTTACCGGCGTAGCGCCGGTCTGGCCCGCAGTGTTCCCAGGTAACCACGCCTGCTTTCCGGTGACCCACCCGATTTGGGAACGACCTGCGGATTCCCCTACACTAGACCGGTTGCCTGCGGGAGCTCTGCCCGCGATCCGGCAGCGAACCCCCAGTGGTCGGTTCCGTATCAGGTACTCGAGGGTTACGTACTCGAACCGAGCAGAACGAACACTGGCAGGCGCGCGTCCGGACGGCAACCGACCATGCCCGTCGGGTCGGTAATCCGGCGTGCTAAACGTCCAGGTCAAGGAGGACGCTGAAGTGATTCAGCAGGAGTCGCGACTGCGCGTCGCCGACAACACGGGTGCGAAGGAGATTCTCTGCATCCGCGTTCTCGGCGGTTCGTCGCGTCGCTATGCCGGTATCGGCGACGTCATCGTCGCCACCGTGAAGGACGCCATCCCCGGCGGCAACGTCAAGCGGGGTGACGTGGTGAAGGCCGTCGTCGTGCGCACCTCCAAGGAGCGCCGTCGTCCGGATGGTTCCTACATCCGCTTCGACGAGAACGCGGCCGTGCTCATCAAGGCCGACAATGATCCGCGTGGCACCCGCATCTTCGGCCCGGTCGGCCGCGAGCTGCGCGACAAGCGGTTCATGAAGATCGTCTCGCTGGCCCCGGAGGTGCTCTGACATGAAGGTGCACAAGGGTGACACCGTGCTCGTCGTCTCGGGCAAGGACAAGGGCGCCAAGGGCAAGGTCATCCAGGCCTACCCGCAGGAGAACCGGGTCCTCGTCGAGGGCGTGAACCGGATCAAGAAGCACGTCGCGAACTCCGCCAACCAGCGCGGCGCCTCCTCGGGCGGCATCGTGACCCAGGAAGCCCCCATCCACGTCTCGAACGTGATGGTCGTCGACTCCGACGGCAAGCCGACCCGGATCGGCTACCGGACCGACGAGGAGAGCGGCAAGCGGGTCCGGATCTCCCGGAAAAACGGGAAGGACATCTGATTATGACCACGACTGAAAAGGTGCAGCCCCGGCTGAAGCAGCGCTACCGCGAGGAGATCAAGGACGCGCTGAACAAAGAATTCGACTACGCCAATGTGATGCAGATCCCCGGCGTGGTGAAGGTCGTCGTCAACATGGGTGTCGGCGACGCGGCCCGCGACGCCAAGCTGATCAACGGCGCGGTCGAGGACCTGGCCCTGATCACCGGCCAGAAGCCGCAGATCCGCAAGGCGACCAAGTCCATCGCGCAGTTCAAACTGCGTGAGGGCATGCCGATCGGCGCGAAGGTCACCCTGCGCGGTGACCGGATGTGGGAGTTCCTCGACCGGCTGGTCTCCATCGCCCTGCCGCGTATCCGCGACTTCCGTGGCCTGTCGCCGAAGCAGTTCGACGGCAACGGCAACTACACCTTCGGCCTGAGCGAGCAGTCGATGTTCCACGAGATCGATGTGGACAAGATCGACCGCCCGCGTGGTATGGATATCACCGTGGTAACCACCGCGACCAACAACGAAGAAGGCCGTGCCCTGCTCAAGCACCTCGGCTTCCCGTTCAAGGAGAACTGAGCACATGGCAAAGAAAGCACTGGTCAACAAGGCCAACGCCAAGCCGAAGTTCGCCGTGCGCGCCTACACCCGCTGCCAGCGGTGCGGCCGCCCGCACGCGGTGTACCGCAAGTTCGGCCTCTGCCGCGTCTGCCTGCGCGAGATGGCGCACCGGGGCGAGCTGCCCGGCGTGCACAAGAGCTCCTGGTGAGCCTCTTCCAGCACTGAGACGAGGGCACGGACTCACTCGAGTCCGTGCCCTCGTTCGTATGTGTGATCGGCGGTAGTCGATTGGTGGTTACCGGAGTCGCCTCGGCAACCATTTCACTACCGTCGTTTCCGGTTCTCGGTAGCGGAAGCCCAGGCACTGGACAGAGCCCCCGCCGGGATGAAGCGAGAGCGAAGCACAGTCCTCACGGTGCGGCACTCAATACCTGCGTCGCGGTAGCCTGCTCTGCAGTTCCGCGAAGGTGATCGCCATGCTCACCGGTTCGGTGAGGACCAGCGCATCGGTGTGGGTGTGCCGCGTAACATAGCGTCGGCCCGACCAGTCGAGCCTGCATTCCTCGATCTCGGTGACCCGCTGCCAATCTTTGCCGAAGTGCACGATCAGATAGACCGGAATGCCTTCCCTGGCGTACAGCTCGCGTTTGATGCCGATATCGGTGTCGACGGTGTCCTCCGATGTGACCTCGACTATCAGCAGAACCTGGCGGGCGACGTACTGGACGTCATACGGGCCATCCGTGCAGTCGCGCAGGATCAGATCCGGATACCTGACCCGCAGCCGCCGATGCGGGTCGGGAAGGTCGGCATCGGCCAGACGTATCGGGGTGTCGCTGTGCACTTCCCGACAGGGGCTTTGTGGATCGATCGCGTATTCGACCGCTGCGGCCAGTCTCCTGACTACGAGATCGTGTTCAGGAGACTGCGCCATCGCCGTGATCAGCGCACCGTCATGGATCTCACCAAAGGAACCGGGTGGTCCTGCGAGAAACTCCTCTACGGAGACGAGGTGCGGCGGCTCGTCCTGCGGCGTAGACATGGTTTCACCCTACCGATGACAGCCCGTTCCCGAGCGGTTCCGTCATGGGCTCGATGCGCGTGCCGTGGTGCAGGCTGATCGACATGATGTCGCGGGCGCAGATCGGACAATAGCTCGTGTCGTCGCGTCGGGTGGAATTCCTGTCGATCAATGTGCACGTCGACATCGGATTCGGTGTGCAAGACAGTGAGTTGCCAGGCTCCATCCCCAGCGATCATCGATGCCTACGCTGACTCGCCGGAAGCGGAGCAGATACCGGTCAGGCAGTCGCAAGCCGAATTAGCCAGTCTTGCAACGGAATCAGTCGCCTCGATCACACGCAGGACCACCGCTCCACTGCCGCCCCGGCTCGTGAGCTGTCATCGCACTGTCCCGGCACTGGATCGACTCTTCGAGCGCGATAATCGAACTCGGATAATGCCAGTGGAATACACCATCAGACAAACGAATTGGCTTCAGCTTCTCGAAATGTTTTCGTATCCGGCGCATCTAGTAGTGTGATGGCACATGGGCTCCGGTGTGGGGGGTGGACGCTTCGTTTCGTGGTGCGTTGCCCCGATAAAATTCGTCAAACTTCTGTACCGGTACGGTGTTTTGGCCCCACTCGGGAGGATCGTGGCTCTGATCGCCGCGCTCCTCGCGTTTTTCTGGGTGCTGGCCTGGGTCGGCAATCCGTACCTCGACAACACGAAATCCGCAGACGATGCACTGGTGCCGTGGACCGCGCCGACCCTGCCGAAGCCGAGCACCACGGTGGTGCTGCCACCGCCGGGCTTTCCGTCGATGGAGTTTCCGCCGCCGATGCCCGAGGTGCCCGAGGGGCAGCCGCAGCCGGTGCCTACCCGGTTCGGGCTCAGCTACAGCGTGCCGTCGGACAGTAGTTGGTATCCGAGCAACAGCACGGTCATGGGTTGGACAGACGACAGCGGAGACATCGCTACCTACGGTGCTGTAAGCAGTTACAAATACGGATACTGCCCTGATACCAGGGGGTCCACTCTGGCTGAGGTCGGCGTCACCGGGCGCAACGGAGTGGATATCGATACAGTGGCGCGCGAGGAAGTTGGCAAGGCGGAACGGATTTTCTCCGATGACGAGGCAGGCCGCAAGCCGAAGGTTGCGATCCAAGGCCCGTTCGTACTCGAAGTTTCCGGAAGGCCCGCAGTTCGCTATACAGCTGTTGTCACTGATATTCCGAAAAAAAATGGTTGCGATCCCAGTCGAGCTCATTTCGATATTGTCGCTACCCCTGCCTATGCTACCGCAGAAGTAATGATTCTCATGGTCGAACACCATGTGGGGCTTCCTATGGCGCTGTCGAGTGGTGATGTCGACACGATTATCAAGTCACTTCGCAAGACTGAGGAATAGTGTAGAGGTTCAGGCGTATGGTTGAAAAATTCAAAGCTAGTCCACACGAAATTGCAGGACTGGGAAATTTGGTGACCGAACTCGGTCACGACAGCATAAGTATCGCCAAGTTCATCGGCGATAATGGTTTTCCGCAGGGGGAATCTTTTACCGGCGAGATCATCAGTGATCTGATGGACCCTCTTCGTAGGGTTCATCATGTCATGTATGGCCATATGTATGAGATCGGTGCGCACAATATCACCACCGGTGCGGAGCTGAACAAAGCCGCCTGGATGTATCACGACCAAGACCAGAAGAATTACGCGGCACTCAACGCGCACACCCATGGCATACCGGGTGCGTATGGGCCGGATACGGAGCGGCGCGGACAGACCGAGGCATATGTCGATCCAGTCCCCTATCCCAAACCGGAGTCCTACAGCCTGAGCCCGCCGCAGGTCAACAGGGAGGACACCGCCGCGCTTCTGGCGGATGTCGCGTCATGGCTGGGTACAACGAACGAGTCCATCAAAAGTGTCACCCGGATGGCTGGTAAGGAGGTCGACCCGCTGGGGTTGGTGCTGCGGCCGATCGAGGGGAACTGGAACGAACTCAGACGGCTCGGCGAGGCTTACAAGGTCGCCGGAAACGCGATGGAAGCCACTGGAAAGAATTTGCAGTACGGCGTCGAACGCGTCGGCGTGCACTGGAACGGTGCCGCGGCTATCGCCTTCGAGGAGAATTGGGCGCGTCGCCAGATCGCGGCGATGAAGTGGGAGGGGCCCGTCGGCCGGGTTTTCGCCGACGTCTGCGGGCTCGTTGCCGACGAGATCCGGGCGGGCGTCCGATCGGCTCTCGTCAAGCTCAAAGATATGCTCGAGGACTACGTCGAGGTAAAAACTCTCAAGGGTATTTTCAAGAATGTGATCAAAAAGGTTCCCGGATTGGGGCTTGTCGTCGAAGCTATCGACCTCGGCCACAAGATCTACACGATCGTATCGACGGTCCGGGGCATAGTCGACAAGATCGAGGAACTGAAGAACAAACTGAAGGAATTCCTGTCGTTCATCACCGATCCATTGGGAAAAGTGCCGGACAAGCTGAAGGAGAAGCTGGAGCCGATCCTCAAAAGAAGTGCCGTGGGTAAGGATCTGACCGAAATCGTCCAGGTCAACCACACGCTGGAGCGGCCGAGGGAAAGTTACGACGTCGGCAAGGGTGGCCAACCCTGGGAGAACGGGTGAACCCGCACTGGAGCAGTATGCGGGAACCGGACCTGGATCCCGAGATCGAGGCGGCGGCCCGGCGAGTCATGGACGGTGTGGACGATCTGAGAACCGCCCGTCTTCGTGCCGAACGCATGGATGTCGCCGAAATCCTGCGGCAGCCGACACCGGTCACCGCCGAGCTGATGTCCGATCTGGCCGCCCTGCCACATGCTTCTCCCGAACTGCGGGCGTACGCCGAGCGTGTCCGCACCGGTGAATGCCGTTGGTCCGAGATCGAACTGTTCGCCCGTCCGCTACCACCGGAAGCGGTCGAGCTGAAGGCCTCACCGAATTTCCTCTGGGAGTGGCATTCACAACCGCCACCACCGCCCCCGTCACCACCTCCGGCACCGTCATCGCCTCGGACGAAAAGAGCTGACAATGTAGTGGGCCCGAGCGACTGGCCCGATGACTTCGACGAGTATCCAGGCCCGAAATCGTGGCTCGTCTGAAGACACTGCACACGTGTTCCGGACCGCCCGAATACCCCCTGGCGCCGTGTACTTCCCGGCGCCGGACGCTAGGTCGCGACCCGATCAGCCTGTGGTGCCACCGAACTTTCCGGAATCGCAGTCGTTCGAATGCTGTTCAGCACGGTGACCATACGATCGACTTGCTCATCGGAGAACAGCTGCTCCGGGCCCTCCGGGGCCAGCGACCGGAACGGTTGCTCATACAGTTCGCCCACATCGATGAGGCCGTTGCGGGCGACCGAGTCGGTCAGCATATCCAGGAAGTGCAGCTGAGTGGCTGTGAGGTTCTTCCCGATCAGGAACTCCGCGAACGCCGCCGAAACCGCCTCTGGGTTGAGCCCGGCCAGCGACCGCAGGAACAATCCCAGCCCGCCGTGCTGAGATTTGGCGTGCTCGATATCTTCCTCGGTGCCGAATCCGTTCTCCAGGAAGATCTGCTCGAGTTCTTCCAGATCGGTGGAGGTGATCTGCTTATTGCGCAGGATCTTCTGCACAGCCAGCTGATCTTCGTGGTTGCGCAGATAGGTGCGGACCTTGGACTCGAAGCGCGCCATCCCCATGCCGCTGCCGGCAAGCGCTTTGACCTCGGTGATCTTGATGTCGCCGAGCTCGTCCGCGAAATCGGTGTAGAGCGGAATCTGCTGGGTCCTCGGCGGAAGGTTCTTCACCAGGCCGCGCAATCGGCGCCGCAGAGTTTCCAGCATCGGCAGGGTCACGTCCTCCCACCATGCTTCGCCGGATACGTCTTCGATGAAGTCGTACTGCTGCCGGATCGCGGTGATGTTCTGCAAGGTCGGTGCGAGCAGGCCCGCCGCGATCTCTTGCACCTGTTCCCGCAATCTCGCGTACACCGGGTCGGCGGTGAGCACGGCCAGTTGCAGCCGCAGTATCAGATAGTCGAACCTTTTTGCCGCCGGGCTGTTCTCGCGATCCTGGTACTGGCTCGGCAGCGAGACCAGTTCGTCGACCCGGAGGCGGACATCAGGAGTGACGATATCCCAGCTCTCCGGCGCGCTGAACTCCTCGACGTAGCGCAGCTTGCGGCGCACCTCCACATTGCGGTGGTTCATATTCGCCACCTCCACCCGTAGCCGGTCGGCCAGCTGCCAGCGGAGGTCGACGACCGTTTTCGGTTCTTCTTCAGGAGTCCGGTCCGGTCGCAGACCCGGCTGTTCCAGCTCGTCGAGATCCCGGAGCAGATCGGCGCGGGCGCGGAACAGCCGCTCGCTCATGGACGGCTGCACGCGGCCCGCGGTGACCGGGAGGTCTTGATTGAAGTATTCGATGTTCCCGCAGAAGTCGAACACCAGAAACGTCTGCTTGTCCCGGTTCGGCCCCTTCAGGTCCGGGCACAGCCGGGTGCCGCGGCCCATCATCTGCCAGTACTTGGTCTTGGAACGAATCAGTTTCGCGAAGACCAGGTTCACCACAGCGGGCACGTCGAGGCCGGTGTCGAGCATGTCGACGGAGACGGCGATGCGCAGCCCGCTGGCGGGGTCTTCGAACTTGTCGATCAGGCTCTGCGCGTGGCTCACCTGGTGGGTGATCATCTGCGTGTGCTCGCCCCCGAGGTCGGGATACTGCGCACGGAAACGCTCTACGATCAGCTCGGCGTGCTTATTGTTGCGGGCGAAGATGATCGTCTTGCCGAGCCGTTCCGCGTCGTCGACCTTCTCGCCGAGGGTCATGAGGGCCTCGAGCATCTTGTCGATGGTGTCGGAATTGAACAGGAAGCGGTTGAGGCCCTCCGGGTCCACCTCATCGGGAACACCGGAATCGTCATCCCATTCCAGTTCGTCCCAGCGTTCCTTCTCTTCCTCGGACAGCTCGTCGTATTTGATGCCGCTGTGCAGGAATTTCAACGGCACTTCGACGGCGGTCGGCGGCACCAGCCAGTTGTCCTTGACGGCCTGGTCCAGATCGTAGGCATCGGTCGGGACGCCGTCTTCCAGGTTGAACAGCCGGTAGGTGTTGCGGTCGATCTCGTCCTTCGGTGTTGCGGTCAAACCGACCAGCAGCGAATCGAAGTGCTCGAAGATGGCCCGGTACTTCTGATACACCGAGCGGTGCGCCTCGTCGACCACGACCAGATCGAAGTAGCCGGGCCCGAACCGGCGCTCCTCGGTCTCGTCGATGTCGTTGATGAGATTCATCATCGTCGGATAGGTGGATACATAGACTCGTGCGCTGGTGTCCTTCTCGGTGAGCAGGTTCACCGTCGGCACATTGGGCAGATGCGCCTTGAACGCATTCACCGCCTGCGTTACCAGTACCTGCCGGTCGGCGAGGAACAGCACACGCTTCACCCAGCCCGCGCGGATCAGCAGATCCACCAGCGCGATCACGGTACGGGTCTTACCCGTGCCCGTCGCCATCACCAGCAGCGCCTGCCGCTGCTTGTCCCGCTCGAAATGCTCGGCGATGCGACGGATGGCACGGTGCTGATAGGGGCGATTGACGATCTCGTCATTGATCGTCTGCCCACCGAGGGCTTTGCGGCCTGCCCGGCGCTGGATCAGCGTGCGCAACTGGTCTTTGGTGTAGAAGCCCTGTACGGGACGCGGCGGGTAGAAAGGCGCGTCCCAGATCTGCGTCTCGTAGCCGTTGGTGCAGAAGATCACCGGCCGCTGCCCGTGCTCGCGTTCCAGCGCGTCGGCGTAGAGCGACGCCTGATGCAGGCCCGCATCGGGGCTCTTGGTGGTTGGCTTGGCTTCGACGAGGGCGAGCGGCTTGCCGTTGTCGTCCCACAGCACGTAATCGACGTACCCGTTCCCGCTCTTCGTCGGTATCCCGCTGACCGGGTATTCCCGGTCGTCCTTACCGCCCAGCCCCCAGCCCGCTTCTTTCAGCAGCAGATCGACCAGATTGGCGCGAGTCTCGGCCTCGGTGTAATCGTGCCGGTCCGGCACCGCCGCGTTCGCGGCCTTGGCGACCTTGACTTCTTCGCGCAGCCGTAGAACCTCTTCGTCCAGCTCCTTGTTCTTGCGCCGCTGCGCCGCCAGTTCTGCCTGCTGCGCGGCGAAATCCGCGGCCATCCGCTGGATCTCGGCCTGCTTCTTCCGCCGCACCTCGGCAGGAACTGGGCGCGGGATACCCGCCGTATCGAACGCCAGGCTGTCCGAGGGCCGGTGCTCCGGCTTCCGCGTGTAGTTCCGCGCGATCCAATACAGAACGTGGAAAAGCTCGCTCACCGCCTTGACGGCATCCTGCGCCGCCACCAGCGTCTGGCGGTGCACGGCGATATTGCCCTGCCGCCGAACCACATCCATCTTCCCGCAAAGCACCGGCCCGGCCTGCAATCGCATGGTCGGTTCGGAGATCCGCGCGTTCAAATCATCCCGATACGGCCGCCGCAACGAGTCATCCACCTCGTACAGCCACCCCACCGCCAACTCCAGCGTCCGGCGCGCATAGAAACACGACACCCGCGGATCGGCCATCGCCGCCCGCTCCGCCCGAACGGCCTCGTCGAACAACTCCGGCCATTCCGGTTGTAGGAACGCGAAGTTACTGCGGTTTGTCACGGAACCCCTTCCCCTGCTGGATCTTCCGCTTCATGCTGCCACAGTTCGCCACGGAAGGCGCGGGATTGCAGGGAGGCGAAGAGGGCGTTCAACCGGTCTAGTTGAGCCTCATGTGTCGCCTTGGTGGCGTTGAGAGCTGTCACGCGTTGCGCATACTCTCTTATGAGCTCGGCGGGGGGGTGTGGAACGGAAAGGTTGCGCAGGGTTTTAAGGTTGATGTTCTTCTGAGCTGACTCTGGGGCAAGTTTCTCTATAGACTCTTGGAGTAAGAGAATGATGCCGCGAACATACTCCGCAGTCGAATTTTCTGAGGTAAACCCAACAATGCTATCTGGGAAGCAGGCATCGAAGGTGAGTATGCCGGTCTTCGCGATATTCGCGGCGATTGTAATACATAGCGTTCCCTGTGGCCATAAGCGACTTTGGTGGAGTCCGATTTCTGAGTATGTTCCGCTTGCGGAAGTTATGTATCCACCGGAATTGGCAACATCGCCAGTTTGAACTAGTGGATACGGCCCGCCCAATAGTTTAGGGTCATTTCGCGGTCGATGCTTCGATACTCCACGATCGAGATTGCCCAGCGTCTCCAATAGGACAACAGGCCAATTCTTAGGGTTCTGCATCGGATCGCCGAACATATCGAGGAATATGGATTGGGTGAGTTCGTCGAGGAGGGTGACAGCCTTCCGGCGCTTTTCTCGCAGCGCGTCCACCTGATCTAGAACCTGTGCGATATTTCGTTGCTCATCCATCGGTGGTGCGACAAACTTTGCTGTTTTAAGAAACTTGAAGTGTCTGGAATATCCTGCATTCGGTATATTGAGATAGCGTAAGTGGTGGAATAAGTACTTGGGCTCGAAAATTGGAGTCGGATGAAGCAGTTTCACTCCATCTGCCCCTACGGTAAACGGAAAGTCGATGTATTTTACATGTCGGGTGTGATCGCCGAATGCGATGACAGGAAGCGGCCCGCTATAGGCGAGACTTCTGTCGTCTACATAACCAGCGATTAATTTAGCACCCTGATCCACTACCGGAAGGAGGCCGTTTTTCTGATAGTTGGATTGCAGTATTTTGTGATGCCCGGATGAGGAATCTGTGATTGCATCGCAAAATTCGACGGTACGCCACTCGGTCAAGCGATCATCCCTTTCAGCTCCGACATCCCCTGTTGGATTTCCGCTTCGATCCGTTCCAGTTCCTCGATGATCTCCAGCGGCGGCCGGTGCTCGACCTCTTCGTGGACGATCTCCTTGTACCGATTGAGCGAAAGGTCGTAGCCCTGAGCGGCGATATCCGCCTTGGGCACGCAGAAGCTCTGTTCGGTGCGGGCGCGGTCGCTTTCGGTGCCGTTGCGGCGGGACCAGCGGGCGAGCACATCGGGGAGGTTGTTCTTGACGTGCTCGTCGGCGGTGAGGGCGGTGCCGGGGGCCGCGCCGAGCTTGTCGCCGGGCAGCAGGGGAGTGCGTTTGTCGTCGAGGCTGAAGCCGTCGGCGGTGACCTCGTAGAACCAGACGTGGTCGGTCTCATCGCCTTTGGTGAAGAACAGGATCGCGGTGGACACTCCGGCATAGGGCTTGAACACCCCGCTCGGCAGTTTCACCACCGCGTCCAGCTTGTGCTCCTCGACGAGCTTCTTGCGCAGATCCTTGTGCGCTTTGGTTGAACCGAACAGCACGCCGTCGGGGACGATGACCGCCGCCTTGCCGCCGGGTTTGAGCAGGCGCAGGAACAGCGCGAGGAACAGCAGTTCGGTTTTCTTGGTCTTCACCACCTGCAGCAGGTCCTTGGCGGTGGTCTCGTAATCGAGGCTGCCCGCGAACGGCGGATTGGCGAGGATCATCGAGTATTTCTCGGCCTCGGTGGACACGCTCTGCGCGAGGGAATCGCGGTAGCGGATGTCCGGCTGCTCGACCTCGTGCATGAGCATGTTCATGCTGGCGATGCGCAGCATGGTGGAGTCGAAGTCGAAGCCGTGGAACATGCTGTTGTGGAAGTGCCGCTTCTGTTCGGTGTCGATCAGCACATCCGGATGGGTGCGCTGGAGGTATTCGGCGGCGCCGACCAGGAAGCCCGCGGTGCCGCAGGCGGGGTCGCAGATCTCGTCGTGCGGGCCGGGCGCCAGCATGGCGACCATCAGCCCGATGATATGGCGCGGGGTGCGGAACTGGCCGTTCTGACCCGCGGTGGCGATCTTGGCGAGCATGTACTCGTACAGATCGCCCTTGGTGTCGCCGCTGCCGAACTCCATATCGTCGAGCATGTCGACGGCCTTGATGAGCAGGCTCGCGGTGGGGATGGTGAAGCGGGCGTCCTTCATATGGTGGGAATAGGTGGACTCTTCCCCGCCCAGTTCGCGCAGCCAGGCGAACACCTCGTCGCGGACCATGGGCAGCATGGCGTCCGGATCCAGCTCTTTGAACACCGACCAGCGCAGATGGTTCTGCTCGGGGAGATAGACCGGGTCCTCGATCGGCAGGCCCGTGCGCGTGGCTTTGCGTTCCTTGCCGGTTTGTAGCTGTTCCAGGCGCCGCAGGAACATCAGGTAGGTGATCTGTTCGATCACCTCCAGCGGGTTCGAGATCCCACCCGACCAGAAGGCGTCCCACAATCGGTCTATCTTGCTCCGCAATTCCCCGGTGATCATGCCGCTGAGGCTATCGGACCTGTGTGACGACCCGAGGGGGTATCCGCTGGTCGTCGTCACATGGTGGTCGCGCATAGCCGGTCGCTGGGGGCGTCAGAAAGCCGTGGCTTCCGGTGCCGTCGCACCTGGGGTGCGTTGCCGTTCGCACTGTTCGTCGGTAGAGGGGGCTGAAGAGTTGGCGGGGGAAGCATCATCACTGTCGATCGCGACCGAAGACGTGGAAGCGTTGGGGTGGTTGGCATTCGATATCGCGAGCCAGTGCCGGGATGGTTACTCGGCGTTGGCGGTCGATGTGCGGGATGTGCTGGAGAGCTGGCCGACCAACTCGCGGCACTCGAGCGGAAAGCCGCGGACCTCGATGCCACATCGACCGGTGCGGTGCTGGCGGCCTACTGGGCAGCGCGTACCGAGTGGTCGGCGGGTGCCGCCGAGGTCGAAGAAGGACTCGCGGCATTCGCGGACGCGGTACGGCATGCCCATGAGAGCTACACCGGGGCGGTAGCCGAGGGTCTGCCCTTCCGTGGGATCGCCGGACGGCGCTGATGGCGGACCTCCCCGGGGGCATCTGAACATATGCGCTCCGGCAGCAGGCGGGGGCCGGTTGGGCGGCTACATCGATGTTCACGTAGGTCCTGACCATGTTCGTAACCGGGACATGTTCGCCGTCGCAGTGGCAAACGCACACGTACGACTGGGGTACCGGAGGATGCCCCGCGCGTGTGCAGCGCCGGACCAGGACACATGATCACTCCGCACCCGGGGGTGGCGCGATTGTCGAGTGAACGCCTTCATCTCGAACCGTGATGGGGCTCCAGCTGCCGATGTCTTGCTCAGCCGCACAGGTTATAGCTTGCCGGAATGGGGGAGCTGACCTTCAGTGGTGCAGCGCCACTGTGAATCATCGGGCCCATATGGTCGACCCCTATGAGGGTCTTTGCAGGTGTCGTCACACATGGTGATATCAGATAGAATTAATTGACATCATTGACTGTTGAAGTTCCAGATCGATATCAATGATGGCAGATGAGAGGAGATGATGTCGGATGAAGAACGTGACGATTCGAAATCTGAGCGATGAGGTACACCGCGCGATCCGCCAACGCGCAGCCGCGCACGAGCGCAGCGTCGAGGCCGAGATCCGCGCCATCCTCACCGACGCCGTGCAGCCCGCCGAGCGGATCAAGCTCGGCACCCGACTGGCCGAGATCTGGGCTCAGGACCCGTTGACCGAGGAGGAACACGCCTTGCTCGACAACCGTGACCGCACCCCGCACGAACCCATGGAGTTCCCCGAGTGATCATCCTGGATACCAACGTCATCAGCGAACCCATGGGTGGTGCCCCGAACCCGCGGGTGCTTGCCTGGTTCGACGCCCAGACCTTCGAAACCCTCTATCTGACTTCCGTCACCGTCGGCGAACTCCGGTTCGGCATCGCGACGATGCCCGCAGGCCGTCGCCGTGACTTGTTGACCGCGCGGATGGAGAAGGACACACTGCCGCTGTTCACCGGCCGCATTCTGCCCTACGGTCTGGACGCCACCGAGGAATACGCACGCCTGATGTCCACCGCTCGCGCCACCGGCTTGGCCATTGCCCCCCTCGACGGCATGATCGCTGCCACAGCGGCCGCCGCGGGTTTCGCTGTCGCCACCCGCGACACCTCGCCGTTCGAGGCCGCCGGAGTGCCCGTCATCGACCCGTGGCAATAAGTGCCACGGCTGCAACAGTTCTCGCCTAGATCCAGGTGATTCCGGCCGATTCTTCGGCGCAACGGTGGCCGAGCCGACGACATCGCGGTGATTCGCGGCAGTGCGGCCGGGTTGGTGCGATTGCCTTGTGAACACCGCTATTTCGAACCATTCGGAATCCTTCGGTAACCACTTGCCGGTCAGTTGTGCTGCCGCACCAGATCGGGATCAGGGCCGGCCCAGAGCGGATCGTCGGCGGCGAGGCGTAGGCGGGCGGTTTCCGAGTCTTCGGCAGCCATGGTGGCGAGCACTTCTCGGGCGAGGTGGATGTACCACTCGGCCACCTGGTGTGGATAGTCCGCGTAACTGCCGTTCTCTCGAATGACCGCCCCCTCGACGGTCGGAATATCGGTTCGGCCGTCGAACTCGACGGTGTACGGTCTGCCCAGTCGTGCCGCGGTCGGGGCATCGATGGTGGCGTCCAGCCGAAGCCAGCGACCGTTGTGGAAGGCCTCACCCAGTGAGTGCCAGGGGAGCGGTCTACCGTTGCGGCCACCCCACAGCCGGCGTACTTCGGGGGAGAGGAATTCCATCCGGGGTGCGTCGAGGGTCTGGAAGGCGACGCGTGCGGGGATACCGGTGGCCCGGCACAGGGCGACGAAGGTGCTCGCCTTGCCCATGCAGAAAGCCACGCCGTTGTCGATCACATCGCCTGCCGTGCTCTTACCCTCGGCCAGATATCGAAATGACGCGAGAACGTCGTAGGGGATGTCACGGACGTAGCGGTATATGTTGCCGAGGCGCTCTACGTTTTCCACGCATCCTGCGGTGAGATCTGCTGCCTTCGACGCGACGATCGGGTGGTCGGAGTTCATATAGGCTGTGGGGCGGAGGTATTCGTCACCGATTTCCACTGCTTTCGAATCATTCATGCGTGTCATCGAAGTGTTCTTTCACTGTTTCGCCGCCGATCCATCCGGGTCGTTCCGCTGCGGAGGATCGTCGAAGTGACGGAGGATTTCCTCACCCACTACCTGTAAATTATCCGTATCGGCGATATCGGGAACGGCGAAAAGGAAATCATGGATTCCTGCCTTCTGATATTCCCGAATACGTTCGGCGCATTCCTCCGGGGAACCGGCGATCAACCCTTCCGCTGGAATGGAGCGGAACCTGCTCTTGGTCCTTTCCCGTTGCGCGGGGTCGTCGGTGGGAGACAGGAGTGCGGTCACGGACAGGCGCAGCGTGGCGGGATCGCGGCCGGCCTTCTCGCATGCGCGGTCGAGAAAGGTTCGGCGGTCCGCGCATTGCTGGGGCGACCACCAGCGAACGTTGACGCCATCGGCGTAACGGGCGGCGATGCGATGGACTCGATCACCTTCGCCACCGACCCATAAGGGCGGATGCGGGCGCTGGACCGGCGGTGGATCGCAGCTGGCGCCGTCGATCGAGTAGAACTCACCGCGAAATGTCGGGTACTCATCGACCCAGATACGCTGGATGAGCTGGAGTGATTCGGCGAGTGCCGTGACCCGGTCACCGGCTGAGGGGAAAGGGATGCCGTAGGCTTCGAATTCTCGCTGAAACCATCCGGCCCCGAGTCCGATTTCTACCCGGCCTGCGGAGATGGTGTCGAGCGTCGCGGCCATCTTGGCCAGTACCGACGGATAGCGATAGGGATTGCACAGGACGTTCGTACCCAGTCGGATCTTCCTGGTGTCCCTGGATAGGGCGGACAGCGCGGTCCAGCACTCCAGTTGTGGCAGGGAGGGAACCTGCCCACGGCTCGCAGGCTCCTCGTCGGTTTTCTCGCCGGAAATTCCCACTTGCCGCACGTAGTCGTCGGTGTCGAGGGTAAGGAAATGGTCACACAGCCATAGCGACCGGAAGCCGAGCGCTTCGGCTTCCTGTGCGACTCGGGCCATATCCGGGTAGTTGTCGACGGCGAGGCCCCGGATTACGGCAGAGAGGATGATGCCTGAATTGGGGATCATGGAATTACTCGGTGATCA
The DNA here is from genome assembly GCF_047200775.1 of Nocardia spongicola. Classification (NCBI taxonomy): domain Bacteria; kingdom Bacillati; phylum Actinomycetota; class Actinomycetes; order Mycobacteriales; family Nocardiaceae; genus Nocardia; species Nocardia spongicola. The sequence continues at coordinate 172,020 of NZ_JBJZOO010000006.1, read as the reverse complement.
GCGGACGATGAACACTGGCGACGAAAGACCACGTGCGTTCGATTGTAGTCCTGCCGGGTACGGCGGAATTTCTCCGGTGAAGTGGTCCTTGGTGCGGCATCGAGTGCGCCCCGCGGCATAGGTTGTGCCGAGAGCCGGACTCAGAATTCGAGGTCCGACCAGGGGAGGTGGATCGGGAACGGGAAGTCGATGGCGACGGCGTCGAAATCCTTCGGTGACCATTCACCGACGAAGAGGTAGTCGGCCGGGTGTAGCGGGCGGAGGCGCCGGCTGTTTCCGCTGGTCATGAGCCGCGTGCCAAGGACTGCCCTGTGGACCCCGATTTTGTCCAGGCACCGGCGTTGCCTACACTAGACCGGTTGCCCGGGCATCTCCATGTCCGCATGCGTGCGCTCGGGTGATCGAACCTTCTCCGGTCGGCAACTGCCTGCCGGACCATCCGAATTGTCGTAGGCCCACGGTCGCGCATGCCGAGCATGTCGGCGCTGTATGGGAACCGCGGCGAGAAAGGTGTCCAGGTCGAACTATGACCATGACTGATCCGATCGCAGACTTCCTGACGCGTCTGCGCAACGCCAACTCGGCGTACCACGATCAGGTGAAGGCCCCGCACTCGAAGCTCAAGGCGAATATCGCCGAGATCCTCAAGCGCGAGGGTTACATCGCCGACTACCGGACCGAGGCCGCGGCTGTGGGGCAGACCCTCATCGTCGACCTCAAGTACGGCCCGAGCCGGGAACGCAGCCTCGCGGGCGTGCGCCGTGTCTCCAAGCCCGGTCTGCGTGTGTACGCGAAATCCACCAACTTGCCCAAGGTCCTGGGCGGCCTCGGCGTGGCAATCATCTCCACGTCTCAGGGTCTGCTCACCGACAGGCAGGCGGCCAAGCAGGGCGTGGGCGGCGAAGTCCTCGCTTACGTCTGGTAAGGGAGTCAGGACAATGTCGCGTATTGGTAAGAAGCCCATCGCCATTCCGGCCGGTGTCGATGTCGCCATCGACGGGCAGGATGTGTCGGTGAAGGGGCCCAAGGGCACCCTGTCGTTGACCGTTTCCGAGCCGATCACCATCGCCAAGGGCGAGGACGGCCAGCTCGAGGTCACCCGCCCTGACGATGAGCGCCGCAGCCGCTCGCTGCACGGCCTGACCCGTACCCTGGTGTCGAACATGATCGTCGGCGTGACCCAGGGTTACGAGAAGAAGATGGAAATCTTCGGTGTCGGCTACCGTGTCGCGCTGAAGGGCCAGAACCTCGAGTTCGCCCTCGGCTACAGCCACTCGGTCCCGATCGAGGCGCCGGAGGGCATCACGTTCGCGGTGGAATCGCCCACCAAGTTCTCCGTGTCCGGAATCGACAAGCAGAAGGTCGGCCAGATCTCGGCGGTCATCCACGGCCTGCGCAAGCCTGATCCGTACAAGGGCAAGGGCATCCGCTACGCAGGCGAGGTCGTTCGCCGCAAGGTCGGAAAGACGGGTAAGTGATCATGGCGCAAACCGAAAATCAGAAGGCCAAGCGCATTCCGCTCGGCAAGGACGCCTCGACCCAGCGCCGTCTGTCCAAGACGCGGCGGCACTTCCGCCTGCGCAAGAAGGTCGTCGGCACCTCGGAGCGGCCCCGCCTTGTGGTCAACCGCTCTTCGCGTCACCTGCACGCGCAGCTGGTGGACGATTCGGTCGGCAAGACCATCGCCGCCGCCTCCTCCGTCGAGGCCGATGTGCGCGCGCTGGAGGGCGATAAGTCGGCCAAGGGCAAGAAGGTCGGCCAGCTGCTGGCCGAACGGGCCAAGGCCGCCGGTATCGATGCCGTCGTATTCGACCGTGGTGGGCACGACTACCACGGCCGGATCGCCGCACTGGCCGATGCCGCTCGCGAAGGTGGGTTGAAATTCTGATGACTGTTGTGAACGAGAACGGAAGGAACGTCTGATGCCGGGACGTCAGCGGCGTGACGGCGGAAGCGGACCCGCCGGACAGAATGGCAATGCCCCCGAGGGCGGCCGTGGCGACCGTCGCGGTGGCGGCGATCGCCGTGGTGGCGCCGACCGTCGGGACAATGCCGCCGAGAAGAACCAGCTGGAGCGGGTTGTCGCGATCAACCGCGTCTCCAAGGTCGTGAAGGGTGGTCGTCGCTTCAGCTTCACCGCCCTTGTGATCGTCGGCGACGGCAACGGCCTGGTCGGTGTCGGCTACGGCAAGGCCAAGGAAGTTCCCGCGGCCATCCAGAAGGGTGTCGAGGAGGCTCGCAAGAACTTCTTCCGCGTCCCGATGATCGGCTCGACCATCACCCACCCGGTGCAGGGTGAGGCGGCCGCCGGCGTGGTCATGCTGCGTCCGGCCTCGCCGGGTACCGGTGTTATCGCCGGTGGCGCCGCGCGCGCCGTGCTGGAGTGCGCGGGCATCCACGACATTCTGGCCAAGTCGCTCGGTAGCGACAACGCGATCAACGTCGTGCACGCGACGGTGGCCGCGCTCAAGCAGCTGCAGCGTCCGGAAGAGGTGGCCGCGCGCCGCGGCCTGCCGCTGGAGGACGTGGCTCCGGCAGGCATGCTGCGTGCCCGTGCGGGACAGGGAGTCTGACAATGGCAGATCTCAAGGTGACCCAGATCAAGAGTTCGATCGGCGCCAAGCAGAATCAGCGGGACAGCCTCCGGACCCTCGGCTTGCGGGGTATCCGCAAGTCCGTGATCCGTGAGGACAACGCCCAGAACCGTGGGCTGATCAACGTCGTGCGCCACCTCGTGACCGTTGAGGAGGTCTGACATGACCATCAAGTTGCATCACCTGCGTCCGGCGCCGGGTTCCAAGACCGAGAAGACCCGCGTTGGTCGTGGTGAGGGCTCCAAGGGCAAGACCGCGGGTCGTGGTACCAAGGGCACCAAGGCGCGCAAGAACGTCCCTGCCGCATTCGAGGGTGGGCAGATGCCGATCCACATGCGGCTGCCCAAGCTGAAGGGCTTCACGAACCCGTTCCGCACGGAATACCAGGTCGTGAACGTCGGCGCCATCGCCAAGTTGTTCCCCGAGGGTGGCGAGATCGGTAAGGCCGAGCTCGTGGCCGCGGGTGCGGTTCGGAAGAACCAGCTGGTCAAGGTGCTCGGTGAGGGAGAAATCGGGGTCGCGGTCCAGGTGACTGTCGACAAGGTCTCCGGCTCCGCGAAGGAGAAGATCACCGCGGCCGGTGGCACCGTCACCGAGCTGGGCTGACGGTACTCTGCATAGGGTGGCACCGGATGAGTGAAGGCTCGTCCGGTGCCACTGTTAGAGTTCTATTGTTGTCTGCCAAGCCTCGTCATGGTTTTTCGGCGTCCCTCCTGTACCGAACAGGACTGGGCCGCGCTGAAGCATCCATGGCATGACCATGTCGTTCGCCAGGAGGATCAGTGCTTTCCGCCTTCGTATCGGCCTTCCGGACTCCGGACTTACGGCGGAAGATTCTCTTCACGCTGGGGTTGGTCGCGCTGTACCGTGCCGGTGCTTCGCTGCCGTCTCCCGGGGTGGACTACAAGGCGATCCAGGACTGTATCGAACAGGTCTCCGGCGGTGATTCCGCCGGCATCTACCAGCTGATCAACCTGTTCTCCGGTGGCGCGCTGCTATCGCTGTCGGTCTTCGCGATCGGCATCATGCCCTACATCACCGCGAGCATCATCATCCAGCTGCTCACTGTGGTCATCCCGCGGTTCGAGGAACTGCGCAAGGAAGGCCAAGCAGGCCAGACCAAGATGACGCAGTACACCCGCTATCTGTCGATCGCGCTGGCGGTTCTGCAGGCGACCGGTCTGGTCGCGTTGGCGGCTCGCGGTCAGTTGTTGCGCGGCTGCCAGGAGGACATCCTGGCCGATACCAGCATCTTCGGCATGATCATCATCGTCGTGGTGATGACGGCGGGCGCGGCTCTGGTGATGTGGTTCGGCGAGCAGATCACCGAACGCGGCGTCGGTAACGGTATGTCGCTGCTGATCTTCGCCGGTATCGCCGCCCGTATCCCGGCCGAGGGCAAGGGCATTCTGGACAGCCGCGGTGGGATGGTATTCGCTCTGGTCTGTGTCGCCGCGCTGGCGATCATCACCGCCGTGGTCTTCGTCGAGCAGGGCCAGCGCCGGATCCCGGTGCAGTACGCCAAGCGTGTGGTCGGCCGGAAGATGTACGGCGGCTCCTCGACTTATCTCCCGCTGAAGGTGAACCAGGCGGGTGTTATCCCGGTCATCTTCGCGTCGTCCCTGTTGTACCTGCCGAATCTGGTGGCGCAGCTGACCTCCTCCAGTGGCGGCGATCAGGGCTGGTGGCAGGAAGCCATCCAAAAATACTTGGTGAACCCGGGCAACCCGGTCTACATCGCGATCTACTTCGGTCTGATCGTCTTCTTCACCTACTTCTATGTCGCGATCACCTTCAACCCGGAGGAGCGCGCCGACGAGATGAAGAAGTTCGGCGGCTTCATTCCGGGCTATCGCCCCGGTAAGCCGACCGCCGACTATCTGAACTTCGTGCTGAGCCGGATCACCCTCCCCGGCTCCATCTACCTCGGTCTGGTTGCCGTCCTTCCCAATCTTTTCCTGGATATCGGCTCCTCGGGCGGTGCGCAGAACCTTCCGTTCGGCGGTACCGCGGTGCTGATCATGGTGAGCGTCGGCTTGGACACCGTGAAGCAGATCGAGAGCCAGCTGATGAATCGAAATTACGAAGGGTTCCTCAAGTGAGAGTTGTACTGCTCGGTCCGCCGGGCGCCGGCAAAGGCACGCAGGCAGTTCTGCTGTCGGAGAAGCTGGGCGTCCCGCACATCTCCACAGGGGACTTGTTCCGCGCGAATATCGACCAGCAGACCCCGCTGGGCCGCGAAGCGCAGGAGTACATGGCCAAGGGCAACCTGGTGCCGAGCGACGTGACCAATCGAATGGTCGAGGGACGGGTCAACGAGCCCGATGCCGTGAACGGGTTCGTACTCGACGGCTACCCGCGCACGGTGGACCAGGCCGATGCCTTGGAGAAGATCCTCAAGGACATGAGCACCACGCTGGACGCTGTGTTGTGCTTCGTCGTGCCGGAGGACGCGGTGGTCGATCGGATGCTCTCCCGTGGTCGCGCCGATGACAACGAGAGCGTGATCCGCAATCGGCTCCGGGTGTACCGCGAGGAGACCGAACCGCTGTTGCAGCACTATGACGGCTTGGTCATTTCGGTGGACGGTATCGGTGGCATCGAAGAGGTCAACGCCAGGGCGCTGCGGGCGCTGGGTCACTGATGTCGCTCATAAGGGAGCGCTGAGGCCGTGATGGGCTTCCACCGCAAGAAGAAGGTCGTGCCGTTCCGGACGGCAGGTGAACTGGATGCCATGGCAGCGGCAGGCGCGATCGTCGGCCGCGCTCTGGTGGCGGTGCGCGCCGCCGCCGAGCCAGGAGTGTCCACCCTGGAGCTGGACGAGGTCGCCGAGCAGGTGATCCGGGATGCGGGCGCGGTGCCCTCGTTCAAGGGCTATCACGGTTTCCCCGCCTCCATCTGCGCATCGGTGAACGACCGTGTGGTGCACGGGATTCCATCTGCCGAGGAGATCCTCGCCGAGGGTGACCTCGTTTCCATCGACTGTGGGGCGATTCTCGACGGTTGGCATGGTGATTCGGCCTGGACTTTCGGGGTCGGCACCACCATCGAGGCCGATCAGTTACTCAGCGCGGCCACCGAATTATCGATGGAAGCGGGGATCGCGGCGATGGTGCCGGGTAACCGGCTGACCGACGTCTCGCACGCTATCGAGTCGGGTACCCGTGCCGCCGAGCAGAAACACGGGCGCGCCTATGGCATCGTCGACGGCTACGGCGGGCACGCCATCGGCAGAGAGATGCACCTCGATCCATTCCTCGCCAATGAGGGCGCCCCTGGTAAGGGGCCGAGGCTCGTGGTGGGATCAGTGCTCGCGATCGAGCCCATGCTCACCCTCGGCACTACGCAGACCAAGGTGCTCGACGACGACTGGACCGTGGTCACCCTCGACGGCAGCCGTGCGGCGCATTGGGAGCACACCGTCGCTGTCACCGAGGACGGGCCCCGGATCCTGACGTTACGTCCGAATTAGGTAGCGCGCGGAGTCGAGCGCAGCGCTACCGTCACGATCGGCACATCGAAATCCCCTGTGGCGGTTTCCGGCTGCGCGCGCAGATAAGCAGTGATCCGGTCGAGTACCTCGGTGCGTTCTTCCGCGGAGATCACCATAGTGTGTGAGTGCGTACCGATGGTCGCGGTGAGCGATTCGGCAGTGCGCCGATGCTTATGGGGGAAGTTCGCACGTTCGAATTCGTGGAACAACGGGTGGGTGGGCAATCCGGCATCCAGCCACCGCAGCAGCGGCATCGACATCGTGGTTTCCGCGACTGCATGAAGGCCGGCGACCCAGCCAACCGACTGGTCGTCGATATTCCACAGGGCAGCGAACGTGCCGTCCCGGCGCAGCACTCTGGCGATCTCCGGAAAAGCACGCTGCTGATCGAACCAGTGGAATGCCTGCCCGGCCACGACCGCGTCCACCGAGTCGTTCCCGAGCGGGATCATCTCGGCGGTACCGGCATGGACGGTGACCCCAGGACATCTGTGCGCCAGTTCCGCGCGCATCTGCTCATCCGGTTCCACCGCGATAACGTGGGCACCGGCGGCGAGCAGACCGTGGGTCAATTTGCCGGTTCCGGCCCCGAGATCGAGTACGGTCGGCGGGTGCCGGTCGGCGACGGTTTCCACTACCCATCCGACGGCTTCGGCGGGGTAGTCGGGGCGATGTTCGGCATAGTCGGCGGCACGAGCTCCGAAGGAGTTCGCCCGTCTGGCGATCTGCTCGGATACGGGATCGCTCGGGTTCTCCATCTTTCCCAGCTTAGGGAGGTAGCGGGCGCGGTCTACCGCAGTATGTTCGTCCGCGGGGTGGATCTCAGGGTGTCGTGCGGAAGAACAGCACTCGATCGCCGTGCTCGGACAGTGGGGTGCCGATACTGATCTGGCGGAGCCCGCTGTCGGGCATATAGGTGAGGTTGGCGAACATCGTCGTATTACCGAACGCTGTCCGCAGCTTGGTTTCGGTCACTCCATCGGCGTTGTATTCGGCCAGCGTCTTGAAGTCCAGCGGTGCGAGTGGTTTGTCGAGCGGAGCCTGGCCTGCCGGACGGCCGAGTGCGGCGTATTGGGTGGCCGCACCGTGCTCGTACCAGCACAGCTCGTAGGCGATATGTTCGGTGACGGTAATGGCGGCCACCGGCCAATCCTGCGATAGACGCAGCGCCAGCGGATGTTTCGCCACCGGGGTGAGCTCCCAGTTCATACTCATGACCGTGACCCAGCCACCCATGGGCTGATCGATCAGCACGATATCGTCACCGAGGGTGGCCGAGGTATTCAGTGTGGGCTCACCGGCCGTCCACGGCGACGGTTGCTGACCCAGATAACTTTCCCGGTCGAGCGGATAGGCATCGTCGATGGCGTATGCCGCGATGATCGCGGCGCGCACCTGGGCGACAGCATCCCGATGAGGGCAGTACACGCTCAGCGCACCGAAGGTGGCGCCGATCCGCACCGGCATCGACGGCTGATCCGGCTGCGTACCCGGCGCGAGCGGTCGCAGGCCGACCAAGACCAACTTCCAGTTGATCTCTTCGACAGTGGACAGATCGCCGGAGGCGGTGAACATGATCTGCTGCTGGGTCAGCTGCCCGGCCTGCTCCAGGGTGCGGCAACCGAGCTCGGCGAGCGCACGGTGCGATTTAGGGGTGAGGTCCAGGTCCTGGATACCGCACGCGCGAAGCCGGAACGCCATGCTGTCCGAGGTCAGCGCGGCGTATCGGGTGCGATACATGGTGATCGCCTGTTTGCGGGAACGACCGATCATGAGGGTGCGCAGTAGCGTGCTCAGGCTGGCCAGGTATTTACCGGACAGCTCCGGGTTCGCCGCGGCCAGGGCGGCGCGGATATGGGCAGCCTCCTCGGTCGCCGCCACCGCGGCGTCCTGGTCCAGCCTGCCCAGCCACACGCCACACTTGGATAACCCGTCCGCGCACGGACCCGCGACCTCGGGATGGGTCCGTGCCACCTGGCGATAGACATCGCAGGCGTTGCGGATCATCGTGGTCGCGAGCTCCCGGCGGCCACTGTGCCGTGTTGCCTGTTCGAAGGTGCGCAGCGCATCGGTCAGTTCACCGGCGATCCGCGCGGTCAGTATCTGGCCTCGGGAAAGCAGCCGCAGGCGGATGGCCACCGCTTCTTCGGCAGGCGCTAGCGCCTCCTCGGACCGGTTCCGCGCCGGTCCACCGGACTTGGTGGCGAGCAGACCTTTGGCCAGTTCGCCGAGCGAGGTTGCGAGCCGCAGCTCGGATTCGACCGAACGGTCCCGCGTCGCGTACCGATCTGTCGCGATCTGACGCTCCAGCGCGTCCAGATCCATTGCACTCCTCATTTCCAGCGCAGTTCTCCACTACCGCGGCGTCCGCGCGGCGCTGCTTTCCGCGCACCGAGTTTGTCACGATTGCGGTCCGCACGCACCACCGGTCCACCGCAGGGTGGGTCGGAGTCACCCGTGTGGCTGTCTTGCCTTGGTGAGGGGGCATGATCGAGGGTTGTGCGAGTTCTTCTGCAGCGGGTGAGTTCGGCGCGAGTGACGGTTGCTGATCAGGTCGTCGGCCGGATCGATCCGGCGGCGCACGGTGTTGCGCACGGTCTGGTCGCCCTGGTCGGTGTGACCCACTCCGATACCGAGGCGGTCGCGACGGCATTGGCCGATAAGGTCTGGCGGCTGCGCATTCTGGACGGTGAACGATCGGCTGCCGATCTGCATGCCCCGATTCTGGTGGTCAGTCAGTTCACCCTGTACGCGGACACTGCCAAGGGCAGGCGCCCGTCCTGGGCGGCGGCCGCCCCGAGGCCCGTCGCCGAACCTCTGGTCGAGACCTTCACCGCGGCGCTACGTGAACTCGGCGCCATGGTCGCCACCGGGCGCTTCGGTGCGCATATGCACGTCGATTCGGTGAACGACGGACCGGTCACCGTACTGCTGGAAATGTGAGCCACACGGCTCGAAGCGAGTGACGGTGCGGTGGCACGACCGATCCACACGTAGTGCTCAGTGAATGACACCGAGTACGCCGGATGCGCTCAATCGTGCGGATTCCGCTCTTTTCCCGGCTCGCTTTCCGAGGATGCTCCCGGTGCCCCGGCATCGGCGATGGTATCCACGTCGGCGAGCCTGCTGGCGAAAGCGGCGCGTGCTGCCGTCACCAGGGACACGTCGATCTCCGGATACGCACTGGCGATGTCGACCAGGGCAGCGTCGGTTTCGATGTCCAGCCATGTCTCCGAATGCAGCCCACCACCGGTGGTGACCGATGCGAGCTCACGCTCGAAATTGCGGCGCAGTTCGTCTTTGGTCGGGTATGCCCTTTGTGTCATCAGCCCTCCTATACGGATAGGATTTCTGTGCTGTACCTCCAGTATTGCGCTGTTGTCGCGGACCTCGACCGGCAGGCGGCTCCTTCGGTGCTCGGATGGCGTGGCACAGCGTTATTCGCCGGTGAGCTTCGACGAGCGGGCTGTGCCAGTGCCTATCTACTGGTCACAGCCGCGGAGTATGCCATGTCGTGTGCCGGATACGCGGGCGGCGGATCGCACCGAGACCGCAGTGTGACAATTGCGTTCGGTCATGTGCAACTGAATCGCATTGCGGGCTGTGGCAATTGATGTGTACTCGTGATCTTCTACGGCTGGGTAGCGCTTGACAGGCTCCAGCACGGGTTTATCGTAATGGGCGTCCTGATCCGGTGTTGTGCGGCGATGACGGCGAGGCAACGTGGCAGGTTCGAATACAACAGTCGTAATGGCACCCCCCGGCACATCGAGGTGTGTCGATGCTTCGGTGCGTCCTTCTGTGCCGGGGCCGATTCCCACCTCCGACCTATTGGTCCGGGCATGTCGCGGTCACCGGGTGGTCGGTGGTCCACTGCTGTGGTTCTCCCATGATCTGGCTGTGCTGCATGAGCGGCGGTTGATCGGCCGGGGTGGCTCGGTGGATACCGCCGCGGCGACGGTTCGTGAAATCGAGCGGCGCAGAGCCGAATTGGTGATGGCGATCGACGATTGGGTGGCGCGCTATGTACCGCAGCACCGACTCGGCGCTACCCTGCACACCGAGACGGTGGGTGCGGTGATCGATCGCCTCGCGGAGTCGTCGGTGCGGGCGCATCACGCGTTGATGACGCTGAACGCGCACGACGAGCTGTTACACAACGCGTGGCACCATCTCGCCGAACTCGCTGATGCCTATGACGACTTGGTACGTGACGTCATGGCAGGCAGACGGCGCCTGCCAGAATGGTGAACGGGTATCCCTAGCTCGTGTCCATCGGCCAGCAGCCGATGGACACTATGAGCGGTAGTGGTGATGGTCGGTGGCGAAATCGTCCGCGATGGTCGCGGCCAGCTCCACGTAGGCCCGCTTGGTCTGTTTGTGCAGCCGGTGTAGATCGATCTCGGCTCCCTCGGAGATATGCGGGTCGAAAGGGATGATATGCACAGCACGGCAGCGGGATAGAAAATATTCCCGTAGTTGCTGGATACCGACATTCGGCGAGCCTGCTCGCGGCGAGTTGATCACCACAACCGCATTGCGTACCAAGTGGTCGTGACCGTGTAGCGACAACCAGTCCAAAGTCGCTGCGGCGCTGCGGGCCCCGTCGATCGCGGGGGACGAGATCAGCACCAGCGAGTGCGCCAGATCGAGCACGCCGGACATCGCCGAGTGCATCAGCCCGGTACCGCAGTCGGTGAGGATGATGTTGTAGAACCGCTGCAGGATCCGGGCGACCGCGCGGTACTCTTCTTCGTTGAAGGACTCCGAAGCCGCTGGATCACGTTCGCTGGCAAGCACTTCCAAGCGGCTGGTGGACTGCGAGGTGTGCCTGCGCACATCCGAGTAGCGCTGGACATTTGGGTCGAGCAGCAGATCGCGCACGGTCGATCTGGTCTGCAAAGGCACCCGTTGGGACAACGTTCCGAAGTCGGGGTTGGCGTCGACCGCGATCACCCGGTCACCCCGGATAGAGGCGAAAATGGAGCCGATACCCATTGTGGTGGTGGTCTTTCCGACGCCACCCTTCAATGAGAGCACTGCGATGCGGTAATCGCCGCGGACCGGTTGCCTGATCCGGGCGACCAGCTCCTGGAGTCTGAGCTCTTCGGCGGACATGCCGAGGTTGATGGCACCGCCGGACGCATGGTGTACCGCCTTGCGCCATCCGGTTCCCGGCGCCCGCTTGGCCCGTCGTAATGGCACCTGGTCCAGTGACGGTTGCTGGAACTGCGTGCCTGGTTGCGGTGCGGGCGGATACGGGTTGTCCCGATGCGGGGCATTCGCCTGCGCCGCGGGATACCCGTATTCCGGGGGGCCGGGATGTGGCTGCGCGGGTGGTGCGGGATGTGGCTGCGCGGGTGGCGAAGAATACGGCAGTGCCCTGCCGTATTCCTGGGCCGGATGCTGCCAGGCAGCAGCGTGCCATCGGCCTGCGGTCGGTTCGGTCGCAGGGCCCGATCCACCGCCGAACTGGGCTGGGCGGCCGGAGGATTCGGTCGGTTCTTGATTCGGGTGTGTAGCGCTGTCGTGAGCATTGCGCGCAGGGTCGTGCTGTTCGGCGGATGCCGGCCGCGTATTCGCGAACTGGGTTGTGTGCCCAGTGTGTTCGCGGGAAGGGATGCCTTGGGCGGGCTGCACGGGTCGTTCGGTGTTCTCCTCGAGTGGCCGATCATTTTCCGTTGGCAGCCGATGTCGTCCGCTGCCTGCCGGTTGTGCTGCCGCGGTGGCGCCGGCCATGCCTGTCGCGGTGCTCGTCTGGTTCGATATCGCGGCATCGGGAACCTGTTGTGTGCGCGTCGGTTTCGCTGATCCGGACGCACCGGCTCGCCCGGCTGTCTCGTCCGGGTGCGCGGTGTTTTCCGGTGTGGGCGCTTGGGTTCGGGTGGGTCCAGGTGTGGCGTGCCACGGTGGTAGGGCGCCGGAGCCCGCGAGGGCAGGGGCAGGGGGTTGCTGCGGCGGTCCGCTCCGTGCGGTGTCCTGCGGCGGCCCAGCGGGGGGCATGACGGATTGCTCGCCGGGTGGGCGGGGCGGTTCACCGCCGGTCGGCGGCTCGCTGGTCCGGTTATCAGGCTGCGGGAGGTGCGGGTTCGCACCGGTATCCGGCGCCCTCGTATCGTCCCTGTGCGTCGCGGGCGCGGCATGTTCCGGGGGAGTTCTCGGCGGCGTGGCGGGCTGCTGGTTCGGTCGTACCGAAGACAGCGCGGCATCGATCCGGGGGTTACCGGTGGACGGCCATTCGTCGATACGCGGTCCAGGTGCGGTATGGCCGGCGCTACTGCCTCGGTCCGCTGTGTCCGGACCGAGGGGTGGGCTAGGGCGCTCACCCCTCGGTACCGGTTCGCTCCGTGGCGTTGGGCCGGGGTGTCCGTCGTGTGGTTGCCACTGTGGATCGGGGCTGTGGTCGTGCCGAGGCGCTGCCCGGTAGTTCACTGCCCGCGTTTCGGTGGGTTCGTTACCCAGCGGGCGGAACTCCGGTGCGGGCTGCGCGGGAGCACGGGCGGGTAGGTCGTACCGGGGGATATCGCCAGTGCGCTGCGGGGGGTGCCGGGTACCGCCCTGATGCGGTGGCGCGTGCTCGGGTGCGGGTTGTTGCCGGTGGGGATAGGCGTCGGGTGCGGAAATGGCCGGGCCAAGTGGTGGGCCGGGTGCGGGCGGATTCTGCCGTGGTTGTTCCGAAAGGGGTTGTGCTTGTTCCGGAAGGGGTCGCGGTTGTTCCGAAAGGGGTTCGCCCCGCCCGCTTGCCGCGTAGCCGTCGGTTGTTTCTCCGCTGGTTTCTTGTCCGTCGGCTTTATCGCGGCGCCTGCCAATACGTCGCTTCGGCGCTCGCGTGGATTCCGGCTGTTCCGCTTCCGCTGCCCGGTTCCTGAAGAGTCCGCGTTTACGACTCGGTGTTTCTTCGATGAGTTCGTCGTGCGGGAGGTTCTGTACCGGCGTCTCGTAGCCGACCTGGGTGACTTCGCTTTCCGACAGCCACGGCGGCAACATGGGTAGGTCGTCGTTACCGCGGCTCACGGCTGCGCCTCGCCGACGGGTGGTCGCACCGCGATCAAGGGCACTGCGCCGGTGGCTCGCTCGCTGCGTGCGCTCACACGTCCCCCTCGATCTGATCGCCTCGGTATCCGGACAGCGGTCAGTTTACGCGACAACCATCGGAAGCCTTCGCGGTGCGGACGGGTCGCTGGACAGCGCAGGCCACGGGCGGAATGCCGCTGCGAAGCCGTGTCCGACGCGAGCGGGTGGGGGTATTTTTGCCTGATCCGGGACCGATCGGTAAGCTGGAGCGGCGGTGCATCCATGCGCCGCCTGTTTGTGTGCGAGTGGCCTGTTCCGGCGGCCGGTCCACACGAACGGAAACCAGGCAAACAAACCAGGTTGAGTGTAAACCGGGATCGCGGAGGACATGGCGAAGAAAGACGGGGCCATCGAGGTCGAGGGTCGAGTTGTCGAACCGCTGCCCAATGCGATGTTCCGGATCGAGCTCGAGAACGGGCACAAGGTTCTCGCGCACATCAGCGGGAAGATGCGGCAGCATTACATTCGCATCCTTCCCGAGGATCGGGTCGTCGTCGAGCTCTCGCCCTACGACCTGTCACGTGGCCGGATCGTATACCGCTACAAGTGACCGCAGGTGCGGTCGGGTCGGCGGGAGCCGGCCGTCCCGGCGTAGGCCGGGACCGAGTCGAAAGACTCACCACAAAGCTTCCCCAGTCGCCGACTGGGGAAAAACTGTGTTCACACCCGTGTGAACCACAACAGATTGGACGGACGTGAAGGTTCAGCCGAGCGTCAAGAAGATCTGCGAGAAGTGCAAGGTGATCCGCCGTAACGGCCGGGTCATGGTGATCTGCGACAACCTGCGCCACAAGCAGCGCCAGGGCTGAGCGGAAGCTGGTGAGGTCTGGCGACCTCGCACCACCCGCCCGAGGCGTGCCGACGGCGCCGCTCGACGCGACACCAGCCAAGCACCGGACCGCAGTTCGGATTGGCAGAGAAGAACTCCCAGCACCAGCCGCACGCTGCGGTTTCAGGGTTCGCCCTAAGCGTGTGTGCCTACCGCCGGTTCGGAGGCCGGTGCCCCCCGCACGAGGGGGGACGGACGGGGAGCAGACCTCCGCAACGATAAGGAAACTGCCAGATGGCACGTCTCATGGGCGTCGATCTCCCGCGTGAAAAGCGCATGGAGATCGCGCTGACCTACATTTTCGGCATTGGCCGTACCCGCTCCAAGGAGATCCTGGAGGCCACCGGCGTCAGCCCGGACCTGCGTTCGAAGGATCTCAGCGACGACGATCTCACGAGGCTGCGCGATTACATCGAGGCCTCCGAGTTCAAGGTCGAGGGTGACCTGCGCCGCGAAGTGCAGGCCGATATTCGCCGCAAGATCGAGATCGGCTGCTACCAGGGTCTGCGTCACCGCCGTGGCCTGCCCGTACGTGGCCAGCGCACCAAGACCAACGCGCGCACCCGCAAGGGTCCGAAGCGCACTGTCGCCGGTAAGAAGAAGTAGGGATACCGATGCCTCCGAAGAGCAGGGCCACGGGCCCGAAGAAGACCCAGAAGTCGCGTCGCAGGGACAAGAAGAACGTTCCGCACGGCAACGCGCATATCAAGAGCACGTTCAACAACACGATCGTGTCGATCACCGACCCGAACGGCAATGTCATCTCCTGGGCATCGTCGGGTCACGTCGGCTTCAAGGGTTCGCGTAAGTCGACCCCGTTCGCCGCGCAGCTCGCCGCCGAGAACGCCGCTCGTAAGGCACAGGAACACGGTGTCAAGAAGGTCGACGTGTTCGTGAAGGGCCCGGGTTCGGGCCGTGAGACCGCGATCCGCTCGCTGCAGGCCGCCGGCCTCGAAGTGGGCACGATCTCCGATGTCACCCCGCAGCCGCACAACGGCTGCCGTCCGCCCAAGCGGCGTCGCGTCTAGCGGGAAAGGATCAGCGAACAATGGCTCGTTACACAGGCCCCATCACCCGCAAGTCGCGTCGTCTGCGTGTCGACCTCGTCGGAGGCGACCAGGCGTTCGAGCGTCGCCCCTACCCGCCCGGCCAGCATGGCCGCGCGCGGATCAAGGAGAGCGAGTACCTGCTCCAGCTGCAGGAGAAGCAGAAGGCTCGCTTCTCCTACGGCGTTATGGAGAAGCAGTTCCGCCGGTACTACGAAGAGGCCAATCGTCTCAAGGGCAAGACAGGTGACAACCTGCTCCGGCTGCTGGAGACCCGCCTCGACAACGTCGTCTACCGCGCCGGTCTGGCCCGTACGCGCAGGCAGGCCCGCCAGCTGGTCAGCCACGGCCACTTCTTGGTGAACAACAAGAAGGTCGACGTTCCCAGCTTCCAGGTCACCCAGTACGACATCATCGATGTCAAGGAGAAGTCGCTGAGCACGCTGCCGTTCCAGGTGGCGCGGGAGACCCACGGTGACCGCCCGGTGCCGGGTTGGCTGCAGGTGCTCCCCGGCAGGCTGCGGATTCTGGTGCACCAGTTGCCCGAGCGCGCCCAGATCGATGTGCCACTGCAGGAACAGCTGATCGTCGAGTACTACTCGAAGTAAGCACTGCGCGAAGTGCGCGGCACTGCGCCGCTGGTGCGTGGTCGTCTATCGTCGGCGATTGCTTGTCGGTCGTCGGCGGCGGTACTGCCGGACGGCCACGCACAACCCCTGAGACGAGGCGTCAAATAGCGGGCGCCCAAGAGGAGGATGATCCTAATGCTGATTTCACAGCGTCCGACGCTGGCCGAAGAGGTCATCGCCGAGAACCGCTCGAAGTTCACCATCGAACCACTCGAGCCGGGCTTCGGCTACACCCTCGGCAATTCGCTGCGGCGTACCTTGCTGTCCTCGATTCCGGGGGCCGCGGTCACGAGCATCCGCATCGATGGCGTCCTGCACGAGTTCACCACCGTTCCCGGGGTGAAGGAGGATGTCACCGACATCATCCTGAACCTCAAGAGCCTGGTCGTGTCCTCCGAGGAGGACGAGCCGGTCACGATGTACGTGCGTAAGCAGGGTCCGGGCACGGTCACCGCGGGTGACATCGTCCCGCCGAGCGGGGTTGTGGTGCACAACCCGGACATGCACATCGCGACCCTGAACGACAAGGGCAAGCTGGAGATCGAGCTCGTCGTCGAGCGTGGTCGCGGCTATGTCCCTGCCGTGCAGAACAAGGCGTCCGGCGCCGAAATCGGCCGGATCCCGGTGGACTCGATCTACTCGCCGGTACTGAAGGTGACCTACAAGGTCGAGGCGACGCGTGTCGAGCAGCGCACCGACTTCGATCGGCTCATCCTGGACGTGGAGACCAAGAACTCCATCAGCGCGCGGGATGCGCTCGCTTCGGCGGGTAAGACCCTGGTCGAGCTCTTCGGCCTGGCCCGTGAGCTGAACGTCGAAGCCGAAGGTATCGAGATCGGCCCCTCGCCGGCGGAGGCGGACCATATCGCCTCGTTCGGTCTGCCGATCGAGGATCTGGACCTCACCGTCCGGTCCTACAACTGCCTCAAGCGCGAAGGGGTGCATACGGTCGGCGAGCTGGTCGCCCGCACCGAGTCGGACCTGCTGGACATTCGTAACTTCGGCCAGAAGTCCATCGACGAGGTCAAGGTCAAGCTGCATACGCTCGGCCTCTCGCTGAAGGACAGCCCGGCCTCGTTCGATCCGTCCACTGTGGTCGGCTATGACGCGAGCACCGGAACGTGGACCGACAGCGGCACGTTCAGTGACACCGATGGCGGCGAGCAGGACTACGCCGAGACCGAACAACTCTAGGCCGCCGGGGTAGGCGCCCCGGCAGGTCGAACCGCGGCGCGAGCGATACCGCCCGCGAGCGGTAGCGGAGCGTGACCACGCCAGGGCCCCGGGAGCGGCGCCCGAAAACAAGGAGAACCACAACAATGCCCAAGCCCAAGAAGGGTGCCCGCTTCGGCGGGTCGGCGTCGCACCAGAAGGCGATTTTCGCCAACCTGGCCACGGCGCTCTTCGAGCACGGCCGGATCACCACCACCGAGGCCAAAGCCAAGGCCGTGCGTCCCTACGCGGAGAAGCTGATCACCAAGGCGAAGGGCGGCACTCTGGCCGACCGTCGCGAGGTGCTGAAGGTGATCCGCAACAAAGACGTCGTGCACGATCTCTTCGCGGAGATCGGCCCGTCGTTCGAGGGGCGCGAGGGTGGCTACACCCGCATCATCAAGACGCTGCCCCGCAAGGGTGACAACGCGCCGATGGCGATCATCGAGCTGGTCCGGGAGAAGACCGTGACCAATGAGGCCGATCGCGCCCGTCGTGTTGCCGCGTCGAAGAAGGCCGAGGAAGCCCCGGTCACCGAGGTCGCCGAGGAGAAGGCCGCCGAGGAGACCGTTGAGGTCGAGGACAAGGCTGCCGAGGACAAGAAGGACGCCTGACGCTTCGCGTCGGAGTTCGCGCACGAGCCCGTCACCCGCACCTGGGTGGCGGGCTCGTGCGTTTCGACAGGAATCATGGTGATCGTGGAGAAAACGGTGACATCGATGTCGGAGCGGCCGCACCGGGACGCGGATCACGCATCAGGGACAGCTCAGGTCGACGCGCCACGGACGCGCGTTCGCCTGGATATCTCCTACGACGGCACCGACTTCATCGGCTGGGCACGTCAGCCGGGGCTGCGCACCGTGCAGGGCGTACTGGAGGATGCGCTGAGCAAGGTGTTCCGTGAGCCGATCCAGCTGACGGTCGCAGGCCGCACCGACTCTGGTGTGCATGCCGAGGGTCAGGTCGCGCATTTCGATACGGCCGCGGAGCTGGATTCCGGCAAGCTGATCCACCGGATGGCGCGCTTCCTGCCGAAGGATGTGCGGATCAAAGACGCGCGAGCAGCCCCGCCCGAATTCGATGCCAGGTTCTCCGCCATCCGCCGCCACTACGCGTATCGGTTGACCACCGCACCGTACGGTGCCGAACCGTTGCTGGCCCGCAGCGTGGTCGCCTGCCGAGCCGATGTCGACGTCGAGGCCATGCGCACGGCTTCCCGAATGCTGTTGGGACTGCATGATTTCGCCGCGTTCTGTCGGCGTAGGGAGGGGGCGACGACGGTCAGGCAGCTGCAGCGGTTCGATTGGGTGCGCGATGACGATCTGCTGATCGCCTATGTCAGCGCCGACGCGTTCTGCTGGTCGATGGTCCGCAGTCTGGTGGGCGCGGTGCTCGCGGTCGGGGAGGGTAGACGCACACCGGAATGGGTCGGTGGGCTGCTGCATGCGACGCAACGATCCAGCGCGGTCACTGTCGCGCCGGCCAACGGTTTGAGCCTGATCGGTGTCGACTACCCCGCCGATGCGGAACTCGCCGCCCGCAATGCGCAGACACGTGAGCTGCGCACCATCCCGGCCGTAGGCCGGAATTGCTGCGGCGGCTGAGACAGGGACGAGCTACCCGCACCCGAGGACGGGTGCGAGTAGCAGGAAGGTCACTTCGATGATTGTCCCGGTTTCATTCCGATCTTCTTCGGTTCCTGAGACGATCCGGTGATCTCGATGCGGCGTGGCTTGGCGCGCTCCTCGATCGGGATCGTCACCGAGAGCACGCCATTGTTGTAGGTCGCGCTGATCTTGTCGGCCTCGACGTTGTCACCGAGGGACAGCTGACGCATGAACGTGCCTGCGAAGCGCTCCGAAGCCAGCCATTGGACGCCTTCCTCGCTGGACACAGTGCGCTGTGCGCGGAGGGTGAGCGTGCCGTTGTCGACGCTGACGTCGATCGAACCTGGGTCGACACCGGGCAGGTCTGCGTTCAGGACGTAGTGATCTCCCGCTTTGAACAGATCCATCGGCATGAATCGTGGTGCGCGAGCGGTTCCAGTGGCTTCACCGAGTAGTTGGCGGGCGACAGTGTCGATGTCATGGAATGGATCGAATCTGAGCACAGCGATCACCTCCATCTCCTCAGCGATGACGTCCGCCACGGCGGCGGGCGCCGTTAGCTGTGCACTGGTCACGGTAGCTCGCTGCGGATAGGAGGGCTTAGACCTGCCGGGTCCAAGTCGCTGAGGTTTGCCGAATAGACATATATCGGAAATAGATACATAAGGGCTTGGGTTGGCACGAGCATGACATTCGACAGTCTCGGACGATTCGGTGTGTGGCGGGCGTACAACGGGTTCAGTCCGGAGGACGCACGAGAGTTGGAGGCGCTTGGATACCGAGCGCTGTGGTTGGGCGGTTCTCCGCCCGCTGAGCTGGGAATGGTCGAACCGCTACTGGCGGCAACCGAAACGATCACCGTAGCCACCAGCATCGTGAACATCTGGTCCGCGCGAGCGAAGGAGGTGGCCGACTCGTTCCATCGGATCGAAGCGCGCTTCCCCGGACGTTTCCTGCTCGGTATCGGTGCCGGGCATCCCGAACACACCGGCGAATACCGCAAGCCTTATGACGCCCTGGTCGAGTATCTCGACGAACTCGACGCCGCGGGGGTACCTGTCGAGCGGCGCGCGCTGGCTGCCCTCGGCCCGCGGGTGTTGCGGCTGGCCGCTGAACGGTCTGCGGGTGCGTTGCCGTATTTCGTGCCGTCGGCGCACACCGCGGAGGCACGTAAGATCATCGGCCCTGACGCGCTGCTGGCGACCGAGCACAAGGTGGTGCTGACCGACGATGCCGGGACGGCGCATACCATCGCCGACGGTACTGCCGCGTTCTATCTCGGTTTGACCAACTATGTGTCGAATCTGCGTCGAATCGGCTTCACCGATGCCGATTTCACCACCCCACCCAGTGACCGGCTGTTCGACGCGCTCATCGCCCACGGTACGCCGGAACAGAGTGTGGCCCGGCTGGTGGAGCATCTGGACGCGGGGGCAGACCATATCGCGGTGCAGGCGCTCGACGACAATTACCTCGCGGTATTGCGCATGCTCGCCCCGCTGCTCAGTGCGCGGTCCTGACCGTGATGATTAGATCCGGACCGCCGTAGTTTCCGAGGTTTCGCGAAATTCCGGTTACGGAGGGGCCCGTCCTGCGGCGGCACCGAGGGCACTGTCGGTAGCGGTACGGTGACCAGGGTTGTTCGTCCAGGGCGGTGCGTTCCATCTGAATCAGGAACGGACCAGGCGGGCGATGGCGTCGGTCGCTTCCTTGATCTTGGCCTCGGCTGCTGGGCCGCCCGTGACCGCCGCATCCACGACACAGTGACTGATGTGGTCCTCCAGTAGGCCCATCGCCACTGCTTGCAAGGCCTTGGTCATGGCGGAGACCTGGGTGAGGATATCGATGCAGTACTTTTCCTCTTCGACCATCCGTTGCAGGCCGCGTGCCTGTCCCTCGATACGGCGTAGCCGCTTGAGATAGTCGTCTTTGGCAGTGATGTACCCGTGTGTGGCATGCTCGGGTACCGCATGGTTATGAGGGATGGTTGTCACCAGCGTCTCCTCGCTGTCTGCCGATACACGGACGATAAATACCCCCCTAGGGTACACTTTCCGGCTCTGCTTGTCAGGCGAGGCGGCAGCGATGGATTCGCAGCGACGGCTGGTGCTCGAAGTGGCGTGGGAGGCGTTCGACGGCGCCGGCGTCATACACGATGATCGCCAGCAGGCTGGCGTATGCACTGAACCTGGTGGGGCCTGCGATCACGGTAGACATCGCGTGCTCGTCATCTTTGGTCACATTGCACCTGGCATGTCAGGGTATCGAGAACGGTGACTGTGGTATGGCTGGGGCGGGGTGACAGTGTTTTCGGGCAGAGGCGTTCGTGTCCATGGGTAAGGGGGTAGGGGACAATCGGGGTATGAGTGCGCATCCACGACCAGCGTTGGCAGTCATCGGCGGCACCGGGTTCTACGATTTTTTCGATGACGAGGTAACCACCATCGAGGTCGATACGCCTTATGGCACGCCGAGCGCCGCCATTACGGTCGGGGAGGTGGAAGGCAGAACGGTGGCTTTTCTGCCGAGGCACGGTAAGAACCACGAATTCGCACCGCATACTGCGCCGTATCAGGCCAACGTGTGGGCGCTGCGCGCACTTGGCGTGCGTCGGATCTTCGCGCCGTGCGCGGTCGGCAGTTTACGTGCGGACTGGGGGCCAGGGACGGTCGTGGTCCCGCATCAGCTGGTCGACCGGACCTCCGGTCGGACGCAGACCTATTTCGACGGCGGCGGTATCCATCTGTCCTTCGCCGACCCGTACTGCGGCGAGCTGCGCGCTGTCGCGGCCAAAGCCGAGTCCGACGCGTTGCGCGTAGTGCATGAGGCGACCATGGTAGTGATCCAGGGACCGCGCTTCTCCACTCGCGCTGAAAGCCAGTGGTATGCCGCGCAGGGCTGGGATCTGGTGAACATGACCGGCCATCCGGAGGCTGTGCTCGCCAAGGAACTCGAAATGTGCTATGCCGCTGTCGCTTTGGTCACCGATCTGGATGCGGGGCTGGCGGAAGGCGACGGGGTGCGCGCTGTCGACGTCTTCGCCGAGTTCAAGCGGAATCTGGTGCCGTTCAAAGAGCTCATCCGCCGGATGGTGGCCGCGGTGGACAGCACCGATACCTGTGCGGGGTGCCGCGTCCACGCGGGAGTGTCGCTGCCGATCGAACTGCCATGAGGAGCTGAACTCGGCGGGCGGATGCGGCGTACTCCCGGCCCGGGGCCGTTGCGGGCCGAGCGGGGATGACGGCTGCCGTGATTCCCTCGGCTCGGCGGTGGCTTATGCTCGCGCCGTGGACACCCCGTTGCGACTGGAAGTCATTGTGGCGAGTGTGCGTCCGGAGCGGTTCGCGCCGGTGGTCGCCGACTGGTTCCTGCGTGTTATGCGCAACTACCCCGAATTCGATACCGGCGTCATCGATCTCGCGCATACTCCGTTGCCTGTCGAACTCGTCGAGACCGAGCAGACCGCGGCCTACCGTGCTCGTCTGCGTGCCGCCGACGCTTTTGTCGTCATCACCTCCGAGTACAACCACGGCTATCCGGCATCGGTGAAGACCGCCTTCGACACCGCCAAACACGAATGGCGGGCCAAGCCGGTCGCTTTCGTCTCCTATGGCGGACTCTCCGGCGGTTTGCGCGCGGTGGAGCAGTTGCGTCAGGTCGTCGCCGAGGTCCATATGGTCTCCGTGCGGGAGACAGTCAGCTTCCACCAGGCCAAGAAGCGGTTCGACAAGGAGGGTGACACCAGCGACGGCGCCGCGATCGATGCCGCGCACCGGATGGTGCGTCAATTGGCCTGGTGGGCGCGGACCCTACGCACCGCGAGGGCAGCTGACCCGTATCCTGGCTAGCCCGTTATCGATGTGCCATGGCGTGGCGGCCGCGTGGCTGACCGATATAGGTGGCTTCCCGCGGGATGGACACCAGAGTCAGATTCACCTGCGCGGTGCCGGTGCGCAGTACAACGTGGTTGCCGACCGCGCCAGGCTGGTGGATGGCCAGATCAGGGCGGGCGGCGGGCAAGCTCCTCGGATCACCCGTCAGGTAGATGGTGGTGACACCAGCGTGCGGGGCGGGCGCGGGCACTCCATCGACCACCGCCGCGGTGAACTCCGCATCGGACTGATGGGTTTCGACCGCGATGGTCAGCCGTTCCGGATTGCCGATCGTGGTGACCAGATTCTCCCATGCGTGCGGCCGGTCGGTGCGGATCAGGATCCGTTCACCGACCGCGAGCGCGCGGAACACCAGTTGCTGTGCCAGATACAACTCGCCCGCGACATACACCGTCGAGATGCCCGCGCCGACGATACGGACCGCGACGCCATTGCCTTCGTCGTCCGAGCCGATCAGTTGACCGCAACCGGAGGAGGGCAGGTGTAGGTGGTCGATCACATCGATGGGGTACTCGAGCATCGGGGCCGTATCGTCCAGATCGGGTACGGCGATCGGCAGATGTGTGAGCAGGCCGTCGCGGTGGCGTCCGTTCATCGAGACCATGCCCCGCAGTGTGGATCGTTCCGGCAGTTCCCGCGCGGTCAGCCGCCATGCGGCACCGATGGTGACCGATTCGGCTGAATTGCCCGGCCGCAGCCGTACCGCCACGGTGGTACCGCGGGAAGGTGCTACCCACAGCTGGGCGAGTAACTCGGAGCTGAGCCGTTTGGGATCGATCGCGCTGCCGATGTTCACACTGTTGCCGATTTCGGCATAGCGCCAGCGCTGCCCGAGGGTGCGTGGATCGTAACCGCCGGTGATCTGCAGGACGGCCTTGCGGATCTCGGGCGCGGTCAGAACGCGGGCATTGCAGTCGGCGTCCTCCAGCGCGCGCATGATGCGCTGGGTGGCGATGGTGACCGCACGCGAGGCGCCTTCGGCTCCGCCACCGCGCCGGGCCGCGGCTTCCGGGCAGGCTACCGCGTCGAAGCTGATCGCAAGCCATACCGTGCGGTGTGCGGTGGCAGGCAGTGGACCGAGCAGCGATTCGTAGATCGGACCTGCCGGCGTACCGGAGCGGCTGCGGTGCCCGTGGCTGATGATGTCGATTCCGCTGAGCAGAATGTCATGTTGATTCAGGCATTTCGCCAGCTCCGGCAGTGGAAGCAGATGTGAGGCGTACACCGTCGTGCGGGCGATCCTGGTCAGGCCACCGGGCGGAGGCAGGACTTCGACCACCGTCACTACGCGGCTGCCATCCCGGTACAGACCGAGCGAGCGTCCGTCCACGCCGCGGAAATCGACGGTATCGCCGATCTCGTAGGTTCGCTGGGTGAGGTAGCGCCACCACGTGGTGATCCAGTCCAGCAGTGTGCGTTTGGCGATCGGGATGAGCGGGAGCGCGGCAGCCACCACCGCCACACCGAGCGCGGGCAGCCCCGCGAGACCGGTCAGCAATGCGATCATCCCGGCGATCAGCCCGATGAACTGGGCGATCAGCAAGTTCCGCATCGAGATACGACCGAATAACGGTTGTGTTCCCGCGCCGGCCGGTTGCGCCATCGTCGTCCCCCAAATACCCGGTGCCGGCCGGTTCGCAGTGGCCGAGCTGAACAACAGTCCTCGGGAACTGTACTGTGTTCGGCGAACGCGAGCACTGTTCGGGGGAGGAATAATGCCTTCAAAGCCCACCACGCGCTGGCAGGTGAGCGGCTACCGCTTTCTGGTCCGGCGGATGGAGCACGCACTGGTACGCCGAGATGTGCGTATGCTGCACGACCCCATGCGCTCTCAGTCTCGCGCGTACGCGGTCGGCCTGGTTCTTGCCTGTGTCGTATTGGCCGGTTGCGGTGTGCTCGCGTTGTTGAAGCCACAGGACAAGATCGGTAGCAACACGATCTTGATCGGCAAGGATTCCGGTGCGGTCTATGTGGTGCTCGGCAATGTGGTGCATCCGGCCCTCAACCTGGCCTCGGCCCGCCTCGCCGCTGGGCAGCCCGCCACGCCCGCGATCGTGAAGGAATCCGAGTTGAGCACGCGGGCGCGCGGCCCACTGATCGGCATTCCCGGCGCTCCGGGTTCCCTGCACTTCGGCAAGGAGGGCAAGGGACGTACCTGGACGGTGTGCGATTCGCTGAAAACCGATGGCAGCGACGACCGCAGCACCGCCGTGCTGATCGGCGACCTGGAACTCGGCGAAAAGGCTTCCGCGATGGGGAAGGACAAAGCGCTGCTGGTCGCCGGGAAGGACGCGACTTATCTGGTATGGAACAACACCCGCGCTCGTGTCGATATGAACGATCCCGCCGTCACCGTCCCGTTGCGGATCCGAGGGATGACCCCGCGGCCGATCAGTGAGGGGTTGCTGAACGCTATTCCTGAGGTGCACCGGATCGAGCCACCGAAGATCACCGATCCCGGTGGTACGCCCAGCGGCTATTCGATCAACGGACTGAAGAACGGCACAGTTGTCCAGGTCTCCGGCAAGGACGGGCAGAATCTCGTCATCCTGCACGATGGACTGCAACCCATCAGCCCATTCACCGCAGATGTCATCCGCAGCTCGCAGCGAAACCCGGATCATGGCACGGTGATCAGCGATGCCGACTATGCCCAGGTGCAGCCGTCGAGGGCGCTGAAGGTCGACACTTATCCGGAAACCGCGCCTGAGATCGTCCAATCCAAGGCCAGGCCGGTGAGTTGCCTTTCGTGGCAGCCGATCTCCGGTGCCGCGAACAACGCCGATGTCGCCGTGCGCGCCGAACTGTCGGTGATCGATGGCAGCGACCTGCCGATGGCCGACAGCGCCAGATTGGTTCCGCTGGCACAGGCGGACGGTAGAGGCGACAATGTCGACTCGGTGTACTTCCGGCCAGGCTCGGGCGCTTTCGTTCAGACCACAGGCATAGAACCGGATAGCAGGCGCAAGGACGGCATGTTCTATATCGCCGATACCGGCGTCCGCTTCGGCATCAAAAACGAAGAGGCCGCGAAAGCGCTCGGCATGCATCGGGAAGCGGATGTCACGCCGGAACCGGCACCGTGGCCGATCGTGGGCTTGCTCGCCAGTGGTCCCTCGCTCAGCCGTGAGGCCGCCATGGTCGCCCATGACGGTATCGCCCCTGACGACGCCCCCGCCGCGCAGCCGGTCGCGGCGAATTGACGCGATTCCGTCAACGGCATGCCATTCGGGTGATCGGAAACGTTGGGCATCTCCTCACGGTTTCGGGACGGGGCGTCCATCACCCTCGTACCGAAACATCGTCAACCGGGTACTCGACGGCACCGAATCAGTGCGAGGGCGCATCGTGAGGTTTGTCCGTCGAACAGAATCCGCGATGGGTTCGGGGAATACTCACTCGTCCTCGCGGACACCCAATCGTCGCCGGATCGGGAACGAGGCGAGATAGCCGAGGAGCAGCAGCGCGCCGATCGAGCCACTGCCGATCAGTGCGACATCCCTGGCGGTATTGTCCGGTGGTGGCGGTGGCAGGGGCACCGCGAGTTGCGTGTTCTTCGGCGCGCTCGGGCGTTTCGGCGGCAGTTCGTCGGGAACCTCGTTGGTCAGTGCGGCCACCGGGTCGACGGCGCCGTAGCCGAGGTAGGGATTCCATCCTTCGGCCGGTGCGTGCGCCGTGGCCTGGATACGCTTGATCACTTCCCGCGCGCTGAGCTCAGGGAATCGCGCACGCACCAGGGCGGCCACGCCGGAGACGTACGGTGCGGCGAAACTGGTGCCCTGCAAAGTATCCACTTTGCCCTGCCGCGGGTCGACGACTCCGTTGGAGGTACCCGAACCGTGTGCTTCCAGCGAGACGATGTTCTCCCCGGGCGCCGCGACGCCCAACCACGGGCCAGGCACGGTGAACTCCGACGGTTGGCCGTTCGCGTCGATCGATCCGACGCTGAGGACATAATCGTCGTAACGCGCGGGTGTGACGTTCGTGTGGAGGTTGTCCCAGAGATCGCGACCGGGTTTGGTCGGGTCGATATCGGGGTTGCCGTTCTGGCAATTGTCCTTCTTGTTCCCAGCCGCGGCCACGATGACCACATCACGTTCCAACGCGGCGTAACGCACCGCGGCGCCGAGCCTGCGATCGGCGGGATTATGAGAACCAGGGGTGCAGAGAACTATAGAAATGTTGATCACGGAGGCGCCGAGGTCGGCCGCGCGGCGCACCGCGGAAGCCAGCGCATCGATATTGCCGTAGCCGTCCGGCGGATCCTCCGGCCGCTTCTGCGCCTGTGCTCCTGCCCGCTGGTATCTGCCGCTGGTCTGCCGGATCGTCATGATTCGCGCTTCCGGCGCGACGCCGGAGAACCCTTGGTCGCTCACCGGTTTCGCGCCGATGATGCCTGCGACCACGGTGCCGTGCGCGTCGCAGTCCTCGGTGCCGTCCCCGCCGGCTGCCACATAATCGCCTGCGGGCTGCAGATCGGGCAGGCGAGGATGCGGGGAGACCCCGGTATCGATAACGGCGACGAGTTGTCCTTCACCCCGGGAGAATTCCCAGGCACGGGGCAAATTCAGGGACTGCTGCGCCGGCGGGACGGTCGGGCCGCCACCACCGGACTGGGCGCGCAGACACGGCGCGTTGCTCTGGTGTTCGGTAGGTTCCGGCGGTACCGCGGGGTCACCGGGCGGTAGCAGACCCGGATCGATCGGTGGTGGCCGATCGGCATAGGCGGCCCCCTGCCCCAGCGCGGCACTCATACCGAGCACCACAGCTGCCGCCGTGATCCGCATGCTCCGGTTCACAGTCCGCGTACCAGGGAGTAGAGCTCGGTGATCCAGAACACCAGGGGCAGTACGGCGGCGACGAACGCGTATTCGAGCAGTTCCACGCCACGCCGCATCGGTGGGGTGGCCGATTGGTTCGGGATGATGATGCCAAGGATCAACGCCGTGATCAGCGCGAGCATCGCCGCGCCGAAGACAAGCAGCGGCTGGTTCATCGCGAAACCGGCCCCGACCAACATGATCAGCATGATCGCCGAACCGCCCGCGATGAGCACCACGGCCTGTTCCGCACCCGCATAGGTGCGGCTGCGGAACATCAACACCACTGCGCAGACCAGTGCGAGCGCGATGCCCTGCCAGTACGGATCATCGGTGGTCGGGTCGGTGGCTGCCAGCGCGCCTACCGCGGTGACCAGCGTGGTCGCGGTAACCAAACCGGCGAGATACATCCGAGCGCGTTCGGCTTTCGCCCGCAACGCTTCCATGGTCGGCAGTGCGCGGTGGTCGTCGGGATCATCCTCGGTCGGGTCGATCGGGGTACCCGGCGAAGGAACCGGCGGCAGCGGCAGTTTCGCGAGCAGCATCGATATCCGTGGTGCCAAGGCGAGTCCGGCGAGCCCGAGTGCCGCGGCGCCCGCCCCGATCACGCGCCCCGGCCGCTCGGTGAGCAGACCGATCAGCGCCGCGGGCACCGCGTACATCGCGAGCGTGGCCGCGCCGATGAACAGCGCGAGCCCGACACCGGTGACCCGCCAGGCCAGGATCGCCGTCGCGCCCGCCATGGCCGAACCGAGCAGAAGATGCGCCCAGCCATAGTGTTCCGGTACGTAGAGCATGCCTGCGGTGAACGCGGCAGGCAGTGCGCAGCCGCCGAGTACCAGCGCGGTTCCGGTGTCGCCGTACATCCGGCTCAGCACCATCGCCGCGACGACGAGCAGGATCGTGACAGCCAGAGCGACCGACCCACCCACTCCGATGGGTAGCGCGCTCGGCGACAGCAGCAGGCCGAGGCAACCGACGAGCATGGTGACCGCGGCGAGTACCGAACCGGTGATCCGCGCCACGCGTGGCGTCCAGTTGCGATAGTGTTCGGCATCGGCGATCGCGACATTGTGCATGATGTCGTCGAACAGGGGCGTCGGTGCGGCGTTCGAGGCGCTTTCCAGCATCAGTAGTTCACCATCGCGCACACTGTGCTCGCCGAGGCTGAGCGAATTGGACAACGGCGGCTGGCCGATCCTGGCGAGCACCCATTCCGCGGGTTCGAAGCGTTCGCCTTCGTTGTCGAAATCGTTGGTACGGCTGTGCTGAGCAACCATATCGACAACGCTGGGAATCACCAGTGCTACCGGCACATCCACTGGTATGGCCATGTCGACCTGGGTGTGCTTGGCCAGGATCGTCACCCGGGCGAGATCTGGAGCGCGGACGATCCCGCGCGCGGATTCTGCGTCGATGTGGTCAAGTCGCGCGTGCGTCAAGCTTCCCCCAACTCGGTCTTCCAGCTCGTGATTCCGCGGCCCCGTCGGCCGGGGGGCGAGCTTGCGAACCCACGGTTCGGGCAGCAGAATGCTGGTCGAACTGTACGACATGTCGGCTGTGCCCTCTACACTGAGCCCGGATCACAGCTTGCCGAAGGGGGATTCTCGGTCGAATGAGCACCGTCCGCTTTCAGCGCCGTGCGCGCCGTGAGATGCCTCGTTCGCCCGGCGGCGAGGTCACCCTGCAGCCGCCGCCCGAAATCCCCCGGGTGACACCGGGAAATCTGCTGATGAAGCTGATGCCGGTCGTGATGGTTGTCGGTATGGTCGGCATGATGGCCTTGATGTTCACGCAAGGCGGTGGCATCGCGAAGAACCCGATGGCCATGATGTTCCCGCTGATGATGGTGTTCTCCATGGTCGGTATGTTCGCCGGTCAGGGCGGAGGCAAGGGGCAGAAGGCCGCGGAGGCCAACGAGGATCGCAAGGACTACCTGCGTTACCTCGACCAGGTCCGCAAGGACGTCGACGAGACCGCGAGCCAGCAGCGCTCATCCGTCGAGTGGAGTCATCCGGAACCGGGACTGGTCTGGATGCTCGCCGGGACCAGCCGCATGTGGGAACGTCGCGCGGGCGACAAGGACTTCTGCCACGCCCGTATCGGCGTCGGCGGTCAGCGGCTGGCCACCAGACTGGTCGCCCCGGAAACCGGCCCGGTCGAGGAGCTGGAGCCGATCGCCGCGGTCTCATTACGCCGTTTCGTACGCGCCCATTCGACCGTGCCCGATCTGCCGACCGCGATCGCGATCAAGGGTTTCGCCACGATCGCGCTGGACGGCGACCGTGGCGATGCGCGGGATATGACGCGCGCGATGCTGGTGCAGCTGTGCATGTTCCAGGCCCCGGACCAAGTGCTCGTCGCCGTGGTCTGCGGACCGGATACGGCAAGGGAGTGGGAGTGGACGAAGTGGCTGCCGCATACCCAGCATCCCGATGTGCAGGACGGCATTGGTACCCAGCGCATGTTCTACGGCTCGATCCGGGAAGCCATGGCCGGACTGCAGCCGCTGCTCGGCAACCGGGTCAGGTACTCACGTAACCAACCCGCCAACCCCAATATGGTGCATATCGTCATCGTGGTCGACGGCGGCCTGCTCGAGGCGGAGGACGACCAGTTGCGGGAATCCGGTTATGAGGGCGTCACCCTGCTCGACCTCTGTGGTTACGCGCCGCGCCTGGCTGGATCTCGTGGCATCAAGCTGATCGTGGAAGGCGGCGAATGCGTCGGCCGCGGCGCGACAGGCAATCAGGAGCGTTTCGCGCTGATCGACCGGATCAGCCCCCAACAGGCCCAGCAGGCGGCGCGCAGGCTCGCGCCCTACCGGGCCGCGACCCAGCGCAGCAGCGATGCGGATACCGCTGACTCCGAGGTGATCTCGACCTGGAGCCAGCTGATGAACCTCGGTGATATCGGCGCCTTCAATCCCGAACACGCCTGGCGGCCGCGATACGGCCGGGAGCGGCTGCGTGTTCCGTTCGGCGTCGGTGCCGACGGCCTGCCGGTGGAGCTGGATATCAAGGAGGCCGCCGAGAACGGTATGGGCCCCCACGGTCTCTGCATCGGCGCCACCGGTTCCGGTAAGTCGGAGTTTCTGCGCACTCTGGTGCTCAGCCTGCTCGCCACCCACTCGCCGGATCAGCTGAACCTGGTACTCGTCGACTTCAAGGGCGGCGCGACATTTCTCGGGCTGGACGGTGTGCCGCACGTCGCCGCCGTCATCACCAACCTGGAAGAAGAGGCCGACCTGGTCTCCCGTATGAGAGACGCTTTGGCAGGCGAGATGAACCGCCGCCAGGAAGTGCTGCGAGCGGCGGGTAATTTCGCCAATGTCTCCGATTATGAGAAGGCCAGAGCCTCTGGCGCCGATCTGGATCCGCTACCAGCCCTGTTCGTCGTGCTCGACGAGTTCTCCGAACTACTCACCCAGCATCCGGATTTCGCGGAACTATTCGTTATGATCGGCCGCCTCGGCCGCTCGCTGCACGTGCATCTCCTGCTCGCCTCGCAGCGCCTGGAGGAGGGCAAGCTCAAGGGTCTGGAGTCGCACCTGTCCTACCGGATCGGTCTGAAAACATTCTCCGCCAATGAGTCACGACAGGTGCTCGGCGTCCCGGATGCCTACAATCTGCCGAACGTTCCCGGCGGCGGTTATCTGAAGGCGGATTCCGGCGAGATCCAGCGCTTCCAGGCCTCCTACGTCTCCGGCCCATATGTCGGCGGTGGCTCACAGCGCGATGTCACCGTCGCCAGTCAGGCCGGCGAGATCGACGTCAAGGTGCGGCCGTTCACCGCCGCGCACGTCGACTTCCGGGAGGTGGACCGGGTGCCGCTGCCACCGGAGCCGAGCTCGGAGCCCGAGCAGCAGGACGAGGACGGCGAGCAGCTGTCCAATCTGAACATGCTGGTCTCCCGGATCCAGGGTCATGGCCGTCCGGCCCATGAGATCTGGTTGCCGCCGCTGGACGAGGCACCCACACTCGAACAGCTCATCCCGCGCTCCGTCCTCACCGGCGAGTACTCGGCGGTGGCGACATTGCGCGCCCCGATCGGCATCGTCGACCGCCCTTACGATCAGCGTCGCGACTCGATGATCATCGACTTGTCCGGTGCTCGCGGCAACGTCGCCATCGTCGGTGGCCCACAGTCCGGTAAATCGACCGCGTTGCGCACCCTGATCATGGCGATGTCCATGACCCACACCGCCGAACAAGTGCAGTTCTATTGCCTCGACTTCGGTGGCGGTACCTTGGCGAGCCTGCAGGGGTTGCCGCACGTCGGCTCGGTCGCTGGCCGGCTGGACGAGGACCAGGTCCGGCGCACCATCGCCGAGATGACCACGATCGTGCGCCACCGGGAGGCCCGCTTCCGCCAGCTCGGCATCGAATCGATGACCGAGTTCCGCAGGCTGCGCTCGATGGACCCGGCAAGCAGCCCGTCCGCCGCGGGCGCGCATGAGGATCCGTTCGGCGATGTGTTCCTGGTCATCGACGGCTTCGGCTCGATCCGCCAGGACTTCGAGATGCTCGAACAGACCATCATGAACCTCGCGGTGCAGGGCTTGTCCTATGGTGTGCACGTGGTCATCGCACTGGCCCGCTGGGCCGAGGCGCGGCCCGCGCTCAAGGACCAGATCGGCACCAGGATCGAACTGCGCCTCGGTGATCCGATGGACTCCGACCTCGGCCGCAAATTCGCCTCGCTGGTTCCGCAGGGCAGGCCCGGTCGCGGTATGACCCCGGAATGCCTGCATATGCTGACCGGCCTACCGCGTATCGATGGCAGCGCCGATCAGGACAACCTGGGTCAAGCGGTCGCCGACGCGGTCGCCACCATCGCCAGGATGACTCCGGGCCGCCCCGCGCCGCAGGTTCGTATGCTGCCCGATCAGCTTCCCCGCGAGCAGTTGCTGCACCTGGCGGGGGACTGGCCGTCGCGGCTCGACCCGAGCACCAAGTGCCTGCGTATCCCGTTCGCCATCAACGAGTCCGAGCTGGCACCGGTCTACATCGACTTCGCCGAGAGCCCGCACTTCCTCATCATCGGCGATACCGAATCGGGTAAGACGACCCTGCTGCGTTCTCTGATCGAGGGGATCGCCGCGTCCAATACCCCTGATCAGGCCCGTTTCATCCTCGGTGATTACCGCCGGACCATGCTCGGGCTGGTCCCCGAGGGGTACCTCGCCGGTTACGGCTCCACAGGGCCGCAGTTCACCCAGAACATGAACGATCTGGCCGGTTACGTCGCCAAGCGAACCCCTGGGCCGGATGTCACGCCTCAGCAGCTGCGCGAGCGCTCTTGGTGGAGTGGCCCGGAACTGTATGTGGTCATCGATGACTACGATTTGGTCGCCACCTCTTCGGGCAATCCGGTCCAGGCATTGCTGGAGCATCTGCCGCATGCCCGCGACCTCGGGTTCCACCTGATCATCGCCCGTCGCTCGGGTGGTGCCAGCCGCGCGATCTACGAGCCCGTCTTGGGCAAGATGAAGGACCTCAGCTCCGCAGGCTTGATCATGAGCTGCAGCCGTGACGAGGGGGTGCTGATGGGCACTACACGTCCGAGCCTCATGCCGCCGGGGCGTGGTACCTACGTAACCCGTAATACTGAAGGTTTGGTGCAGACGGCCTGGATGCCCTCACCTTGATGTCCGCCGTCGAGCTGGTTGTCACCGAGACGCGCCTCTGGGCACGCGGGGCAACCACGCATTGGGACATGCCGCCTTCTATCACTGTGGGCACCGAAGACTCCGGCTTCTTCATCGGGCAGTCGCTCATGCCGCCTGCCAAGGCGAGTTCGGTGGTTCAGTTCCTCGGCGCCGATGCGATCGCGCTGTCGCCGAGGGCTCCATCGGTAGTCGATGCGATGAGCGCTGTTTTCGCCGAAGTTCTGGAAAATCTCGGCACAGCCCTCCCGTGTGAGCGATTCGTTCTGATCTGTCCGACCGGGTGGGGTTCGTCGCGTCGTTCGGTACTGGAACAGGCGGCATACCGGGGAGCGGCCACCGTAGTCTTCGAAGACATCGCGGTCAGGTCTGTTGTGGCAGATGCGGGCACCAGCCACAGCCATCGAACCCTGGTGCTCGAGTTCGACGCGCTCAGCACTACGGTGTCGACGGTTATCCGCAGCCATCGCGGTGTGCACATCGAATCATGTGAACATGAACCGATTCTCGCGCTTACCGAGGCGGTACCGGGATCACCTGGTTTCGATGAATTGTGTGCACTGATCACTCGACTGCTGGGTGGACGGTCTATCGATCTCGTCCAGGTCGCCGGAGTCCCGGAGCCGGGAATGCTCGACTCCGTGGATGAGGCTGTACAGCAAGCCGTCGGGAAGACCGTGGAAATCCGCTCGATCGCAGGTTACGACCTGATTCGTGGTGGTGACCCGGTGCCGAATCAGCCGCGGGGTATCGCATCGAATCAACCGCAGATCGAATGGACGCAGTCATTGCGTGAACACGCGGCTGCTCAACAGCCGGGTCGTAGTGCGAGAAGCTATGCGGTGGCTATGATTGCAGCGATAACCGCTGTCGCCGTTATCGCTGTGACTGCTGTTCTGCTGAACCGTCCTGGTGATACCGCAGCTCCGGTGTCGGCGCCGATGGTCTCGGTGAAGTCCGAACCTACCGGGAACGCATCTCCACCGAACTCCAGTGTGCCGGTGACGCCAGAGGTGTTCGGTCGCATCATCTTCCAGGTTCCTGACAACTGGCGCATTGCCTCGGCTCTCCAGAATGGTAAGCCTCGGATCGATCTGGTTCCGGAAGGCGATCTCCGTCAACGCATCACTGTTATGCAGACCCCGCTTGCTGTGGGTTCCGGCTACGAACAGGTGGTCGCGAACCTCGAGACCCAGATGGCGCAACGAGCGGATGGGGTGCTGAGTGATTTGCGCCGGGACGTGGACTTCGGTGGCAGGCCGGGCTTGGCCTACCTGGAACGCCCCGGCGACGGATCAACTGTCCGCTGGCACGTCGTGGTAGAGAACGATATGCAGGTCAGTATCGGTTGCCAGTATCTCGGCGACGGTTGGCAGGACTTGTCGAGTACGTGTGAGGTGTTCGCACGTTCGGTGCGCGTGATTCCGTAATGCGTAGCGGTGCACGCGATCGTATGCATTTCATGACCATGTCATGAAATGATTCGGGCCCCGGTAGCTTGTGCTACCGGGGCCCGAATTCGGCCATGCTCAGAACAGGTTCGCGAGAGCGGTATCGGTGCTCTGCAGCTCCGAGTTGCCGCTGCTGACCAGCATCGCGGCACCATCGAGTGTGGTGTTCAGCTGCGCCGCGTGCTGATTCCAGGTGGCCTGAAGCTGCTGGAATGCCTCGGAAGCCGCGCCTTCCTCCCAGTTGTCGCGGACGAAGTTCGCCACTTCGTTCTTGAAGTCTTCCAGCATGCTCATGACCTCTTGGGCCTTGTTCTTGATGTCCATCGCGGTGCCTTCGACAGCACCGAAGTTGGCGGAAATCTTTGTGGGATCAGCCATTTTCAGCTCCTAAAGTTTTGATCGGAATGGGAATTACAGCGCAGGCAGATCGAGGCTGGAGGCTTGCGACTGCACGTTCTGCATGAACACCTGGTCCTGTTCGGAGAACTTGCCGCTGGTCTTGACCAGGTTATCCACTGTCTGCAGCAGCTTGTCGTTCAGCTTGTCCGCCTGGAAGTAGTAACGCTCCATGAATGAATCGAAGGCGCGCTTGGCGTCACCGGACCAGTTCGCGGTGAGGCTGTCCTCGTATGCCTTCAGATTCCTGATCGCCGTAATCAAGGTCTGATGCTTACCTTCGCACTGCTGCGCGAAAGCCTTGACTGCTTCGGCGTTTACCGATGCCTTGACTGCCATTGTGGCTCCTCTTCACATTGTTCAGATCGGGCCGCGTCGGCGGCATTCGACCCCTACATCTGATTGGACGCAAGCACGAGTGATTCGGTTCCCTGTAATTCTCGGAACCCGTTATTGTTCGGGTGATCCATTCGTGCGAGCGGGATGGTTGGCCGCGAACGATGCGGTGACGGAACTGACGTGTCCGATTGCCGGCCCAGGTTGCCGGTATTGATGACGGACCGCCCTGTCCGGCCAACCTGCGGTTGCAGCACTCTCCCCTCCTTCCCCCGGGCTCGCCGCCATCTCGACAGCGCGATAGTGACTGCGGGTGTACCCTACCTGAATTCGGTAGCGACTGGCTACCTGTGTTGCTGATGTCCTGAGGTGACTGCGCCGGGCGCAGAGAGGGTTTCGATCCTCGAAGGAGCATGCCACGAGCGCAATGTCGGCCCTGGACGGTTACTGCACGATCTTCGCGATAGTCGGCACCATTTCGTTGATGAGCAGTTCCTGGGATTGTTCGCTCCAGATCTGAAATGCCTGAACAGTCGACAGCTCGTCCACCACGACCACTGCGGTCGAGCTGTTCAGTAGCAAGCTCGGGATCCCGCGTAGGCCACCGTTTCCCGCCTCGCTGTCGGTGCGCAGAATGATGACGACATCGGAGTCGGCATTGGCCGAGTAGCCATTGGCGGACAGCGGTCGGGGGGACTCCTCGTCACCGATAGCTTTGTACTTCGTGCTGTATCGGAAACCGATACCTTGTAAGAACTCCGACTGGTCACTCGGGTGCAACACAGCCGATAGCGTCGCGTCGCCGAGATGGAACGCCGTGACAGTCTTACCCTCGAACTGCGGATAGGTGCTGCGCACCTGGGCCAGTTGATCCCCATTCACAGTGGAACCCGATTGCCGATCGACGAAGACGAGAGTGCCGACGGCGACCGCGATACCTACGAACAGCGCGGCGAGAGCGGGGACAAGAATTCGACGCGCTCGTGATGGCCGTGTACTGCTGCTGCGCGCAGTCGCAAGCGAGTGCTGATCGGTTTCGTGCGGTGGGGTGTGCACCGGGAACTGAGCAGCGGAACCGGGGAAAGGAGCGGTAATCGCGTGTCTCGGGTCGGTATACGCTGTCCGCTGGGTTGGTGCGTCGGCAGAAGGATCTG
The DNA here is from genome assembly GCF_047200775.1 of Nocardia spongicola. Classification (NCBI taxonomy): domain Bacteria; kingdom Bacillati; phylum Actinomycetota; class Actinomycetes; order Mycobacteriales; family Nocardiaceae; genus Nocardia; species Nocardia spongicola. Next base: position 135,818 of record NZ_JBJZOO010000006.1, on the reverse strand, counting down.
GTCCAGGGGCCCTGACCTGCGATATGCCATAGAGCGCTGCTGCTGCCGCCTTGGTGAACTCTCGGCAGGTGCTGTAGCGATCGGCCGGATCTTTGGCCATGGCTTTCGCGAGCACGTCGTCGAGCGCGGCGGGCAGGTCGGATCGCACCGCGCTGGGTTTCGGTGGTGGCTCATGGAGATGGCCCATCATGACCACGGCAGGCTTTGGCGACGGATATGGATTTTGTCCCGTCAACAACTTGTAGAACGAGCATCCGAGACTGTAGATATCGGCGCGGTTATCGATGCTGCCGCCAACCAGCTGCTCCGGTGGCGCATAGGCGACGGTGGCCACGAAATTTCCGGTTGCCGTCAGATCTTGGTTGTCTTCGGACGATTTAGCGACACCGAAGTCGGTGAGCAGCACGCGTTCGTCATCGTCATCGCCGTCATCGGCCGCGGACAACAGGAAGTTGGCCGGTTTCACATCACGGTGGAGCAGACCACGGCGGTGCGCGTAATCGAGGCCTTTCCCGACTTCCGAGACGATGCGCAACGCCCGTCGCGGCGTCATACGGTCGGCGTCCCGCTTGGTTTCCGCCGCGGCATCGGTGCCATCGATGTATTGCATCGCGATCCACAGCCGACCCGCCTCCTCGCCTCGGTTGTACACCGCGACGATATTCGGATGGTCGAGCCCGGCGGCGAGATTGGCCTCCCGCTCGAATCGGGCGCGGAACTCGGCATCGGCGGAGAGGTCGGCGCTGAGCACCTTCAGCGCATCGCGCCGCGGCAGAATCGGGTTCTGCGCCAGGTAGACGGTGCCCATACCGCCGCTGCCGAGCGTACGGAGCACGCGATAGCCGCCCACGATCGTGCCGGGCCGCAAGGCCATTCGGTTCTCCTCACTGGTCGAATAATCGCGGGTCAACGCCCGCTCATCAGCAGCTTGTACTGTGCGGCGGCCCGCTGCCGCGCATCTTGGACATTGCCGCCTTCGACGTGAATCACATAGCGATCGGCCGGAATCAAGCAAATCGGAGGATGGTCCGACTGGTACGGGGTATTCGGCTTGGCCGCGAAGCATTCCGCCGATGGCAACCCTGCTGGGCCGTCGATCTTGTCGTAGCTGTCCGTATCGATGAATTGAGCTTGCAGAGCGGCGATCAACCGGAACGGGCTGGAATCGTCGCGGGTGCGATAGATGAACGCCCCCGCTATCGTGACATAGTCCACGCCCGCGTCGTCATATGCGGCCTTGGCCAGATCCGGACGATTCGCGATATGCAGCGCCGCGTATTTCGGGTAGACCCCGGAAGGGTCTGCGCCCTGGACCGGCAGGTTCTCTTTGGCGGTCGGTAGTGTTCGGCTGAGCAGACCGTCGACATCCAGCGGCTGTGCGTCGAGTTCCGCGACGGGGGTGGGCAGGTAGTTCTTCAGCATCTCGATCTGCTTGCCGAAGGTCCGTCCGGCCAAGTCGGCGAGCGGGTCCGGATCGAAGGGCAGGCTGATCGGATCCTCGATGAACACGTACAGCAGCATGTCGTCGTGCACCAGCCAGGAGTTCAGCCAGGGGAACAGCCAGTGGGAACCGACCGGGACCTCGGAAAGATATCTGGTGTGCGCGTTCGGATAGCCGTCGATGGAGTGACTCTCTCCCGGTGTCCGGTCGGACAGTAACTGCGCTGCCGCCTCGGCGTGCTGCACGTCCGAGAACCGAATCGTCTGGATCCTCATCTCGCGCCCGGTCCATGCCTCGGCTCGACGTTGACCATGGGTATGCCATCCGGCGACCAGGCCGGGAAAGATCGATCCGATTTCGTCATCTGTGATCGCGGCCGCGTCGAGATACGGGGGTGTCGCAGGCGTGATCACCCGGGTGACGAACTTGTATCTTTGGAAGATGAACCGGTTGTCCACATCCATAACGAGCGGAGTGGCGTTGCCGATCCGGATAGCTTCCCGGACGGCGCTCGTTTCCGCTATCCGGGACTGCTCCGGATCGACCGGTATGGTCGGGTAGTTGCCCGCATCCAACTCAGCGATATCGACGCTGATATCGCTCGGCGCATCGGTATCCGTGCCACACGCACTTGCCGCCAGCAGGAACGCGAGCACGAGGGCAAACATACGGTGACGTGATGGTCGCATGATCTGGTCACTCACTTTTCGCCAGAATCGAATATTGGGCGGCGGCTCGTTCATACAGAGCACGATCCACTCGGGCCGCCGTGGGGAACACAGAAACGACCACTGCGACATAGTGTCCGAAGACGACCGCGCAGAACGCGGTGTAATTCCGATTGGGATCTATCGCATCGAGGCGCAGGCACCGTGCGTCGGAGAGTCCGGGCGGGGGATCGAGCACCGAATCGCTCTTCCCCGGCTCGGTCAGTGCGGTTTGCAGTCGGAATGCGGCCGCGAGGTCGCTGGTTCGATAGACGGTGCCTGCGCGTCGTCCCACAAGATCGACGCCACTGTCCTCGAAGGCTTTCCGCATACGCACCGGATTCCGCTCGAAGTGCAGTATCCCTGAGGGCTGGTAGGCGCCGAAATCCTCTTCGTATACGGTGAAGAAAGGGTCACTGTGATCCTTTGCCTTCGGTGCCGCCCTGCGCATGATGCCGTCCGGGTCGATGGGGAGGTCGAGCAGATCGTTGAGTGGTATCGGCTGTTGCTTATCGAGCTGAGCGATCTGCAGATCGGTCGTCTTCTTGATGGTGCTTGCCAGTGCGTCGCGGTCAGGTGTGGGCACTCCCGCGTTGATCACGATGACGTAGGGGCCATGGGACTGGAAGGCGGTCGCGGTGATGTCGTCCGCGGACGTCGCTCGCGCATCAGGGTGGTCTGCGATCGGGATCGGATGGCGTTCGCCCTGTTCTCCGGTGATGCGGTCGAAATCAGCCGCGGCGTTCGCGCTGTCGTTATCTGTCGCGAAGCGCAGAATGGAGATGATCAGCTTCTTCCTGCTGCGAAGGTTTCCGTTTATGCGAACGATATACGCACCGGCCACGAGGCTGTTCTTTTCAGCGACCGGTTTATAGATCGGTGGCAACGGGCCCTCGGCAGACATCGAGTCCGCGGAGACGATCAGCCTGACGGATCCGGAGTCGGTCAGATCGCTGTCCACATCGAAGGGGTGGACCAGGTAGTTCAGCATGCGGCGCGCCTCGATGAACCGTACGCTGCGTGCTTTGTCGGGTCCGAATTTAAGGTTGAAGGGCGTCGGCTCTGTTTCCATCGCACCGGTCTGGAGCGCGGACAGATCGACCGGAGCCATACCCGGTTGCGGGTTACCATCGAGGGAGTCCGCGCAGCTGGTGGTGCAGACCAGTGCTGTGGCGATTGCGATAACCGCCCGGAATCGCTTTTTCACTCGGCTTTCCCTATTCACTTGTCAGCAAGGCATACTGCGCCGAAGCCCTCTGGTGCAGATCCCGCAGGTTCTTGCCGGAGACCTGCACAAAGTATCGATCGACTCGATAGCCGCAGTTATAGCCGACGACCTGATCTGAGTCCGGCGATCGGGTGGCCTGCGCATAGCATTCGATATTCGAGTCCAGACCGGTAGGCGTATCGACCAGTTCTTGATTCGCACTCGAATTCATGGATGCTTGCCATCCCTGCCATAGTCGTTGCGCCCCCTCGCCGGATTTGTTGCGGAAGACCACGGCGTCGCCGAAGGAAGCCAGGTCCATCTCGCTTTCCTGCCAGTCGAGAAGGATGTCCGGTCCGGGATCCGCCATCAGCGTCAGTGCGCCGCGACCGGTGTAGAACCCGTCGGGTTCGATCCGGAACGGTTTCTCCGGATCGCTCGGTAGCGTGCGCCCCACTATGCCCTCTGGGTCGAGCGGTATGTGTGCGAGGCTGTCGACCGGAGTCGGCTCGAATTTGTCGAGCAGTGGGAGCTGTACTTCCAGCATTCGTTCGACCTGTGCGGTCAACGCGGGGAGGTCGGGTGCGGAGGTGTTGTCATCGACTTTGATGAAGACGACATATCGGTCGTGGACAGTCCAGGAACCGATCGAGGAGAAATCAGGACGCCAATGCGCGAAGGTATTCGGGTACCCGGTGATCTGGACCGGCTGGTTTTCTCGGTTGTAGGTGAAGTCGTCCCGCTCCAGGGCCGGTCCGACACGTAACGCGGTTTCCGGATCGGGGAACATCAGTACGGCGATGTTCAGCGTGCGCCGCAAGGCTTCCGGTGGGCCGCCGGTGGACCAGGCATTGACCCAGCCGCCGACCAGATCCTCGGCGACATCGTCAAAAGTGTCGTTGATGACAAGATGGGCCAGTGCTTTGCGGTTCAGCACGATATGCGAGCGAAGTCGCCAGACGTCCTCGATGTACGCGGGATCGGCTTCAAAGGGCAATGCCACGAAATCGGCCAGTCGCTGGGACTCCCTAGCACGAGCCTGCTTGTCGCTCTTGGCATTTCCCACTTGCCGCGGCTCGGTCTGATAGTTGCCTACCTCCAGCGCCGAGATATCGGGCCCGGTTCGTTCGGCTCGACCCTGTACATCCGTGCCGCAGGCGGAGGCGCCGAGCGCGATAAGTGTCGCCATAATGAGGATGCCCCGGGGGCGTGTACGCCTCGGTCGTAGGCTGGCTGACATTGTCCCTCCCGTACTGCTGTCCCGGCGGAAGCCTACTGTATGGCACGGTTCGGTCGCTTGCTCGGTGCTTCGGTCTCAACCGGGCTATGCATATCGTTCCTCCGGTTTCCTGCACTGAAGTTATCCGGATGTCGGGGAGTGAGGTCGATGGTGCTCGTTGTGCCATACCCTCATCGGTATGGCGACGACCCGGCACTCGACCCTCGGTGGAGGCCGGTACCGTTGATGGATCGGCAGGTCGAGGTGGTCGTCGGTAATCATTTGGTGGCCAGGGTCGCGGGTGCGGTCATCGTTGTCGCGCATCGCGAGCCGGGTAAGCCGACTCATGGTGCGCCCGCCGTTGGGCACACTCGTCTTGGATGACGGCACACCCCATCTGTTGGCCGCCGATGTGGTGATCGGCCGCGACCCGGAGCATTCCGATGCTGCCGAACGCGGCTTGGTCGCGTTGCGCATCGATGACACCTCTGGCGGTATGTCCAGGGCGCATGCCGAGATCCGCCTGGTGGGCTGGGATGTGACTGTGGCCGACCGCGGATCGACCAATGGCACCTGCGCCCGCCCGCCCGGTTATCGCGATTGGATCCGACTGGTGCCGAACCAGCCGATGTTGTTGGTTTCCGGTACCGAGGTGCTGATCGGGAATCGGGTGCTGCGTTTCGAGTCCGCCGCGGTGCCCCCGTTCGGGGGATAGTGCGTTGCCTGCTTACGAATATCGTGATGTACAGGCTTTTTCGCCGTGCATGACGCCCGCGCGAAACGCATCGACGCGGGAGAAACCACTGCGCACCGTTTGACCCTGCACATCACTGGCCGCAAGACCATCGGTGAGCAGACCAGAGACCGCCTCGTCGAGATCGCCCGCGGACAGCCGGATATCGCCCTGATCGGCCGACCGCCCTGGTTCGGCGAGTTTGCCGGTGACAACTCCGGAGAGGCAGGCCGCGCGCAGACCGGTTTTGGCGCCGACCAGGCTCTGGCCGCGGCTGTGCTGGACAGCCAGGGTGTATCGAGAGATGAACACGATGTAGCCGTTGTAGTCGCCGGTCACATTGATCGGTAGCGGATCGTCGTCATCGGTGGAACTGCCTCGTTCGGCGAGGCCGGGTACGTCCGTGGCGATCGTGTTCTCGGCTGGGCAGTACGAGACCGGTTCGGTCACAGCGCCATCGCTGCATTCGATGGTTGCCTTGGAGTAGTCGTAGGTCGGCTTATCGGCGATGGGCAGTATCGCCCCGAGTGCCTTGGTGAGCTCGACCAGGGATTCCTTCGTTATGGGAAACTCGCCGCGCCCTTCGTCGTTACGGAAACTCTGTGGCAGACCGTCGCGGCGCTGTTCGATCTCCTCCGCATCGATTCGCTTGCATCCTTTGGGGCCGTCGGTGAAGCCGATCTGCACCGCGGTAACACGCTCGAAGGCGGAGCCGTGCACGCTTTCCGGGTCGTCGGGATCGGCGTCGCGGATGGCGACGGTGGCGGCGAGTACCGAACTGAGGCCATCGGAGGTGTTGATCGTGAAGTGCCCGGCCTTGCCTTCGGCGACATGGCGGATGAACGCTCCCGCGAAGCAATCGGCCTGTTGCTCTTTGACGATCACCGGATCTTTCGATTCGACGATCTCGGCCATGCTCTGTATCGCGTGGCCGTATTCGTGCGCGAGCACCATCACCACGGCCATCTTCCCGAAGGTCCGCTCCACGGCGGGAAGCAGCAGTGAACGATCCCACCCGATGGAATTGTCCAGCCGGCAGTAGGCGGCGTTCACCAGGTGATAGGTGCTCTCCTCGCAGAATTGGACCGCATCGCCGCGGGAGGCTTTCGCATTCCAGGAGATCAGCTTCTCGACCGGTTCGAACTCGTCCTGGAATTCCTTGCCGAACTCGCCCTGCCAGTATGTCTGGATATCGTCGATGGCGTTGAGCGCCAGTGTGTCGATCGCGCCGTTATCGCTGTTGGCCGCGGTGAGCGTGCTGTCAGGGACGCCGTCGCGTGGTCCGTTCGGTCCGCTCGTGGTCGGCAGGCCCGCGACCTTGAACGGATCGTCGTAGATGGAGACCGCCCTGCCGTCGACGAGTGTGGTGCACCCTCCGACCAGCACCAGTGCTCCCGCCAGAACCGCCACCAGTGCCGTAGCGAGTGCGTTCGTTTCGCCTCTCGGCATGGCTCCCCCTCATCAGCCGGTCTTGCAGGAACATCGGTTGCCGGACCGGAGTAGTACGGTGCGCCGGGCGTACCGCCTGTGTCCGGATGATGGAATAGTATCCGCTGCATGTCTTCACCGGGGGCGCAGACCATCATCGTGCGTCATGATGGGAAAGAACGAGTATTCGATCCGGGCCAGTCGGTCACCATGGGGCGCGCGCCGGAGGTGACGGTATTCGTCGACAGCCCGCTTGTCTCACGAGTACACGCGACGCTCGCCTGGCGAGGCAGTACCTGGGTGTTGACCGATAACGGAAGCACCAACGGCGTTTTCGTAGACGCACGCAGAATCGCCCAGCCGGTATCGATCGATCGGCCCGTCCAGGTGCGGCTCGGTGACGCGATCGGTGGTCCGTTACTGCATGTGCTGCCTACTGACCCGCAAGGGCAGGCGGGGCAGGCATCGAGCTCGGCGCAGCAGCCACGGCTGGACAGGTGGCAGGCACTCCAGGAGCGGCACCCGCGGTCCGCGCCGCCGCGCAGTGAGCCGATCGTGAACGTCGACCTGACGACCAGAGCGGATACCTCCAGCGTGCCACCGGTCCGGGCCAGAGCGGCTGCGACCCCGATCACCCGCGGCGACCGTATTCCCCCTACCGGTCTGGATATCGGCCGTACCTCGGACAATCAGATCGTCGTCAACGATCCGCTGGTTTCTCGCAAGCACGCCCGTCTCGTCGCGACGGGCGAGGGACTGACCATCGAAGATCTGGGTTCGGCGAACGGTACCTTCGTCAACGGACACCGGCAGCGGCGAGCAGTGCTGCGCGAGCAGGACATCATCACCATCGGCAATGTGGATTTCGTTGTCCAGCAGGGCACGCTGGCGCACCGGAAGAGACCGATCGCCGAGCAGGGACTGGCAGTGCGTGGCGTCGGCTTCAGTGTCGAGGGCAACAAACAGCTGCTGCTCGACGTGCATATGACCGCGGGCCGGGGGACGTTGACCGCGCTGATCGGCCCTTCCGGCGCGGGGAAGTCGACATTGTCGCGCCTGATCGCGGGCAGCGCCAGGCCGTCGAACGGTGTGGTCACTTTCGAAGGTCGTGACCTGCACGCCGAGTACGAAGCGCTGCGCTCTCGTATCGGCATGGTGCCACAGGATGATGTACTGCACCGGCAGCTCACCGTGCGGCAAGCCCTCGGCTATGCGGCCGAGCTGCGGCTGCCCCGTGACAGCAGCAGGGCGGATCGACAGCAGGTGATCGATGGTGTGCTGCGCGAACTCTCGCTCACCGAACACGCCGACACCAGAGTCGACCGGCTTTCCGGCGGTCAGCGTAAGCGTGCCTCGGTGGCGTTGGAGCTGCTGACCGGCCCGTCGCTGCTCATCCTGGATGAACCCACCTCGGGGCTGGATCCGGCGCTGGACCGGCAGGTCATGGTGATGTTGCGCCAGCTGGCCGATGCCGGGCGCGTGGTGATCGTGGTAACGCATTCGGTCGCGCACCTGGACATGTGTGATCAGGTGCTGCTGCTCGCGCCCGGTGGAAAGACCGCTTACTGCGGCAACCCGGCCGGTGTCGGCGCGGCGCTCGGCACCGGCGACTGGGCGGAGATCTTCGCCGATGTCGCGGCCGACCCGGATCGGGCATTCGCGGCCTACCGCTCCCGGCGAGCGTCCATGCCCCCACCAGCGCCTCCGCCACGGCAGTACGGGGCTGTGGGCAGTCCGCCGCAGTCCAGCGCGGGTAAACAGTTCTTCACCGTGATGCGCAGGCAGTTCCGCCTGATCCTGGCCGACCGCGGTTATCTGGCATTCCTGGTTGTCCTGCCGTTCATTCTGGGTGGTCTGGCGCTGATGGTGCCGGGGGACAACGGTTTCCAGCGCGGTGAGTTGATCGCACTGCCCGACGGCGGATTTGTGCCAACCGGCGGTAGCGAGACCCAGCAGCTGCTGGTGTTGCTGATTCTCGGCGCCTGCTTCATGGGTTCCACGCTCACGGTGCGCGATCTGGTCGGGGAACGGACGATTTTTCATCGGGAACGTGCGGTCGGGTTGCTGCCTTCGGCGTATCTGCTGGCGAAGATCGCCGTATTCAGCTCTGCCGCGCTGCTGCAGTCGGCGGTGCTGATCGGCATCGTGCTTGCGGGTAAGAAACGACCGATCGACGGTGCGATGCTGGGCGCGGGCAGCGTAGAGCTCTATCTCGATATCGCGCTGACCGCGGTCTCCTGTGTGGTGTTCGGCTTGTTGCTCTCCTCATTGGCGAAGTCGAACGAACAGGTGATGCCGCTGCTGGTGGTGGCAGTCATGTGCCAGCTGGTGATGGCGGGCGGGTTGATCCCGGTCACCGGGCGGGCGGCGCTGGAGCAGTTGTCCTGGTTGTTCCCGACTCGCTGGGGTTATGCCGCCGCCTCGGCGACAGTGGACATCCGGGAATTGTTCGGCAGTGCGCAGCCCGACACACTCTGGCAGCACACGCCGGGGATCTGGTTGCTCGATATCGTCGTGCTGCTGGTGATCACCGTGGTGCTCGCTGTCCTCACCTGGCGCCGGTTGCGACTGAAGAAGCCGGCATCGTGATGTATCCGGCAGGGTTGACAGCTGTCCCGGTGCGCGAAAAGGGCGACGACCGGGGCCGGACCGCGAGGGTGGGCATCTCGGCCGAGGAGCGGGCACACTAATGCCTGTGACGGTGCGAGTAGGGGCAGTGCATCTCGGCTGGGATGTGATGTCTGTGGCCGCGGGCGGCGGAGGTATTCCCGTCCGTCCGGTACAGGTGGAAGGTATGTGGACGCCGCCGGCGTATCTGCTTGCCGATTCGTCGGGCAGGCTGCATACAGCCGGAGTGGAACGCAACAGACCCGATTTGGGGATGGCGATCGCCGATGTGCGTGACATCCTCGGGCATCCGCAGATCATGGTCGCGGGCGCGACCTGGCCTGCCGAGCTCGTATTCCGCGCGCGGATGTACAACCCGCTCGCGGAGATCGGCAAGCATGTGCGCGGTAAACCGGATCTGGTGGCGCTGCCCTTCCCGGACGGCTGGCCGGACGAGAAGGTGGATATCTACGCCGCCATGGTGGAACAGCTCGGCGTTATCGTCGAGCCGCTACCGGAGAGCGTCGCGCTATCGGGTTATGTTCGTGCGCTCGGGCTGGTGCGCCCACCTGATCAGGACCGGCCGCAGGGGATCGGCGCGACCGGGGTGTATTCCGATGGCCGCAGCATGCTGGTGGTCGCGGTGCACGGCGATGACGATCAGCCCACCGAGTCGATGGATGTCCGGGTCGATGCGGAGGCTATGCGTGATGCCCGATCCGCGGATGATGTGGTGATCGAGGTGATGGCGGCGGCCCGCTCGATCGGCGCGGACACCTCGACAGTCCTGCTGTCGGGGAACGTGCGCTTCAACGACGCGCTGCGGTTGGCCTTCCAGAACCATCTCGGGAACCGGTTGCGGGTGGCCGACCATCCGATGCACGCGCTCGTGCTCGGTGCCGTATACCTGCTGGTGAGCGATATCGAGCTGAATGAGCAGGAGCCTGCGGGCGGCCTCCCCGGCGCCGTGCCTGCCCCGCGACATCCGGTGGATACCCGGCAGCAGGAGCATCCACCGCGACAGGACCTCTATCGGCAGGTAGCGGCGGCGGGGCAACAACCGGACACCGGGCAGCGTCACCCGGAGCAGTCGTGGCCCCGTCCCGCGTCCGGTGGTCAGTACGGCCCCGGCCAGGCCACCCCGAGGGACGAGCAGACAGCGGGGAGCGGGCAGGCCGAGGTTCCGCGCGGGCTTCCGCCGAACCTCGCCGATGTGGGCGCGCGCTTTACCCGGCCACCCGGTGCCACGGACGGTCGAGGCACCGGTGTGCCCGGGCATCCGCAGGGCGATTTGGCCGGGCCGTGGACGTCTCAGGGGGAATCCATACCGCCGGATAGCGCGCGCTCCCCCTACCAGGGAATATCCGAACAGCGCAGGCCACACCATGGCGAGCGGGCGCATCAACGCCATGGCGAGGGGTGGGAGCCAGGTGCGGAAGCAGGAGACACCGAAGGTTCGCCACGTAAAGGCAAGCTATGGAACAAGATGAAGGGCAATCTGTTCGGAGTCACCACCCTGGCCGGTACGGTGGCGCTGACCGTTGCCGCGTTCGGATCCGGTGCCGACCGGGTCGAGCAGACCGCGCGAGCAGCCGATCCTGATCCTGGCGTTGGCACGATAGAGCCGATCATATGTCCGCTCACCCCATACGCCATCGACCGACTCGAGCCGGGAATCACCACTGCGAGGCGGGGCGATCAGGACGGGCGGGGCGATCAGGACGGTAGTGAGCGGGCGGACTGCGGGCGGAAGGGGATGGGCACATTGCACTACCTGGTCCCTGGTCCACCCGGCACCATCGACCTTGGGCCACCGATCGCGATCTGATGTGATTTCTGCTGGTGGCATCGCACTGGTATCGTTGACCGCTGGTGTGTGGAACGACTGATCGATTCCTGATCGGTCGTCCGCCGAGTCCCGGGTCTCCACCGGCCGCCGGGAACGCCTCGACCACACGCTCGGCTGGCAACACCGACGACAGACAGGGAAGCACTGTGCCTACGTACAGCCCCAAGGCGGGTGACGTGACCCGGCAGTGGTACGTCATCGACGCCACTGACGTAGTGCTCGGCCGTCTCGCCGTCCAGGCAGCGAATCTGCTGCGTGGCAAGACGAAGCCGACCTACGCTCCGAACGTCGATGGTGGCGATTTCGTCATCATCATCAATGCCGACAAGGTTGCCATCAGTGGCAACAAGCAGCGGGACAAGCTGATCCATCACCACTCCGGGCATCCGGGCGGCCTCAAGTCGCGGACCGTCGGTGAAGTGCTGGCGACCCGTCCCGATCGGCTCGTGGAGAAGGCCGTCAAGGGCATGATCCCGAAGAACAAGCTCGGCAACGCGATCGCGGGCAAGCTGAAGGTCTACGCGGGCCCGACGCATCCGCACGCCGCTCAGCAGCCCATTCCGTTCGAGATCAAGCAGGTGGCCCAGTGACCGCTCCTGAGGAATTCAACGAGGACTACGTCGAGGAATTCGACACTGCTGAGGTCGTCGAGGACGGTGCGGGCTACGAGGAGGTCGAGGTCTCGGCGTCCTACGACCCGGTCGTGATCGATCGTCCGGTGCAGACTGTCGGTCGTCGTAAGGAAGCGGTCGTTCGCGTCCGCCTGCTGCCAGGCACCGGCAATTTCGTGCTCAACGGCCGCACCATCGAGGACTACTTCCCGAACAAGGTGCATCAGCAGCTGGTCAAGTCGCCGCTGGTGACCGTCGAGCGCACCGAGTCCTTCGACGTGCACGCCCGTCTGGTCGGTGGCGGTCCGTCGGGGCAGGCAGGCGCCCTGCGGCTGGCCATCGCCCGCGCGCTGATCGAAGTCACTCCGGAGGATCGTCCCGCGCTGAAGCGGGCGGGCTTCCTGACCCGTGACCCGCGTGCCACCGAGCGCAAGAAGTACGGTTTGAAGAAGGCCCGCAAGGCGCCGCAGTACTCGAAGCGCTGATTTCGGCATCGAGCACCATCTGTATCCGGCGTTATGGCGCCGGGTACAGATGGTCGGGTCCGGGGGCGGTCGCCCTCGGCACGGTACGGCCGACGCAGCGCCTGCACGAGAGCAGGCTTCCAGCCGATGGTTGGTCGCCTGCTCTCGTGCTGTATGCGCGTACGACGTTCGCCGGGCCCTCCATCGCTATGCAGGCCGCTGCCTCCTGGCCTGCCGCGCACACTGCAGATCCATTAATGAGGGGCTAGGTATGGGACGGTTGTTCGGCACCGACGGAGTTCGTGGGATCGCCAATGAATCGTTGAGTCCGGAGCTCGCACTGCGTATTTCGGGTGCGGCCGCACAGATCCTGAGTCGTGGTAAGGACCGGGCGCTCGCCGTGGTCGGCCGCGATCCGCGGGCCAGTGGCGAGATGCTGGAGGCGGCCGTCACCGCTGGACTGACCGCCGCTGGTGTGGATGTGCTCTCGGTCGGTGTGTTGCCTACGCCTGCTGTGGCCTATCTCACCAGCTTGTACGACGCGTGTCTCGGCGTGATGATCTCCGCCTCGCACAACCCCATGCCGGACAATGGGATCAAGATCTTCGCCGCGGGCGGGCACAAACTCGACGATACGGTCGAAGACCGGATAGAGGAGCTCATCGCCGCGGATACCCCGCTGCGCCCGACCGGCGCGGGCATCGGCCGAGTACGCAGTGCCGCCGGCGCCCGTGATTACGGGCTTGTCCTTCCGGACCAGTACAGCCTCACCGGCACCCATGAGCGTTATGTGGAGCATCTGGTCGAGGCGACCGGGCAGGATCTGTCCGAGCTGACCGTGGTGGTCGATTGTGCGCACGGCGCCGCCGCCGAGGTGGGGCCCTCGGCGTATCGGGAAGCCGGGGCGCGGGTGATCGCTATCAACGCCGAGCCCGACGGGCTGAATATCAACGACGGTTGTGGCTCGACTCATATGGAGCAAGTTCGTACCGCGGTGCTGGAGCACGGTGCGGATCTTGGTCTCGCGCACGATGGTGACGCCGACCGCTGTCTGGCTGTCACCGCCGATGGCACTCTCGTCGACGGCGACGCGATTATGGCGATCCTGGCTCTCGATATGTACGAGGCTGGTGAGCTGGCCGATAACACCCTGGTAGCCACGGTGATGAGCAACCTGGGCTTGCACATAGCCATGCGCGCGGCCGGAATCACTGTTCGCACGACTGCCGTCGGTGACCGCTACGTGCTGGAGGAGTTGCGGCGCGGTGGCTTCACCCTGGGTGGCGAGCAGTCGGGACACGTGGTGTTCCCGCGCTACGGCACCACCGGCGACGGCATCCTGACCGGACTGCGTCTGATGGCCAGGATGGTGCGGACCGGGCGCACGCTGGCCGATCTGGCCGGTGTGCTGCAGACCGTGCCACAGGTCCTGGTGAACGTACCGGTCACCGATAAGTCGCTGGTGGCGGGCGCACCCGAGGTGCGGGAAGCGGTGCTGGAGGCGGAGCGGATCCTCGGGGACTGTGGACGAGTTCTGTTGCGGCCGAGTGGTACCGAGCAGCTGGTTCGGGTGATGGTTGAGGCCACCGATCCGGCACAGGCGCAGCAACTGGCGGATGATCTGGCCAAGCGGGTCGCCTCGTTCTGAGGCGGTTCGCGGTGCGTACTCCCGGTTCAGAACTGGGCGTGCAGAAAGCCGGTGAACAGCACGAGAAAGCCGCCGATCTCACCTCCGATGAGCGCGACCATCGTCAGCCCGGTGAATCGATCGATATCGCCGGCGAGCTGATTGGTGGTATCGCGGCGCAGCCCGTGCCAGATGTAGGAGGTGATGGCGACGATGAAGAACGTCAGGACAACCAGATCCGCGCCGAGATTCACCGCGGTGGGCCAGCCGCTGAGTTCGGTGAACACCGCGAGCAGCACACCGGCGAACGCGTAGAGCAGTGCCGCGCGGTGGGCGATATCCACGTAGACATGCGCGGCTGCTTTCGGTGAAGTCCGGATGCCGTGGTATTTCCAGACGCCGAGCACCAGTCCGGCCAGGAAGATCAGCCCGGTGATCAGTAGTGTCAGCCGGGTGTCCACACCGAGCTCGAATGCGATCGATGTGCTGGTCTCGGTGCCCATGTTCACTCCTGTTCAAAACGCTGTTCTCGCACTATAGGCAGCCGTGTCCGGATTGTCCGGTGAAGGAGTGAGGAGTTCAGTGTGCTTCGGTGAGCATGCCCTCGGCCATATGCCAGCGACGAGTCAGACGGACAGTATCGAGCATGCGCCGATCGTGAGTAACGAGCAGGAGCGTGCCGGTGAAGGATTCGACGGCCTGTTCCAGTTGTTCGATGGCAGGTAGGTCCAAGTGGTTGGTCGGTTCGTCCAGTACGAGCAGATTGACCCCGGTGGCTTGCAGCAATGCCAGGGCGGCGCGGGTACGTTCCCCGGGGGACAGGGTGTCGCATGGGCGCAGCACATGCGGCCCGCGTAGCCCGAACTTGGCCAGGAGCGTGCGCACATCGGCTTCCGGCCAGTCCGGTAACGCGGCACCGAACGTTTCGGCCAACATCGCGGTTCCACGAAACAGTCCACGCGCTTGGTCGACCTCGCCGATCGCGACACCGGAGCCGAGGTACGCGCTGCCGTGGTCCGGCGGGATCTTGCCGAGCAGCATGGCCAGCAGAGTCGATTTTCCGGAGCCGTTCGCCCCGGTGAGCACAATGCGGTCGGCCCAGTCGATCTGCGTGCTGATCGGTCCGAGGGTGAAATCACCACGGGTGACAGTCGCTTCGGACAGCGTGGCGACCACGGAACCGCTGCGCGTGGCGGTGGCGATGCTCATGCGCAACTCCCACTCCTTGCGGGGTTCGGCCACCACTTCTAGCCGCTCGATGCGGCGTTGGGTCTGTCTGGCCTTGGCGGCTTGTTTCTCGGTGGCTTCGGCACGCATCTTGCGGCCGGCCTTATCGGAGTCGAGCTTCCTTGGGTCACGCGCTGTGCGTCGTGCGGTGCGCACGCCGTGTTCCAGCCAGTTGCGCTGTTTCTGCGCACGGGCTTCCAGGTTTGCCTTGGTATCGGCATATTCCTCGTAGGCATCGCGCGCATGTTGCCGAGCGATCTCTCGTTCGGCCAGATACGACTCGTAGCCGCCGTCGTACAGGCCGACCCGCTGTTGCGTGAAGTCGAGTTCGATAACGCGATTCACGGTGCGGGCAAGGAACTCCCGATCGTGGCTGATCACTATCAGCGGGACCCGGATACCGGCGACGAACTGCTCCAAACGGGCCAGGCCGTCCAGATCCAGGTCGTTGGTCGGTTCGTCCAATAACAGAATGTCGAAGCGGGACAACAGGACCGAGGCCAATCCGGCGCGGGCGGCCTGACCGCCGGATAAGCCGGTCATGGGGGTGTCGAGACCGTGAGGCAGGTTATCGGTGAGGCCGAGATCATCGGCCGTCTCGTGCGCGCGCTGGTCCAGGTCGGCGCCGCCGAGGGCGAGCCAGCGCTCCAGTGCGGGAGAGTATTCGTCGGGTCCACCCTCGGCGAGACGTTCGGCCGCGGCATCCATGACCTGTTGCGCCGCGGTGACTCCCGTGCGGCGGCCGAGGAATTCGAGGATGGTCTCACCGGGTATTCGTTGCGTCTCCTGGGCCACATAACCGACCGTCGCGTCCGGTGGGCTGAGCGTGATACTGCCGGTCGGCGTGCGTCGGTCGGCGAGCATACGTAGCAGTGTCGACTTGCCTGCGCCGTTCACGCCGACCAGACCGATCACATCACCAGGAGCGAGGGTCAGATCGAGGTCGGCGAACAATGTGCGTTCGCCGTGACCGGCCGAGAGGCCGCGGGCATGCAGAGTGGTACTCACCAGCACGAGTCTGCCGTGTTCAGGGTTACGCCCTGAGGTCGGCCTCGGCGAAATCAGGGGCGATATCGGTCGTCGGACCGATGGCAGGGTGCGCGGTGGCGGTCACAGTGGATGGTGTCGCGAGCACCGCAGGAGAGGGAAGAGCACATGACCGTCCCCAATCGCCGTTTCACCCGTTCCACTCAGGACACCTGGATAGCGGGCGTCTGCGGTGGTATTGCCGAGTATTTCGGCTGGAATGCCACTGTCGTTCGGCTGCTGTTCGTGGTTTCGTGTCTGCTTCCGGGGCCGCAGTTCGTCATCTACCTGGTGTTGTGGTTGTTGATGCCGAAGAAATGAGCCGGGGCTGCATTCGGCCACATCGGATGACACGATGGTGCGGTGCACGTTTGTGTGGCGCCGCACCACCGCACGAGTCTCGTTGAGGAGGAGTCATGATCAGCTCGGGCGAACTCTCAGGTCTTGGCATGCCGGATATCGATGCGTCCTCGCCGCTCGGTGGGCTGGGGGAGGTCGAATTACAGCACCCGACTCAGGACATCGACGGTGACGGCATCCTCGATACCGACACCACCACCAGCGGCGACGGGTCGGTGCAGGTGTGGACCGACTACGATGACGACGGTTCGGCCGATCATGTCACCGTCGTAGAAGAAGACGGTGACTACGCCGCATGGGAATTCCACCGTTATCCCGATGGCACCTCGGAATGGGTCCGTACCGATCAGGGCAGGATCGGCAACTGATCGAACAGCGGCCGATCGATCTCGGCGGTCGCTGCCTCGGAGCGCTGTGCTTGTTGTGGCCGGTTGTGGCCGCCGAGTTCGGGCAGTAAATTTCTTCGGGTATCGAATTGGGTTCGGGGGAATCGAGTGTCGGTGTGTCGTGTCGAAGGGGGAATAGGGCGGCCTTCGGCGCGAAGGGAACTCGGCACCTGACGAGCCGACAGTACGAGGACGGAGGGGAATCCGTGGGCGGATCGGAGATGGTCGGGGTCAGGACGGGGGAGCTCGGCGCATTGAGCAGTGATTACCGCATATCCGCGGAAGTCCTTTGCGGCCAGGCTGAACGGCTTGCCGAGCAGACATTCGGCGACGGTGGTACGGCGGGGCGGAACTACGCGCGGCAGGGTATCGCCGTGCATCAGGGGTTGGCGCGGATCAGTACCTGGCTGCGGGATTGGAGCGACGCCACCGCCGCGACCGCGGATGCGCTCGGTGCCGCGGTCGTGGTCTACGCGGAGACCGATCGGCAGCGCGCCACGCAGACAGACGCGATGTGACCGCGCCGGATATTCGAGGAGTCGGGACCATGACCGTTTCCTGGCAGGGTAAGGCGATCGACGCCATCCTGGACGAAGGCAGCTACGGACTGCAGTACTGGATAGCATTCATGCCGCTGTACGAGGCGGCGTTCGGCGGTAACGGCGGTCGGGGGGATCTCGGCATGCTGCTTGCGAGATACGACCAGCAGCGTGGCCTGCTTGTGGAACAGCTGGAGCAGGTGGGCGAGGTGCTGAAAACCGCACTGACCGCGGTGGACAGCGAATGGGATGCGCAACGGAACTACACTGGTCGATTGCCTGCCTTGTGGCAGGGGCCGGCGGCAGGCACCGCACTCGAGATGCTCACCGAGCAGTCCCTCTCGGCGGACGAGGATCGGCAGCACGTGCAGGAGGTATCGCGAACGATCGACCCGATGGTGAACTCGTTGCGCCGATCGGTAGCGGCGAAAGCCGATGCCGTCCTCGGGCTACTGGAGGATGCCGGTAACGGCAGTCGGGTCGTGAAGATCGACGGCAAAACGCCGGAGGATGTGCGGGTCATCGTCGAGGTACACAACGCACGCGAGTGGATCAGCGGGGAGCAAGTGCGTGATCTCGACCGGATCTTCCCTGAGCTCGGGGTACCCCCGTATCGGACCAAGGGAAACCAAGACCTGACCGACACATATGGCGGAAAGATCCGCGATACCGTCCGGGATTGGTTGGGCCTCTTCAAACGGGACTTCGATGCCAAACTGACGCGCTACGTCGATATCTGCGAACACACCGATAAGCACATCGCGCTGCAGTATCAGAACCTTGTCGGTGCGCTGGCGGCGATACCCGAGCGTTCGTATCCGCGCCCGGAGGGGCTGACGACATCGCACTATGGTGAGCGGAAGCGGCCCGCTCCTTATGTCTCGTTCGGCTCTCCCGATACGCCACCGCCCGCCACTGCCTCGGCGGGAACCACATCGGGCATAGTGTCGCCGAGCGTGGCCCCGGGTTCGATGGGTACTGCGCCGATACCGGGGAGTGTGGCGCCGATTCCAGGAAGTATGGCACCGGGGTCGATGAGTGCCGTGCCGATGATGCCGAACCCGCAGACTGCTCCGGTACCAGCCGACCCGGCTGCACAGCCGCAGGCGGGCTTGTCCGTACTCGGTGAGGTGGCAAAAGAATTATCTCCGCTGGCAACGGGTCTGGCTCGATCGGTCGAACACGGTATCACCGCGTTGAGCGAAACGATCAAGAGTGGAGTCGATGAGGCGATCGAAAAATTCACGACAGGAAGTGAACCGGAGAACACCCGTACTGTTGGTACCCCCGCGGAGCAGGACGAGGCCGGTACACCGGAGGAAGAGTCCGACACACCGCCACCTGATACACCGTCACCCGGCACAACACTGCCCGGCGCAGTGGAATTCGATATAGCTGGAAAACACCTGAAATTCGAGATGGAGCCGGAGGGTCGGTTGAAACTCCTGCTCTCGGATTCGATGGGCGAACAACAGGAGTTTCATCTCGGATTGGACGAGCACGGAATGCCGTTCATCTCGCGGAAGGAACCCGAAGAGCCCGCACCCCCCACCGACCCCGCTGTTTTCGGGGTGCCTGGTGGGGGTGAGTCGGTGGGTAGCGGGTCTGTTTCCGGGGTGCCTGGTGGGGATGAGTCGGTGGGTAGCGGGTCTGTTTCCGGGGTGCCTGGTGGGGATGAGTCGGTGGGTAGCGGGTCTGTTCCCGAGGCACCGGATAAGGGCACGCCTGCCGACCAGTGTCCGGTCCCTGATCCGGGCACCGTCGGGCCGGGCAAGTCGGGCACGCCGACCGGGCCGACGCCGACCACGCGAAGCGCGGATGACGACGAGCATCGTCCGGAACCGGTACCCGATCCGAATGCCGAGGACCCCGAGACCCCCTTCGATACCGGTGCGGAATTGGCCGAGGCCGGACCGCTATGAGCCGGGATACCGCCGGTGCCGCGGTGACAGGTGAGCAAGGAGCCGGTGCGCAGTGAATTACGCCGAGGAGGCTAGGCGACTCGCCGAGGAAAACCATCGCCGGATGGCGATCTTGCTCGCGGAGATCGAAGAGATCAACGAGCGGACCACCGCGGCGGGTCGAGAATTCGCCGAGAACCTGGCAGCCGAGATGAATCGGTTCCGGATGGCGCAGGCCGCCGAGTCGGCGCAGGACCGTACCGAGGAAGCCGGAGCAGCGAGAGCCGAGGAAGCGGCGGAGCGATCGCCTGCGGCCGAGACCCGAGAGCATCGCGAGGCCATCGCTCGGTCGATGGCCGTTCGGAAGGCGGGCCGGACGGTCACGCCGATCGATGAGGAGGATGAGGAGGCGAAGTTCTACCAGCGGGAGAGCTGGCTGATCTGAGCGTCCCGCAGGCGACCGAGGGCCTGCTATCGGCGTAGGAGCGTGACCAGTTGGCCGAGTTTCGGCTGCTGCGGTTCCTCCTCGGGGGGTGCCGCGGGGTCGATGACCGTAGTGTGTGGAATGACCGTTTCTGGATCGGTGAAAGGGCGATAGGTTTTGTCGTCGGTCATGGTGGCGAGCAGGTAGCCGGTGAGCAGCGCGTAGGTGAGGCGGGCGGACTTGGCTTCGTGCTTGCCCATCCCCATCGCGGTGAGAACGCGGCGACCTTCGATGATGCCATTGCGTGAGGCGCGGTCGAGTGCGCGCAAGAGTGCGGGACCGCCCCATGCGGTGGCCAGCGGGATGGCGTTGGACCCGATCGAGGTCATATCGGTCGCTCCGGCCAGGATCAATGCCGGAGTATCGAGCCCGGACGCGATCTGTTCGGCAGCGGGCGCCGTCGGTGCCGGGAACAGTGCCGCGACGGCGGCGACTTCGCGCTGACCGGCGGCGATCACCGCGGCGCCCGCGCCCATACCGTGCCCGGCCAAGGCGAGGCGGTCGGGGTGCACGCTGATCTCACCGTCTCCCAGCCGTACACCGGTGCAGATATCGAGCGTGGTGAGCAAATCGGCAGCCAGCCCGAGATGTGACGGGATCGGTCCGCGCTCGGTGTCAGGGGCGGCGGCCACAATGCCCCACGAAGCGAGGTGCTCCAGTAGGCGACGGTAGCGTTCTGCGCTGGTCAGCCACCCGTGGCCGAATACGACGGCGGGTAGATTCCGGCCCGACTCAGGTGTGAACACCACCCCCGGCTGGCCGGCGATGCCCAGATTACCGCGCAACACGCGGTGCGGACCCCGGCTGGTCAGGGTGCTCAGTAGCGATTTCACAGACGCCGACACGACGTGAACGTTATCCGATAAGTAGGGTGGGGAGCCATGTGCGGAATCGTGGGGTACGTCGGGTACCGAGACGCGCTCGGCGTTGTCGTTGACGCATTGCGCCGCATGGAATATCGAGGTTACGATTCCGCGGGCGTCGCGATCCTGGATGGCGCAGGCGGTCTTGCGGTGGAACGCAAGGCAGGTCGCCTGGCCAATCTGGAGTCCGAACTCTCCGAGGCCGCGATGTTGTCCGGGGCCGGGATCGACCGGTTCGCGGGCACCACAGGTATGGGGCACACCCGCTGGGCCACCCACGGTGCGCCGACCGACCGCAACGCGCACCCGCATTGCGACCACAGCGGCAAAGTGGCGGTGGTGCACAACGGCATCATCGAGAACTTCGCCCCGCTGCGTCGTGAACTGGAGACCGCTGGGGTCGAGTTACGTAGTGACACCGATACCGAGGTCGCCGTGCATCTGGTGGCCCGTGCTTATGCCGATGGCCCGACCGCGGGTGATTTCGCGGCGAGCGCGCTGGCCGTACTTCGCCGTTTGGAGGGTGCGTTCACCCTGGTCTTCACGCATGCCGACCACCCGGACATGATCGTGGCCGCGCGTCGCTCCACACCGCTGGTTGTCGGTGTCGGCAAAGGGGAGATGTTCATCGCCTCGGATGTCACGGCGTTCATCGAGCACACCCGCGAGGCGGTCGAGCTCGGCCAGGATCAAGCTGTCGTCATCACGGTGGACAGCTACCGAGTCACCGACTTCGCCGGGACGGATGTCGGTTCGCTCACCCGCCCGTTCACTATCGACTGGGATTTGGCCGCGGCCGAAAAGGGTGGCCACGACTACTTCATGCTCAAGGAGATCGAGGAGCAGCCCGCCGCGGTCGCGGATACGCTGATCGGGCATTTCGGTACCGACCGGGACGGCGCGGGCCGGATCGTATTGGACGAACAGCGTCTCGCCGATCAAGAGCTGCGCGATGTGGACAAGGTGTTCGTCGTCGCATGCGGCAGTGCCTACCATTCCGGTTTGCTGGCTAAATACGCTATCGAGCACTGGACCAGACTGCCGGTCGAGGTCGAGCTGGCCAGCGAATTCCGCTACCGCGACCCCGTGCTCGACCGCTCTACCCTGGTTGTGGCGATCTCCCAGTCCGGCGAGACCGCCGACACCCTGGAGGCGGTACGCCATGCCAAGGAACAGAAGGCGCGCGTGCTCGCCGTCTGTAATACCAATGGGGCGCAGATTCCCCGCGAATCCGATGCGGTGCTCTACACCAGGGCCGGGCCGGAGATCGGTGTTGCCTCGACCAAGGCGTTCCTGGCCCAGGTGACCGCGAATTATCTGGTCGGGCTCGCTTTGGCGCAGGCGCGCGGAACCAAGTATCCGGATGAGGTCGCGCGCGAGTTCGCCGAGCTGGAGGCCATGCCGCAGCTGGTGGCGCGGGTGCTGGAGACGGCGCCACAGATGCGTGCCATCGCGCGTGAACTCGCGCATGTGTCGACCGTGCTGTTCCTCGGGCGGCATGTCGGATACCCGGTGGCGCTGGAAGGTGCGCTCAAGCTCAAGGAACTGGCCTATATGCATGCCGAGGGTTTCGCGGCAGGCGAGCTCAAGCACGGCCCGATCGCGTTGATCGAGGACGGGCTTCCGGTGATTGTGGTGATGCCTTCCCCGAAGGGACGCGCGGTGCTGCATTCGAAGCTGTTGAGCAATATCCGGGAGATCCAGGCCAGGGGTGCGCGCACCATCGTGATCGCGGAGGAAGGCGACGATACGGTCCGGCCCTTCGCTGATGATCTCATCGAGATCCCCAGTGCGCCGACGCTGTTGCAGCCGCTGCTTTCGACCGTTCCGTTGCAGATCTTCGCCGCGGAGGTAGCTCAGGTCCGCGGCTACGATGTCGACAAGCCGCGGAATCTGGCGAAATCGGTCACGGTCGAGTAGCACGGCGGCCGCTGCTCCCTATGGGAGTGGCTGCCACCTGTCTGCTCGCCGAGGACATGGCAGGGGCGGGGCCGGCCTTACTCGACGGTGACCGCCCCGCGCATCTGTGGGTGCAGGGAACAGAGATAGCGGTAGGTACCCGGTGCGGTGAAGGTGTAGCTCCACTCACCCTTGTCGATGATGGGGCTGTTGATGCCCATGGCCTTATCGCCGATTCCCTGGACGGTATGCGGGACGTTGTCGTCGAATTTCCAGGTGACCGTGTCGCCGGCCTGGATGGTCATCTCGGCCGGAGCGAATGTCATATTGTCGACCAGGACAGTAACCGTGGCGGGTTCGCGCTCGCCGGTCGGCTGGGCGAGGGCGGTCGTCGAGGGGGGTGATGATGTCGTGGTGGTGTCCACCGAGCCGGTTTCGTCACTGCCACATCCGGACAGCAGTGCACCGGTCATGGTGATTCCCGTAACAATCCGGATGGTTCTCGTGCGGCGGCGGACGCTTGGCATGATGACCAAGCGTAGTAGACCACATCCGCAGTACACCGCACCGGCAGAGGAGTGTCGATGTCAACGCAGCAGGGCTATTTCACCGTCGAAGAGGTTCGCGCGGCGGAGGCCGAGCTGTTCACCCGGGTTCCCGAAGGGGTACCCATGCGGCGCGCGGCGTACGGTTTGGCGACTGTGGTAGCCGGTGAGCTCGCGGAGCGCACCGGGGGTATCGCGGGGCGCGCGGTGACCTTGCTGGTCGGATCGGGTGACAATGGGGGCGACGTGCTCTGGGCCGGTGCGCAGTTGCGCCGCCGTGGTGTCGCGGTGACCGCGGTACTGCTGTATCCGGAGCGCGCGCATGTGAAAGGTCTTGCCGCACTGCGTAAGGCCGGAGGCCGGGTCAGCGATCAGGTCGGTCGTCCTGATCTGGTGATCGATGGCATCGTCGGTTTGTCCGGCCGTGGTCCGCTGCGTCCCGGCGCGGCGGAACTCGTCGCGACACTGGATGCTCCGATCGTCGCGGCCGACCTGCCCAGCGGTGTCGACCCGGACACCGGTGCGATCGACGGACCCGCTGTCCGCGCGGATGTCACGGTTACCTTCGGTGCCCGCAAACCGGTGCACGCTCTCGCCGCTGCCCAGTGCGGCCGAATCGAGCTGGTCCCCATCGGTTTACGCCTTCCGGAACCCGGCCTTGTCGCGGTGGAGCCTGCTGCCATCGGCGCAGGCTGGCCGATTCAGGGGGCGGCCGACGATAAATACACCGGGGGTGTCACCGGCGTATGCGCGGGCAGCGCGAGGTATCCGGGCGCCGCGGTGTTGTGCGTTGGCGCCGCCGTTGCCGCGACCTCGGGCATGGTGCGCTATGCCGGAACCGCGGCGGGAGAGGTGTTACATCACTTCCCGGAAGTGATCGCCACCCAGCGGCTCGCCGATGCGGGGCGAGTCCAGTCCTGGGTTTTCGGCCCCGGTGCAGGCACCGACGCCGATGCGAGGCAGCGTCTTGCCGACATCTTGGCGACGGATCTCCCTGTTGTCGTCGATGCCGACGGCCTCACCATGCTCGCCGCCGCGCCCGAGTTGGTGCGTGCGCGCCGCGCCCCGACCGTCTTGACACCGCATGCCGGTGAGTTCACTCGCCTCACCGGACGCGCGGTCGGTGCGGATCGGGTGGCCGCCGTCCGTGATCTCGCCGACTCCTGGCAGGTGACCGTGCTGTTGAAGGGGCGCGCGACACTGGTGGCCGCACCGGGCCATCCCGTTGTGGTCAATGAGGCAGGCGGCTCCTGGGCCGCTACTGCCGGTGCGGGTGATGTGCTCTCCGGCATCATCGGAGCGCTGCTCGCCGCGGGGAATGATCCCGTATGGGCCGCGGCCGCGGCCGCCCGCGTACACGCGCTGGCCGCCGATCTCGCCGCCCATCACGACGCACCGGCGGGAGCACCTATCTCGGCGGGGCGGCTGGCAGCGCGGATATCTTCGGCGATCGGGGTGCTCCGGTACCGGGCGCGCTCATGCTGACCGGACCGGGGCGTACCGCCTTGGCAGTCCGCGGCTCGGACGCGATACCGGGTACCTCGGTGACCGGGCTGTCCAGTCGGATAGTCGTGCGGACAGGAGATGCCGTTGCGCTGCTGAGGTCCGGTTCCGCGCCGGGCATCCGGGTGACGCGCTCGCGGTATCGCCGATCCGAATGGCAGGATCGGTAACCGTGAACGCGCAAGTGGAAACGGTCATCGATCTGGATGCCATCGCCCACAACGTGCGGATCCTGCGGAAATACGCGGGGGATGCCGGGGTGATGGTGGTGGTGAAGGGCGATGGCTACAACCACGGCGCGGTGGAAGTGAGCCGGGCGGCGCTGGCTGCGGGGGCGGCCGAGCTGGGTGTCACGACCGTGGCCGAGGCGTTGCGATTGCGTGCGGCTGGCATCACCGCACCCATCCTGTGCTGGCTCAACAACGCCGAAACGGACTTCGCGGCCGCGGTAGCCGCGGATATCGAGATCGGGGTCTCCTCACCGGCCCAATTGCGCGCAGTGGCGGCGGCCGCGCGGCAGACCGGCCGCACCGCCACAGTCGCGGTGAAAGTGGATACCGGCTTGAATCGTAACGGCGTATCCCAGGCAGAATACGCACAGTTACTGACGATATTGCGGGCACTGGTCGACGAACAGGTGGTATACCTGCGCGCGATCTTCTCCCATCTCGCGCATGCCGATGAACCGGAACACCCCAACAACACTGTGCAACGCACCCGGTTCTTGGACGCGATCGCCCTGGCCAAGGAGTACGGTTTGGCGCCGGATCTGGTGCACCTGGCCAATTCGGCTGCCACTCTGACCCGTCCCGATATGGCTTTCGACCTGGTGCGGCCAGGTATCGCCGTGTACGGCCTGTCCCCGATACCGGACAACGACTTCGGCCTGCGTCCGGCAATGACCTTCCAGGCTCAGGTAGCGCTGGTCAAACAGGTGTCCGCGGGGGAAGGGGTCTCCTACGGGCACCAATGGATCGCACCGCACGACACCACCGTCGCGCTGATCCCCGCCGGCTATGCCGACGGTGTGCTCCGTGGTCTGAGCGGACGATTCGATGTCTGGCTCGGCGGCGCCAGACGCAGGAACATCGGCCGGGTGTGTATGGACCAGTTCGTTGTCGATCTCGGGGACAACGCGACGGGTGTTCGGGAAGGGGATATCGCTGTCCTTTTCGGTGTCCGGCCGAGTGCTCAGGAGTGGGCGGATCTGCTCGACACCATCCACTACGAAGTGGTGTGCGCGCCACGTGGTCGGGCTGTTCGGCGTTATATCGGCGGTGCCGAATGATCGGTCCACAGCTGGCGACCGGTATACAACGTCAGGACATCGTCGCTGTCGTATCCCATCGATTGTCGGCTGCGGCGGGCACGGTCGCATCGGTGCTGCGGAGAGCTTCGGAGGTGGCCGGTGACTGAACGGTGGCAACGGATTCTGCCCACGGTCGCCGATACCGAGGCACTCGGCCGTGAACTGGCCACCGATCTGCGCGCAGGAGACCTGGTGGTGCTCGACGGTCCGCTCGGCGCGGGTAAGACCGCGCTCACCCGTGGCATCGCCGAGGGGCTCGGCGTGCAGGGCCGGGTCAGCTCACCGACCTTCATCATCGCCCGTCAGCATCGTGCCGGGCACCGTGCGGGTGCGCCCCCGGTGCCGATGGTGCATGTGGACGCCTATCGTCTCGGTGGCGATCTGGATGAGCTGGACGCGTTGGACCTGGACACCGACCTGCAGCAGGCGGTGGTCGTGGTGGAGTGGGGCCGCGGGGTGGTGGAACACCTCACCGAGCGGCATCTGCGGGTGCTGCTGTCTCGTGAGCCGGATTCGGATGTGCGCACCGCGATCTGGGAATGGGTGGATTAGCCATCAGGTAGCTCTGCGTCGGTGACCGCTACCACCCGGTATCGTTAGGCCAATCATGCTTGTATTAGCCGTCGACACCGCGACACCCGCCGTGACAGCGGGACTGGTGGATCTGGAGCAGGGCACCGATCTGGCTGATCCGGTCCGGACGCATACCGTCGCCTCCCGGGTACGGGTCGATCCCCGTGCGCACGCCGAGGTGCTCACCCCGCAGATTCTCGAATGCCTCGCCGAGTCAGGCCGTTCCAGGACCGATATCGCCGCGATCGTGGTCGGTGCCGGTCCGGGTCCGTTCACCGGCTTGCGCGTCGGTATGGCGACCGCATCCGCATTCGGTGACGCGCTCAGCATCCCGGTGTACGGGGTATGCAGTCTCGACGCGATCGCTGTGGACGCGGCGCTGGACCCTGCCGTGCTTCCCTCGGTCGAGCGGCCGCCGGCCGCCGAGTTGCTCGTGGTAACCGATGCGCGCAGGCGCGAGGTGTACTGGGCGCGGTATCGCGCGGGTACGCGGGTGGCCGGACCCGAGGTGTGTAAACCCACCGACCTCTATGCCGGGCAGGCCACGGCGATCGCCGGATCCGCTTCACACGTCGATTTCTTCGATCTTCCCGTGCTCCCGGTCGAAACACCCTCACCCGCCGGATTGGTACGGGTGGCCGCGGCCGAGCTACTCGCTCGCGCAGTGCCCGCCCAGCTGGTTCCGATGTATCTGCGCAGACCGGACGCGGTGGAGAACGCTTATCGCAGGCTCGACCGGACGGGAGCGT
Source organism: Nocardia spongicola (assembly GCF_047200775.1). Classification (NCBI taxonomy): domain Bacteria; kingdom Bacillati; phylum Actinomycetota; class Actinomycetes; order Mycobacteriales; family Nocardiaceae; genus Nocardia; species Nocardia spongicola. The sequence goes on along the minus strand of NZ_JBJZOO010000006.1, from coordinate 108,561 downwards.
GACACCGGTGGCTTTCCGAATCGAGCCCATGACCCCTGCCGATATCGTGCGCTGCGTCGAACTGGAACAGATGTTGTTCCCCGAGGACAACCCCTGGGTCGCGGTGGCATTCCAGTCGGAACTGAGCTGGGCGTACAACCGCTACATCATCGCGCGCGACGCCGACGGCTCCGTGGTCGGTTACGCGGGTATCGCCCTGTTGGGTGATGCCGCGCACCCCGAGGCCGAGGTACGCAATATCGGCGTCGACCCGGACTGTCATCGTGCGGGCATCGGGACCCTGCTCCTCGAAGCGTTGCTCGTGGAGGCGGACCGGCGCGGTGGCCCGGTATTCCTCGAGGTGCGCACCGATAATGCGCCCGCGATCGCGCTATACGATAAGCACGGCTTCCACATCATCGGAGTGCGCAAGGACTATTACCATCCCAGTGGCGCCGACGCATACACGATGCGCCGCCCCGCATTGTCCAGCGTGGACCGTAAGTGGTGTGCCGGTAAATCGGACGAGGTGTTGTCGTGATCGTCATGGGTATCGAAAGTTCCTGCGACGAAACCGGTGTCGGCATCGTTCGCGCACATCCCGACGGCACGTGTGAATTGCTTGCCGATGAGGTCGCCTCTAGTGTCGACCAGCATGCGCGCTTCGGGGGTGTGGTCCCCGAAATCGCTTCGCGCGCACATCTGGAGGCGATCGTGCCCGCGATGCGCCGCGCGTTGTCCGCGGCGGGCATCGTCAAACCGGATGCGCTGGCGGTGACCATCGGACCCGGCTTGGCCGGTGCCCTGCTGGTCGGCGTCGCGGCGGCGAAAGCGTATGCGGCGGCCTGGGATATACCTTTCTACGCGCTCAATCATCTCGGCGGACATGTCGCGGTGGACACCCTCGAACATGGTCCGATGCCGCCGTGCGTGGCGCTGCTGGTCTCCGGCGGGCACACTCATCTGTTACATGTCACGAATCTGGCCGATCCGATCGTCGAACTCGGTAGCACTGTCGATGACGCGGCTGGTGAGGCATTCGACAAGGTAGCGCGCCTGCTCGGGCTGGGTTTTCCTGGTGGCCCTGCGCTGGATGCCGCCGCTACGACGGGTGATCCACGCGCTATCGCATTTCCAAGAGGTATGACCGGTCCGCGTGATCCACGCTACGACTTCTCCTTCTCGGGGCTCAAAACCGCGGTGGCCCGCTATGTGGAGGCGGCGCAGCGCCGGGGCAGCACTGCGGCGGACCTGCCCATTCCTGATATCGCGGCGTCGTTCCAGGAATCGGTTGCCGATGTGCTCACTATGAAAGCGGTCAGGGCGGCCAGGGATACCGGTGTCGACACCTTGGTGCTCGGTGGCGGCGCGACGGCCAATTCGCGGATCCGATCGATGGCCGAGGAGCGTTGCGCTGCGGCCGGTTTGACCTTACGCGTGCCCAAGCCTCGGTTGTGCACGGATAACGGCGTGATGATCGCTGCGCTGGGTGCGCATGTGATCGCGGGCGGCGCGGCGCCGTCACCGTTGACGGTTGCCACCGATCCGGGTCTTTCGGTGGCGGTCAGTCTGGTCCACTGACGTGGGCCTCACCGGCTACCTGTGATCGGATCAGCTCGGTGTGGTGAGCATTCCCCTGGATGCGGATCCGGAGTTCGCTCGCGGCGGCAGGGGCGGAGGCGGTGGTGTGGGTGCCGAACGGGTAACGGACGTCTCTGGGCTCGGCGCGGGGTCGGCGTTCTTGTCTTCTGGAGCCGGGTCCGCGCTCTGGCCCTCTGGTGCCGGATCGGCCGGACTGCTCTGCGGGATAGTCGGATCACTGAGCATCGGGACGAGCAATTCGGGGAATGGGATCGGTGGGATATCCGGATCAGGGCGCAGCGTGATCCGGGTCGGGGTGATCGCCGGTGTGTTCGACGGAATACTGGTCCCGCGCTGTGGCTCGCGGGTGCCGGTGGCCTGCGTGCCGCCGGTACCGGTGGGTCGGATGACGCTCTTCGGGGTATCGGCGGTGGTGGTGATCACAGGAGCTGATGGCAGGACCGGCAAGGGAGACGGGAAAGTGCTGCTCGTGGTCCCGACAGGGGATACTTCGTTGTTCGAGCTAGGTGTGAAGGTCTTCACGCCGTAACCGACGATCAGACCGACGACCACAATCGCACCGGCCACTGTGCCGAATACTTTGGCGAATGTCTCGGTGGGGGTGTCATCGCCGCTCGTGCCTACGGGGAGCGCTGTGGGCTGCATCGAATCAGCTACCAGCGCGGCGCCTTTGGCGGTCACGGCTTCCGGATCGGGCACGGTGAGTACCGGTATGTCCAGCGCGGTGGTGAGCGCATCGATCACCGAGGGAATGTTCGCGCCGCCGCCGATCACCGCGACCGCCTGGGGTGGCTGTGGCGCCTTGGCGAACGCGGTCGTGACGAACACCACCATGGTGCGCAGCAGATCGGCGATCAGTTTCTCGAAGTCGTTTCTGGTCAGCTTCAGTGGCCGTCCGGCGATATGGTCGATCGTGACCGCGGGTGCGATGGACAGGTGTTCCTTGGCCGCCCGGCCCCGATTGGTCAGCGTGGTGCGGTTCGGGCGGGTGCCACGCCGGTTGAAGTGCAGGTTCACCAAATGCTGATAGATCAGGTCGTCGATTGCCCTACCGCTGACAGACGCGGTGCGATCGGAACGGAGCAGGGAGCCGTCGGTCTGGTCGGCGACGGTGACAGTGAGCCCGGTCGCGCCGAGATCGACGATGGCGATCGTGTTGTAGCGAGCGAACAGACCGGTATGCCGCAGATAGGTCAGCGCGGCGGTACCTTCGGGGACCAGGCGCGGTTCATGGTGCTTGCCGGTGGCCGAGCGGATGATCACGGCCTGCTCTTTGCTGCGGTAGGCGACCGCGACGCTGGTGAGTGGGCGATCGGCCACGGCCTCGGCATTGTGCTGCGTGCCCGCGAAACGCCTGCCGACCGGGGGAATGATCTCACGTGGTGTCGGGGTCGATAGCCGAGTGGTCATCAGCTCTATCGAGGACATCACCAGATCGCCGAGATCGGAGTTGGCCGCATCGGCGGAGACGATGCGGTAGTCGAAACTCTGGGCACCGTTGGAGGCGGTGGTGACCAGCGCCGAACACACGACCTCGGCCCCGGCGGAGATGCCGAGGGATGTTCGCATGTTCACCTCCCTCCGAGCGGATGGTCATGGGGTTGCCCGCCATACCCGATGGAGGGTGCGGCCACTCCATGGATGACATACGACCCAGACCGGGAATCGAGCCGGCTCCTCGTCCGGGTGGGTCGCGAGGACCGGTCATGGATCACGTGGATTCGCTCTCTGGTGAGGCTGGTTTCTGGTAAACGATGGTGGGGGTGCGGTACTGCGTGCTTCGGCTGTATGGCTTCGGCCTTGTCTGCCGACGACAACTTTGCCGACCGACGACGAGCGAGGGAACCGGACGGCGGCAGTCGGACAGTCGTCAATAGTGTCACAATCCGTTATCCGAACGTTACTGTTTTTCGAACTGATCGCCAAGCCGGGCGTGTCGTGGGCGCGCCGCGCGAAGATTGGCACCGCCCAACCTTGAGCGCTGGCACTCTCATGTATAGAGTGCTAGTCGGCACTGTGTGTAGTGCTTGTGCCAGCAGATCGACCACTGGGCAGCGGTCCCGGCACCCGCGACGACGGGGCTATGCGCAGGGTCGGCATCGTGACCGAACCGACGAGTCCGGGACAACAGTTCCGGACGACCGAATCCCCTGAAAGTGGAGGGCTCAACGTGGCGAGCGTGAACATCAAGCCGCTCGAGGACAAGATCCTCGTCCAGGCCAATGAGGCCGAGACGACGACGGCCTCCGGCCTGGTCATCCCCGACACGGCGAAGGAAAAGCCGCAAGAGGGCACCGTTGTCGCCGTCGGTCCCGGCCGGTGGGACGACGAGGGCGAGAAGCGCATCCCGCTGGATGTCCAGAAGGGTGACACCGTCATCTACAGCAAGTACGGCGGCACCGAGATCAAGTACCAGGGCGAGGAGTACCTCATCCTGTCGGCGCGCGACGTGCTGGCCGTCGTCACCAAGTAGCCGAACAGGCACTCATGCGTTCCGCCCCGGTGTCTTCTGTGACCCGGGGCGGAGTGCGTTCCGCACTGACACCCGGCACAGAGACCTGGCCGGCGTGACCTACGGGCCTTGCGGCGGTGTTTTGCCCGACCATGAAGGGCCCAGCCGCAAAGGACCCGGGGGGCGCCGTAATTCCATACCGGCGTGACCGACGGCCCTGCCGCGGCAGCTTGCCCGACCACAAAGGGCCACGGGAGCGCCGTAATCCAGTACAGGAGCGAAACCCCATGGCAAAGCAGATCGAGTTCGACGAAAAAGCTCGTCGGGCTCTGGAACGCGGTGTCGACAAGCTCGCCGACGCCGTGAAGGTCACCCTCGGTCCCCGTGGTCGGCACGTTGTGCTCGCGAAGGCTTTCGGTGGTCCGACCGTGACCAACGACGGCGTCACCATCGCGCGCGATATCGAACTGGAAGATCCGTTCGAGAACCTCGGTGCGCAGCTGGTCAAGAGTGTCGCCACCAAGACCAACGATGTCGCGGGTGATGGTACGACCACCGCGACAGTGCTGGCCCAGGCGCTGGTGCGCGCGGGACTGAAGAATGTTGCGGCGGGTGCGAATCCGATCGCCATCGGCTCCGGCATCGCCAAAGCCGCCGATGCGGTATCCGAAGCGCTGCTCGCGCTGGCGACTCCGGTCTCGGGGGAGAAGGCCATCGCGCAGGTCGCGACGGTGTCCTCACGGGACGAGGAGATCGGCGAGATGGTCGGTAAAGCGCTGACCACCGTCGGTAAGGACGGCGTCGTCACCGTGGAGGAGTCCTCGACGCTGCACACCGACCTCGTCGTCACCGAAGGCGTGCAGTTCGACAAGGGCTACCTCTCGCCCTATTTCATCACCGACCCCGACCGCCAGCAGGCCGTCCTCGAGGACGTATTCGTCCTGCTGCACCGCGATAAGATCAGCTCGCTGCCGGACTTCCTGCCGCTGCTGGAGAAGATCGCCGAGAGCGGTAAGCCAGTGCTGATCATCGCCGAGGATATCGAGGGCGAGGCGCTGTCGACTCTGGTGGTCAACGCGATCCGTAAGACGATCAAGGCCGTTGCGGTGAAGGCGCCGTTCTTCGGTGATCGCCGCAAGGCGTTCCTCGACGATCTCGCTGTAGTGACCGGTGGCACCGTTATCAATCCCGACCTGGGTATTTCCTTGCGTGATGCGGGTCTCGACCTGCTCGGCAAGGCGCGTCGCGTTGTCGTCAGCAAGGACGACACCACCATTGTGGAGGGCGCGGGCTCCGAGGCGGATACCGAGGCCCGCGTCGCGCAGTTGCGTCGCGAGATCGAGACCACCGATTCCGACTGGGATCGCGAGAAGCTGGAAGAGCGGCTCGCCAAGCTGGCAGGCGGCGTCGCGGTGATCAAGGTCGGCGCGGCCACCGAGACCGCGCTCAAGGAGCGCAAGTACCGGGTCGACGACGCGGTGAGCGCGGCCAAGGCCGCTGTCGAAGAAGGCATCGTGCCCGGTGGCGGTACGGCCTTGGTGCAGGCGAGCGGCAAGCTGGTCGCGCTGCGCGATTCGTTGTCCGGTGACGAGGCCATCGGCGTCGAGGTCATGCGCACCGCATTGCGGGCGCCGCTGTACTGGATCGCCACCAACGCGGGCCTGGACGGCGCCGTAGTGGTCAGCAAGGTGACCGAGGGTGCGGAAGGCTTCAACGCCGCCACGCTCAGCTACAGCGATCTGCTCGCCGACGGTGTCGTCGACCCGGTGAAGGTGACTCGTTCGGCCGTCGTGAACGCGGCCTCGGTCGCGCGCATGGTGCTCACCACCGAGAGCGCTGTTGTCGAGAGTGTAAGCCAGGACGAGGACTCCCAGGCTCACGGCCACCAGCACTGACATAGCGCACAGTGAGAAGCCCTCTGGTCTGATGACCAGAGGGCTTCTGCTTTCTCGGCTGAAATCTCCAAACACATAGCCAGGGAGCCGCATAACGGGCCACAGCGGCCCGTGTCCACCCCGGACTGCACCCCCTGATGACTCAGTCCGCGCAGTGCGAAACATCTTCTTTGGCGATCAGGCGATTTGCTACCGTCACACAGCCGACCGAGCACTCCACCAAGGGGGAAACCAACCCGTGCAACCGCTAAGCCCCGAATACCGCCAACACATACTGAACACCGCTATAAGCGCCGAGATCGCACAAGGCGGTCAAGTCCTCGAGATGGGCGAAGCATCCGCTGTAGTCCTCCGCAGAGGCCACACCAACCACATCCTGCACTTGCTCCTTACCCTCGTTACATGCGGGTTTTGGGCGATAGTCTGGCTCTTCGTGGGACTAGCCAGTCAAGTGGACTCGGGCCGCTTCCGGCTCACGGTGGACGAGTACGGGCGCGTAAACGCTCGCCAGCTGCTCGGAGTGCCAGGCACACTCTGACAGCTGATCGCACCCGAGAAGCCCAGGCCACGGCCTGGGTTTTTCTATACCTCCACCAGGTCCGCGGCCGACATCCCGCGAGCCCCGAAACCCCCGATAAGCAGGGGGTATACACACAGCAATAGGGGGTATCTTTCCCTGGAACCCGGCAACAACCATCACTGCTACACAAAACCCCAGCTCAGCGGCCTGAAAACCCGTACAGGGCCTCGATACCGCATAACGCCCCGATTCAAGGGGGTGCGGGGGAGGGGATACCCCCTGGGGTTCTGGATGCTGATCTCGACTTGTCGATGCGCCGAGCCTTGCCTGTCACAGATATGCCCAGCCAACTCGGTGCTCTCGCATGTCACAACTCATAGATCCGGTGAGGCCTTATCGCCAGCCGAAGGCGCTTCCAGGTCGACAGTCGCCTGAACTTCTGAGCGGTTGTCGTATCCGACCTTGGCTGCGGAGCGGTGTACCTCACGAACAACGGTGATGCAACGACCAACCGCAACTCACGTTCCGGCGCATGCTCCGGGTCGTGATACGGAAGATCAAGGACTCGGGCGAGTCCAGTCATCATGCCGCAACCAGATTCACCGCCCATCATCAGCAAGTCGTATGCAGCTTCATAAACCGGATGAAAACCACCGTAGTCCTGCCGAAAGGTCAGGGGATTGACCTCTCCGTTGCCAGCGCTGTGTTCCTCCCACCAACGCCAGATCTTGTCAGTGCCCGATCCTGTCCGGTTGCCATTCTCAACTGGCACTGAGGAGATCCGGTGATGGAGCGAGCCGAACATCAACAGTCTGCACTGAGGAGGTTCATCGGGCATATCCACGAAGTACAGCGCCTCAGGCTCTCGGTCCGGCAGCCCAGCGTCCCTGAACGCCTCACCGAATGCCATAGGTCGAGAGAACCTGAACCATGCACCCCGTTGCAGGCCATCCGCCATGTCGCCGTCCATATCGAACACATCACCGTTGCGGAAAAGTTCGAGCTCAAGGCGTTTCACAACGGACGCATTAACCTGCAGAGCGTACTCCCTGGACTGGATGCTTGCGGACGCCTTTACCACTCCTAGGCTGCCTTCCAATGTGCCCTTATCAAACTTCAAGCCCCGAGTGAGGTGTCCGTTCGAGGCAAGTAACCCCTGAGCCTTGGTCTGAGAGAAGTAGATCAACTCGTCTTCCATTGCACCCCTCCCTAATTGGTTGATATATACGCTAGCCTCGTCGGTACCCAGCGTCTCAAAAACGATCGGTTGTTGCGACTGAGACCGCCCTCGGTCGGACTCTCGTTGTCCTCGAGGAACTTCCGAAACAACTGTCTTGAAAACCCGTCTCATAACCTATAGTCTCAAAATCGCTAGATCGACGTGATTATGAGACAGGAACGAATCAGTGGCAGTCATCGGATACGCACGAGTCAGCACTACCGACCAAGACCCACAGCTTCAGCTAGACGCACTCGAATCGGCTGGTGCCGAACGTATCTTCGCCGACCACGGCGTATCCGGTACCAAGACCGAACGACCGGAACTGGATCGGTGCCTGGACCACCTTCGCGAGGGTGATGTACTCACGGTATGGAAGCTGGACCGGCTGGGCCGCAACACTGTTCATGTGCTCCAGCTGATCGAGCAACTGACAGAGCGCGGTATCGGCTTCCGCAGCGTCACCGAAGGTCTGCACACCGATGGACCGATGGGCAAGGCGATGCTGACGATCATGGCCGCATTCGCCCAGCTCGAGCGAGACACGATGATCGAACGGACTCGGGCCGGACTGGCGGCCGCAGCGGCTAACGGCCGCAAGGGCGGACGGCCTCGCAAGGTCAACGATGGCGACGCCGCTAAGGCTCGAGAGCTGAGAGCTAAGGGGATCAGCGCACCGGATATCGCGAAGATGCTCGGATGCTCCCGAGCGACTATTTATCGGTATCTGTCGGAGAACTGACTACGGATACGACATAGGCCCCGGCCAAACCGGGGCCTATTTTCGTTTCTAAGCCACGAAATCAACCCAACCCATGCTCGGATATGGGTACGCAAGTCCAATCGCTTAGAGACGGGCGATCTTCGCGGTTAGGTCCGAGCGTTTATCGCCTTCTGTATCAGTATCCGTGCTGCATCACCTGTGACAGATTGACTCGACAGGATATCGAAGGCGCGACCATAGAGCGCTATCTCCCGAGGCTGGGTAATAGTAATCTCTGCGGTATGTCCTTCGACTTTTACCATACGGTTGTCGAACATCACGAAATTCTCAATAGCAGTCTTAGCCTCCGCCATCGCGGGCACAATTCCCAACGCTACTCGTGGCATTCCGATGATTGAGTGAAGCCGATCGAGCTGTCCTCGCATGACAGCATCGCTACCTACGGTCGTATATAGGGCTTGTTCCGCTATAAGGAAATGGAAACTGTGGCTTCGCTGATAGAGAACCCGTTGCCGCTCCATCCGCTTGGAGACACCCCCATTGATATCATCAGGTATCTGATAGAAATCGATTCCACAGCGGAGGATGGACTCAGCGTAATCCGCCGTCTGGAGTAATCCAGGGATAATCTGAGGCTGCCAGTTCCGTATCTGCTTCGCCTCTGCTTCCAGCTTGATTGATTGCTGCTGTCGTCGTTTCGTTCCGGAAGCGAGAACACGCCTCCAGTCCATATAAGCAGAGTCGACGTTGTGCAGACTGGCTAGAAGGTCCTCTACCTGGTCTTCTGCACCTGCGTGAGTGCAGTACGCTCGGATATCGGCATCGGATGGCCGAAGAATGCCGTATTCTATTTTCGATACTCTGGATTCGTGCCACCCTTCGCGCCGGGCAAGCTCTCGGCCGGTGATACCGGCGCGTCGCCGGATTTCCCGTAGACGTTTACCGAGAGCTTCCCGAGCCTCTTGTGCCGAACTAGTCACGGCTGAAATTCAGAAAATGGTGTAGCCAGCGACCAGAGCTGTTCTTTCACTCGCTGACAGTGAGAAACGATTCCCGGATCGGTGGTTACTGACGCTCCGGCTGGTTTACCATCTGCGTCGATTAGGTTGAAGCCTACTACTTCGTCATCGAACAACCAGAAATCATCCTGTGGCACATCTCCGGCGAGATGACGGGGCAGGTATCGGATGTCCTCTCCTGCCTCGATATTATCGCCGGTCTCGGTCAGTAGCCACCTCTGGTAATCGCTGAGCGGAACAGTGACTACACGGATTCTGCCGACCACAACACCACGGTCTTTCGTTTCCTTCACCAGAGAACCCCATGAATTCCAGAATTCTTCTGAATTATTCAATGATGGCTCACCGGCTAGGAATCGCCGTAACGGCTCCGATTCGCTCGGTACGGCGTATGTATCCCTGACTTCGATATGGAAAGCTGACTGCTTGACTTCCCGGAAGAGATCAGGCCAAGGGTTATTCTGCCGTAATTCCACCGTAGAAATTCCTCCGGACCATTGGTACTTCGATCACTGTTTCATCGTCGGCAAGGTTGAGCTGTTCTAGCATCTCAGGTTCGGCAACGGGCCGACCCCTCAGCCTGAACGTCCCCCGACCGGTATCCGTCATAGTGGCTCCGATGAACGTATCTGGGCCGGAGAAGCCGAGTAGCAGGTGTGGCAGCTCCACCGTTTCCGGTGTCGGGGTCTTCCACGCTTGCACTAGATAGGTATCCCGGTCCGTGGCGTAGAGGGTGGGGCAGTCTCCAGTCTTCGAGCCAGCCTTGCCGAGGAAACGTAACTGCATGATCAACCATCCTGTCCAGCAGTGTGCAAAGACTTCCTACTAGCCCCATTATGCGCTGATGCGACCCAAATCCGGCAAGTTTTTGCATACTCATGGACCGACCCAGACGCCTGTTCGTACCTTCAAGTTCAGGCGCTCGGGGCCGGTGCCCTCACCCCGACCCCGAGTTGCCAAACCACCCATGAACAGCTCGAGGGGGTCGTTGTGCCACTCACCCAGACCGAAGCGAAAGCGCTTGCCGCGCTATCGAAATCAGTACTCACAAAGCCGCTGACCATGGCGCGGCTATGCAGCATCACCGATCAGGGCCACGCGATAGCCGACCGTCCGGCGTATCAGGACCTCGGATGAGGTCAAGACCGACAGCGCTCGGCTACTTACGCCGAGATGTATCCGGCATCTCCCAGACCTGGCACGAAACCCAGATACGGAGCCTGGCGAAACGGCTGGGATACGACCTGGCGAAAACCGTGGTTTTCGGCCCATGGACCGATAACCCGGTCGTGCAGCTGATGAACCAGGTATGGGACGCCGACGCCAAGGCCGTGTTGGTGCCCGGTGTCGAGCACTTCGGCACGGAAGTGCCTGCCGAGCTGGTGAAGCTCGCCGACGTGATCACCGTGACTCCTGAAGTCACCTACGCACGGAGCATCCTCCCGCCGATCAAAGGACATTCGTCATGCGTATAGCCTGGAAGATCTTCGCGGTCAGCATCATCGGCATCGCGGCCGTGATGCTTCCTACCGCCCCCGCGTCCGCCGCTGACGGCGGCTGTGTCGGCTCTTGGCACCCTCCCCGTGAGGTCAACGGGGTGCTGGAGTGGGGTGTCACTAGTATCTGTGGCGGAACCGGCTGGACACCGCACAGGGTCGAGGTGAGCCTGCAACGGGGGCACCACTGGATCATGTTCACTACGGTCGACACGGCGAAATCGCAAGGGTATGAGCAGGGTAGTCCTAATATCTCGGTGCATGAAACCACATCGTGCGACAGCGATGCAGAGACCACGTATCGGCTGGTTGCGACGATCCGGGCCGGATCGACTGAGGGCTCCATCATCAGTGAGGATGAGTACACGGTCTCCTGTTACATCGAGTGATTGATCCACACTTAACCTCCCCTCCCGTCCGCGCGGGAGGGGAGACTGGTATCCACACCACTTCCCGGAAGGACACCACGCTTATGTCAGACACCATCAACAACCATGCATGGGGTAGCCCCACCACCATCGGGAGACACACAGATCCCACGTTCGTCAGCAACGGTGAGGGCGGAGTCCGGTCCTGGCTGACACCGATATTGTCAACACAGCTGGGGCTCCAATTCTCGTATGCCGCCGTATCTATTGACCCTTCGGTGTCAATGCTCAACCATCCGGTGGAGTTGACCGTCACCGTGGACGGTAACCGGGTCGCCGCGCCGTACAGCTCCCACTCAAGCAACAAGTCCTCCGAACACCACTACACGATCCCGAATCCGTACCCGGAGCCGATCGCCGAATACGCGCATGTGGTGATCTACGTAGCCGATATCCTCGCTGGCGTCTCACGCAAGATCATCCTTGACTACGGGTTAGCTTTCTACATCCAGACGGCGTAACGGCTGGTTTACCGACCCCCCAGTGCCTAGCTGTGCTTGTTCATCGCGGATAAGACTGGGGAAGTCACATGCAGCAGCACGAGCAGATACGGGGAGTGCATCGGCAGGCATGATTCATCCGCGCTGCCGGTGATCATGGCCGGGGTGTTCCTGGTACTCGGTATCGGCATCTTCTTCGTAGTGCGACTGGTCCGCAAGACACTGACCTCATAAAGGCACGAAAAAGCCCCCAGCTGGTACGCCACGCTGACCGATTGACATCCGGGTCCACCGGAAGACGAGCACCCCCGCTCCCCCCGGGGGTGCACACGCGTGGCCCCTGTATGCCAGAGAACAGGCCAACAACCCGAGGGAGGGTTGTACCCCCAGGGGGTTATCCCAACTCGTTAGGTAGCCCTAGCTGACTGAGCAATGCTTGCTCCTCCTCCCAGCGTCGGCGCTTCTCCTCTTCCCACTGTTCCTGAAGCTCTGCTATCTCCTCGTCAGTGAGCGGAATGAACTCCACGGCCGGAGCTTCCTCGGCTCCGGCTTGGCGAGCATCCTTCAACCGGAGAGCAGTCTGGAAACCTTCGCGGTTCCGCTCATGCCGTTCCAGCTGACGTTTGGAACGTTCCACAGCACCAAGCTCTATCGCTAGTTCATCCAGCCTCCGAGCATCACCGGAGGCTGTCCACTTGGTACCTGACTTCACGGCTAAGCCGTGCTTCTCCAACATCTTCAGATGACGATCAACGGTTCGCCGCTTCCCGGCTCCCGCTTCTTCAAGCTCCTTGGCCGTAGCCGAACGGCGAAGACCAGTAAGGATCAACCATGTCTGTCCTGTGCCTTTACCCAGGGCAGACCCATTCCTGAACAACGGGTGTAGCAGCACCCGTTCACCATCAATCTGGTCAGAACTACCGCACTTATCCTTTTTAACTATATGGGGGGACGGTATAAGTGCGGTCATCTTGTCCACCTGAGGGCCGAACCGGTAGGTATCGGCATCCCCCTCCTTGGATGCCTTCACCCGTACCAGCCAACCAGCCGACACTAAACGACCCAATGCTTTGCGGACCGTCTTGTCCTCGATCTGCGCCACCTCAGCGATACGGCGAGACCCGAACGTCGGAGCCGTAGTGCCTGAAGTCGTGCCTAACAGGCACAGCGCGAACATGACTGCCTGATCGGTCTTCCCGGTCCTGCCCGGCCACGGGGCAGACTCGACTACCGCCCGGACAGTCGCAATCTCGGCAATGATCTCCTCCGGGCTCAGCTGATCGGCTGCCTTCTCCCACGTCCGGACCAAGAAGTCATCCGGATTCTCGTTGCCCTCGCCGTCCTCGAGGGCGTGGTACTTCGCCCCTCCCGCGTTCCTTCGGTCGGACATCAACCCTTGGAAATCGGAGAAGTTCCACCCGGCCCGGCGAAGCCCGGAGGCAATCGCCAGCGCCATCGGAGAACGGCCGCTGTAGCAGCCCTGTGTATCGCCGTTCTTGATCAACGACCACAGCGACGCCGACAGTTCCCGCTGCTTCGAGCCGTCACGCTCGGAAGGTCCAAGTACCTCCAGCGCTTCCTGGACCGTCTCCGGGGCAATCAGAGCCCCTTTCAAACCCTTCCGATGCGGAGCCAACGGAGGACGAATCCCCTTGTTGTGCCTATGAGCATCCTTCGGGATACCGAGCAGGCTCGCCTGGTCAAGAACCCGGTCCCGATACTCGGACCGGATGTAAAGGTGCTGGTGATCTTCCCTACCGGAAGCCACGAGTAACCACGGAAGCCCCTCGGCTTCGGCCCACTCCCGAAGTCGCTCGCCGCGTTTCACCAACTCAGCGGTGTCCAGGTCGAACACTGCCAAGGAGGACTTCACGTTCACCATGAACGCACGGCCCGACTCCACAGCGGACTCAACCGAAACCCACTCACCCCCGGAATTGTTCTCGTTCAACAGCATGGCGTTACCGCCCGGCTTCACTACTGCCAGCGCAAACGCCAACACATCATCAGTACTGCTCACAGTGACTAACCCTCAGTCCTCATCCCAGTCGGCAGGTCCATCGAGGAAATCTGCCGCAATCTTTTCGCGGCGCAACTCCCGCCGCTCAGCGGCGTCGGCAAGCAGAGCCTCCGATGTGAACACCCACACGCCGTCTACTGGCTGAATCCACGTATAGCCCTCGACCGGAGTCGGCATCTCATCAGAGTCCGGGAACATGATGCCCTGGATACCTTCCCGCTGCATGGTCGCGAAGGTCGCCGCTGTCTTCTGCGCTGCCGGACCGGGCTTCAGCCCTGCCGTTAGGTCGTTCAGGTTCCCCAGGTCGATGTACAGGGTCTCGTCGTCGCGCTTGAAACGTGCACGCACACCCATGGATCTGAGCCAGATGTTCCGGCCCGTGAGATCCTGTCGGCCCCACCAGTCGCCGAACAGTTCCCCGGTGGGAAGCCACTTCCAGCCAGCGGGTATCACTGCCTCAGAGGATAACTGTGCCTGCCTCTCGGCTAAGCCTGCGATCCTGGCGTCGAGCTTGGCGCGCTGTGGTGTGCCTGCGCGGAATGCGCTCACGCCGAGTTGATCGGTCAGGTCCACTAGCTCGTCGTTGATGTCGGCGAGTTCGGCGGAATGGTCCTCGCCTGCATCCCAGATGCGTTCCAGCCGTTCGGATGATCCGAGCAGAGTGAGGATGGTCCGCTCAACCAGTGCATCGGCTTGATCGGCCCGAATCGTGCGGTTGCCGCACTTGTATGCTCGGGTCATCGTGCGGCACCGGTACCGGGGGAACTGGCTGTGGCTGCCACCGTTGAACTTGTACACGGGTTCGTCGCAAGTGCCCGTGCAACCCTCGGGGCACTCGTCGCCTTGTCGCTTATGCAGGCATGGGTTTCCGCAGTAGATGACTCCCAGTAGCAGTGAACTGGTGCGCTTGTTCGGCTCACCTCGTTGTGCCCTGCTGGACAGCTCTACCGCTACGCGGTCGTATATCTCTCGGGACAAGATCGGTTCGGACCGGACGATAGGGGAGCCGTCGTCGTTTCGGACAGCGGTCCCGCCGGACACCGCGTGCCCGAGCATGGTCTCACTGAGCAGTGACCGTTTCAGCTGGGTCACGCTCCACTCACGGCCTTTGATCTCGCGTCCACGCTGCTTGGCGAAGTTGTCTTTGGGCGTCGGGATGCCGCGTCGAGTCAGATCATGGGCGATCCGCTGTAGCGGTTCACCCTCGATCACACGGCGTGCAACCTCGTTGATGATGTCGGCTTGGCCCTTGTCCTTTACCAGCCGCCACTCTCCGGTGCCGTCACTCGGGACGTATCCCCATGGTGGTGTCGATCCCCGATAGCGGCCCGCCTGGATGTTGTGGCGGGCTGCGGACGCGTTACGTTCGGAGATTCCCGCCAGTTCCATCTCGGCAACGGTGCCGATAAGCGCGATCAAGACAGCGGAGAACGGCAGCGACGTGTCAAAGTGCGGTTCGGTGGCGGACACCACGAGTTTCTCGTGGTCCTCGGCCCATGCCATCAGTTTCTGAAGGTGACGAACTGATCTGGTCAACCGGTCTACTCGGTACACGACGATGACCTCGAACGGCACCGGGTTGCCGTTGTCGTCCAGGTGCTCGCCATGGAGCCAGCGCGCCAGGCGTGGGCGCTTCTTCCGGTCGAACGGGTCCACAGCACCGGATACGTCCAGGTCTTCGGCGATGCCGACGACTTCGTAACCGCGCTTTTCGCAGATCGTGTGACACTCCGCAAGTTGGCGCTCTGGTGACGTGGTGGTATCTGTGACCTTGCTCAATCTGATTACCACCAGTGCCCTCGGAGGCGTTGCCGACATGGCTTATATCCAACACCACCGAGAGCGCTGTGGTCGACAAGCCCGCCGAAGAGCAGGACGAGCACAACCACCACGGCCACGCGCACTGAGCACGGCGCTGTTCGCGCCCTGCGCGCTCTAGGCCCCCGAACGCCATGTGGTTCGGGGGCCTTCGTGGTTCAGGGGCCTTATCGTTGCCCGCGCGTGGCCCGCTGTTCTCGGCTCTGGTCGAGAGCAGCGGGAAAGGCGGCTTTCAGCTGGCCACTGGCGGTTGTTCGGCAGCGATGGCTGCGAGCAGGCGAGCCCGCAGTGCCTGAGGTGGAGTGGTCGCACTCGCGGTGGCGAGAATGGAAAGAGCTTCTCGGGTATTCCCGACTTCCTCGGTGAACTCCGTGCGTAGTGCGGGGTCCTCATTGTCGAGCAGCTCTTGTACTTCATGGCGGTCTCCGTCGTCGATCGATCCGAGCGCGACGGTGTGCGCGAGATCCATCTGGCGGCTGTTCATCTCACGTCACCCCCAAACTTTTCTTCAGTCGTGTCAATCCGTCCCGTATCCGGGATTTCACAGTAGGCAACCCTACATCGAGGTAGGCCGCTACTTCGGCATAAGTTCGCCCTCCGTAGTAAGCCAGCGAGATCGCTTCCCGTTGTGTCTGTGTCAGGGTAGCCAGACTCGCCAGGACGGCCTGTTGTTCGAGCCTGCGCTCGACCTCTTCGGTGACCTCATCGAACTCGTTTCCGAGAACCCTTATGCCATAGGTGACTTCACGCTGGGTGTGTGCCTGCTCGGTGCGGACGCGGTCGACGGCGCGGCGGTGCGCCAGGGTCATCAACCAGGTCACCGCTGAGCCCTTCGCCGGATCGAAACTCGCTGCCGTCCGCCAGATCTGCAGGTAGACCTCCTGTGTGGTCTCTTCCGCGTATCCAGGATCGTGCAGGATACGCAGCACCAGACCGAAGACGCGCGCGGACGTCCGGTCGTACAGTTCGGCGAATGCTTCCTGGTCGGCTCGGCCACATCGATGCAAAAGTTCAGCGAGCTCGATGCTTTCGGCTGCGCGTGCCGTCACCGCGGAATCCACTCTGGGTGGGAAGGCTTCTCTGCGGAACGAGTCGCCCTCTGCGGCTGGCGGCCGCGCTGTCACAACGCTCCATTCTGTGTCATCAGTCACCACCGTAGCGGGTTGCTATGACCTCCTTTCGGCGGGGTACCGCGAACTGGCCGCGGCCCCGTCTTCGTGGAAAGCACGGAGAGTGCCTAAAGCGTGGGAGGCGCGAAAAGTGCCGACGGTCCGGAGGTCTGGCGAGCGAGCCTGCCGAGACTGCCCTAAGGCAGCGGACCGGCAGCCGCACGACCTCATCCTTCGCGTCACCGGCAGCCGGTCGATCGAGGCTGATCGATCGACCCGCTGCTGACCTCGGTGTTGAGCCGATTACCGTGTTGTGTGATCGGCTCGCCCGGAGCTTGTCGCGGTGCCCTTTTGTCTGTTAGGCATTCGATGCCCGGTGACGAGCGGATGGGGTGGATTCGTTCAGACGGCCATGCGGCGGCGATTACGCCGAGCGTGCATCTCGCGTTCGGTCTCCGACATGCCACCCCAGATGCCATAAGGTTCGCTGACTTTGAGTGCGTGCGCACGGCATTGCAGGAGCACGGGGCAGGTGCGGCAGATCTCCTTGGCGCGCATTTCACGCGCGGTGCGGGCCCGGCCACGTTCGCCATCGGGGTGGAAGAACACCGCGGAATCCTGCCCGCGGCAGGATCCTCTCATCTGCCAATCCCAGACATCGGCATTGGGGCCAGGTAGGTGGGTCGGCATGGGCATGGTGAACTCCTCGTGGTGCGAGCTCGTCAGCGTTGTCGAGCAGTTGTTCTGCAACAGTTTTGGGCCCTGATGTCGCGCCGGCTGGAGACATCCGGAGGCCCCCGTGGGTCTCCGGGGGTGGGGCCTCCGTGGTCGCTGCGATTTCGCGCGGCGCCGTTCGCGGCGATGAGTTACGTTATGTCCAGTCGCGAAATTACGTCAATAGTTCGATGCGGCAGTTCCTGGAATCTCGTGCCGCCAAATTTAACCTCTGCACTATTTACTTTTCGTATCGTTTTCGGTGATACTAGTTGGTTGACCGGCATCTCGATGTTGGTCCTGCGTCGGAAATTCTGTCGTTTGCGCAGGTAGAAGCGATTTTCTCGATGGAGTCCCGGTATGACACTCCCGGTGTGGGAGTGTGTGGGCGGTCACGGTGCCGCTTACTGTGTTCGGGGGTATGGATCCCAGATGGCTGAAACGGGACGAGCAGGTTAATTACACGAAACGCCTATGAATTCCTGGCATCGGCGCTCGGCAGTTGCCGGAGCTATATTTACCTGATGGAAACACGGACCCAGCGGCGAAAACCGAGAGATTGCCGGTCCGTGGTGCACTGCCTTCCACTCACCCGGTCCGTGTCCGGCGAAGGATAGAGTGCGCCCGTGTCCGCACCAGCTCCGCTCGAAGATCCGCATATCCAGGTTCTCGCCGAAGCCGCCTTCGGCGCCCATCCTGGCCATTCGCTCGCCGAATTGCCACCGGCCTCGGACGCGCTCGGTCGGTGGTACCGCGCGGTGGTCCTCGGCGGCCAGGGGCGCTACGCCGCGGCACGAGTCGAACTGCGAAAGATACGTAACCACAGTACCGATCCCGTACTCCTCTCACTGGCGGGAAGTGTGGAGGGGTCCTTACTGCGTCAGCTCGGCAGTCATGAGCGCGCCGCTGCTTCGGACGGCCGTGCCGCCGCGCTGATCCTTACGGCCGATGCCGTGGATACGGCTGCCGGTGCTGAACAAGTCCACGATGTGCCCACCGATTGCCTTCCCGGCCGTGCCGATGCTGTCTGCGACGCGTTCACCGGGCTGGCCGCCGATGCGCTCGGCACCGGCAGGCTCGCACTGGCCGATCGGCTACTCCGGCGTAGCTCAGCAGTAGCCGAGCAATACCCCGCATGCTGGCGCCGCACGGTCCGCTGGCATTGGGTATCCGCGGAAACCGCCTTGGCGGCCAGTGATTTCGAGGTGGCGAGTAAACATGCGGCGGCCGCGCTGGAGCAGGCCGAGAATGCGCCATCGGTGCGGCATCGGATCAAGTCCCGTTTATTGGTCGCCGCGGCCGCGGCAGGCCGCGGCGACCGGGAGCGATCTCGTGTGTTGGCCGATGAGGTCGCCGAGCAGTGCCGGGAGCAGGGCCTGCTTCCGCTGCAGTGGGCCTGTGCCATGTTGCGGACGGGACTCGGTGCTGAACAGGCGCGGGCGGAGGCGGCCGAGTGCGCCGAACTCATCGCAGGCTTCGGTGGGGTGTTGCGCCCACTGAGCGGGAGGTAGGTCATACCGAGACCACCGCGTTGTCAGGTTCTCGGCAGTGGGTCGCTATTGTTGGATCCGTTCCGCCCCTTCGGTGGAAGCATTGGTCGCTACTGGACCGTGCCACTATGTAACGCCAGGAATGTCTCTGCCGATGACGCACACGGGCGAAGAGCTGGACCTCGCCGTCGCTGCCGCTACGCAGGGTGACAGATCCGCTCTAGCTCAGGTACTGGAGATGATCCGTCCGCTGGTGGTGCGCTATTGCCGCGCGCGGATCGGAGCCGCGGAGCGTGGGCAGCTCTCCGCGGATGATGTTGCGCAGGAGGTTTGCCTGGCTGTGATGACCGCCTTGCCCAGGTATCAAGACCAGGGCAGGCCTTTCATGGCCTTTGTCTACGGGATCGCTTCGCATAAGGTCGCCGACGCTCACCGGAATGCCGCCCGTAACAAGGCTGAGGCGATGGCCGAAGTACCAGATGTCATATCCACCGACCAGGGTCCGGAACAACGAGCTCTCGAATCGGAGACGAGCAGGCAGATGAATCGTCTGCTCGCAACGCTTCCAGCGAAGCATCGGGAGATCTTGATCCTGCGCTTGGTCATGGGTTTGTCAGCGGAAGAAACCGCAGCCGCCGTGGGCAGCACGGCGGGTGCGATACGGGTGGCCCAGCACAGGGCACTCGCGAAACTCAAGTCACAAGTGGCGAGGGCAGGTGAAATGTATGGCTAGGGATGGCGAGCGCGGTCGGGGCGACTGGAAGGCGCGGCTCGGCGCGCGAAGCAGCGGTCCCTACGCCGCCGAGTCTTTCGGGGACCTCGGTCCGGTCGATATCGCCGCAGTACGCCGCGACGATGCGTTGATCGACGCCATCGCGGGCGATGGCCAAGTGCATACCGACAGTGCCGAGGAATACCGGCTCGCGACACTGCTCGCGGATTGGCGGGCGGAGCTGGTCAGCGCTCCGATGCCCGCCGATCCGGACTTGGATGCGATCGTGGCGGCGGTCAACCAGGAAATCGGTGCGCGTCGGGTCAGGACCGGGACACGCAGTGGTGCGCAGCTGCGGTTACTTCGACCGATCGCGGCGACCGCGGCCGCGCTGGCTCTGGTTGTCGGCAGTATGACAGCGTTCTCCTACGGTGCTGAGCCGGGCGATCCGCTGTGGCCGGTCAAGGAGGTCGTGTTCAGTGAGCAGGCCCAGACGACCGTTGTGCAGCGAGCGGACAACGCCCTGAACGAGGCGTCGGCTCTGGTCGAGCAGAACCCGATGCAGGCCAAGTCACGTCTGGAGCGAGCCAAGGAGAACACCGCGCAGGTCAGTGACTCGCAGAAGCGCGGCGAGCTGACGGCCGAGTGGCAGCGTGTGCTCGAAGAGCTGCGCAAGGTATCGCCGGAGCTGGCAGGCCAGCTGGAGCCGACAACATCGGAGGCCACTGATCCGCGCCCGACCCCGGACCGCAGCGTGACGACAACGTCGACTCCGACGACGGACGAGACCGGGCCGACCATACTGCAGCAGCCGGTCGAGGGGTCCGGCACTCCATCACAATCGACGGATACGACCGCGCCGAACAGCGGCACACCGACCACGTCCCCTGCGCCGACCACCGCGCCTACGACCACACAGACACCCGCGAGCACGCAATCGCCGGTGAGCACAGTTCCACCCACGAGCGCCGAGCCGCCGACGAACACGCCTCCGCCAGGGAATCCGACGACACAACCGCCGAGGCCTTCCACCGCCGAACCTTCGATGGATGCCGAGCTTTCCACAGTGCCGCCACGGGGTGGCAGTCAGCCGTAGCTTCCGGCATACCCGATCGTCGGGATGGCGCTCATCCGGTTATCGACCGGAAGACCGGATACCGCGTGCATCCATTGCTGCCCCCGGTTCGCCGTTGCCTGCTTGCTGCTGACCTGTAGATCCCCGACGCGCACAAATCACCCGCCGCAGTGATCATGTGCGTCGAAGATCACAGCGGCGAATCTCGACGGAGAGGGACGGACAGCCGTCTCGGGGTTGAGCGGTCTCAGCCGTCGAATCCATCGCCTTGGAATGCCTCGTTCATCGAGGCATCCGCGTATCCCCGGCAATAGTCCCAGGTGACATATGCCTCCGGGGTGGGGTCGTAGGCAGGCTCATGCGGGCGGACAGTTCCGTCGACCAGTAACTGGAGCAGGTTGGCACGCAACATGTCCCAGTCATGGTAGTGGTCCTGCCTGCAATCTTCGCAGCTGACCACGAGCCCGCGGATACCGCGATGGGCCAGCAACGCCTCGTATACCGCGAGGTCGGCGAGATCCTCCTCGACCGCGAGGCGCTCATGGGGATCCAGCGGTTCACCGGGCTCGATAGCATCGAGCGCGGCGGACGGGTCGGAGGGATCTCCGGCGAACGGATCCGGCGGCAAGCCAGGTGGTAGATGGTCACGCACATCCCCACGGTACGCAGAACAGGGCCATCTGCGCCAGCGCTGCGCCCTGCCAGTTTTGGTGGTGGGCTCACTTCGTCGGCGAGTTAACCGTACAGATACCATTGAGCGAAGCTCCGGCGGACCGACAGCACCATCGCCGAGCGCCGCCATCCATTCCATCAGCCGTCACGGAGCCGGGTTCCTCCGGTCCCGGTCGCTATCGACGTTCAGGAGGGGTCGATCCGAATGAGTAATCCCGTATCGGGCGAACGAATTGCAGTCCGCCCTCCTACGGGCGGCGACGATCCGAACAAGATAGCCATGCTCGGCCTCACCTTCGACGATGTGCTGTTGTTGCCGGCCGCTTCGGATCTGATCCCCAGCTCTGTGGCGACTACCAGCCATCTGACCAGGGAGATCCGCTTGCGTACCCCGTTGGTCAGCTCGGCGATGGACACCGTGACCGAGGCGCGGATGGCTATCGCCATGGCCCGTGCTGGCGGTATGGGTGTGTTGCACCGCAACCTCTCGGCAGCTGATCAAGCTTCCCAAGTGGAGACGGTCAAGCGGTCCGAGGCCGGGATGGTCACCGACCCGGTGACCTGCCGTCCGACCGATACCCTCGCCGAAGTCGACGCGATGTGCGCCCGCTTCCGGATCTCCGGGCTCCCCGTGGTGGATGAGACCGGCGCTCTTGTGGGCATCATCACCAATCGCGATATGCGTTTCGAGGTGGATCAGAATCGGCGCGTCGCCGATGTGATGACCAAGGCTCCGCTGATCACCGCGCAGGAAGGCGTGACCGCCGAAGCCGCGCTCGGTCTGTTGCGTAGACACAAGGTGGAGAAGCTCCCGATCGTGGACGGCAACGGGCGGTTGCGTGGCCTCATCACCGTCAAAGACTTCGTCAAGACCGATCAGTACCCGAACGCTACCAAGGACCGCGACGGTCGGCTGCTGGTCGGCGCCGCGGTCGGAGTCGGCGAGGACGCGTGGTCACGGGCCATGACGCTGGCCGACGCCGGTGTCGACGTCCTCGTGGTGGATACCGCGCATGGTCACCAGGTACAGGTGCTGGAGATGGTGGCCAAGGTCAAGTCCGAGGTCGGTGACCGGATCCAGGTGGTCGGTGGCAATGTGGCGACTCGGGCGGGCGCGGCGGCTCTTGTCGAAGCGGGTGCGGACGCCGTCAAGGTCGGCGTCGGTCCCGGCTCCATCTGCACCACCAGGGTTGTCGCCGGTGTCGGCGCCCCGCAGATCACCGCGATCCTGGAGGCGGTCGCTGTGTGTAAGCCCGCGGGTGTCCCGGTGATAGCCGACGGCGGCATCCAGTTCTCCGGCGATATCGCCAAGGCCATCGCCGCGGGTGCGTCCACCGTGATGCTCGGTTCGGTGCTCGCGGGCACCGCAGAGTCGCCGGGCGAGCTGATCCTGGTCGGCGGTAAGCAGTTCAAGAGCTACCGCGGTATGGGCTCGCTCGGCGCCATGCAGGGGCGCGGTCAGGCCAAATCCTTCTCCAAGGACCGCTATTTCCAGGACGACGTGCTGGCCGAGGACAAGTTGGTGCCAGAGGGCATCGAAGGCCGGGTACCTTTCCGCGGGCCGGTCAACCAGGTCATCCATCAAATGGTCGGCGGGCTGCGTGCCGCCATGGGCTACACCGGTTCGCAGTCGATCGCCGATCTGCAGGAGGCTCAGTTCGTGCAGATCACCGCGGCGGGCCTGAAGGAGAGTCACCCGCACGACATCACCATGACCGTCGAGGCCCCTAACTACACCGGTCGCAGCTAGTCCGGCTACGTTGCAGGCACGGGACGCGAGCCCAGCAGGGGCCGCGAACCCGCAGCGCCTCGGGCGCTGCGAAAACCCTAAGGAGAATTCGCGTGCGCGATATGGTGGAGATCGGCATGGGCCGGACCGCCCGGCGTACCTACGAGCTGGATGATGTCGATATCGTCCCCTCACGCCGGACCCGATCGTCGAAGCAGGTCTCGCTGGCTTGGCAACTGGACGCCTACCGTTTCGAGATCCCGCTCCTCGCGCATCCGACCGATGCGCTGGTATCGCCGGAGTTCGCCATCGAGCTGGGTCGCCTCGGCGGGCTCGGCGTGATCAATGGTGAAGGTCTGTGGGCGCGGCACGCGGATGTCGCCGCGAAGATCGACCAGTTGGCCGAGCTCGCCGACAAGGGCGGCTACGAGCGCGCCATAGCACTGCTGCAGGAATTGCACGCCGCACCCATGCAGCCGGATCTGCTCGCCGCCGCGGTCGCGCAGGTGCGCGCCGCCGGGGTCACGGTGGCGGTGCGGGTCAGCCCGCAGAACGCGCGCGCCCTCACCCCGGCGCTTGTGCAGACGGGTATCGACCTGCTGGTGGTGCACGGCACGATCATCTCCGCCGAGCACGTCAGCGACGGTGAGCCGTTGAACCTCAAAACGTTCATCGCCGAGCTGGATGTGCCCGTGGTCGCGGGCGGGGTGAGCGATCACCGCACCGCGCTGCACCTGATGCGCACCGGAGCGGCCGGCGTGATCGTCGGGTACGGCTCCTATCCCGGTGCGACCACCACCGGCGAAGTGCTCGGTATCGGTGTGCCCATGGCCACCGCGATCGCCGACGCCGCCGCCGCCCGCCGTGACTATCTGGATGAGACCGGTGGCCGCTACGTGCACGTTATCGCGGACGGTGATATCGCCACCTCCGGGCAGCTGGCCAAGGCGATCGCCTGCGGTGCGGATGCCGCCATGCTCGGGGTACCGCTCGCTGTCGCCGCGGATGCGCCGGGGCACGGTTGGTACTGGCCCTCGGCGGCGGCACATCCTTCGGTGCCGCGTGGTTCGCTGTTGCGCGCGGACGATCCGTGGGACCTCAGTGGCGAACCGGATGACGGTGTCGCCGCCCGCCCGAGCCTGGAACGGGTGCTCTACGGTCCGTCCGACGATCCGTTCGGGTCATTGAATCTCGTCGGGGGTCTGCGCCGCTCGATGGCCAAGGCCGGTTACTCGGATTTGAAGGAATTCCAGAAAGTCGGCCTGAGCGTTCGCGCTTGAGCTGTGTCTGATTTGCAGCGCCTGCGGCGCTGCGTGTTCGCGGCCCTTCGGGGCTCACGTCCCAGCAGACGAGACTCGCGCCTACGGCGCCTGCGCTTCGTCCGCTGGGACGCGAGCCGGGCCGCGAACGGCGCTCGTAAGACTCGCGCTGTTGTGGCTGGGGGAGATCGGCGGGCCGGCGCTGCCGGTGTCCTCGTCATGGAATATCGGCATCGATCGCGTGGGCGAAAGGCACGAGCGGAATGACAGCTCGCGTGCCGGGTGGTGTGGGGTGTTTCGGATTGTTGCCAGGCCGGTGGGTGCTCGTTGTGCCGCTGATTCGCTGGTTTCTCTCGCTCACTAAGCTGAGCGGGTGGCACAAACCCAGAGACCTGTCCTCGTCGTCGATTTCGGAGCACAATACGCCCAGCTGATCGCACGGCGGGTCCGTGAGGCGAGTGTGTTCTCCGAGGTGATTCCGCATACCACGACGGTTGAGGAGATCGCAGAGAGAAAGCCGCTCGCGGTGATTCTTTCCGGTGGTCCGGCGAGTGTGTACACCGAGGGCGCGCCGCAGCTGGACCCGCGGTTGTTCGAGCTGGATCTGCCGGTTTTCGGTATCTGCTACGGCTTCCAGGCGATGGCGCGGGCGCTGGGTGGCACAGTCGCGCATACCGGTACCAGGGAGTACGGCCGGACCGAGCTCAATATCGACGGCGGGGTACTGCACGGTGGCCTGCCGACCATTCAGCCGGTGTGGATGAGCCATGGTGACGCGGTCACCGACGCGCCTGCCGGCTTCGAGGTCACCGGAACCACCGCGGGGGCCCCGGTGGCCGCGTTCGAGAACCGTGCCCGCAGGCTGGCCGGTGTGCAATACCATCCCGAGGTGCTGCATTCGCCGCACGGACAGCAGGTGCTGAGTAGATTCCTGCATGAGATCGCTGGTATTCCCCCTACCTGGACCCCGGCCAGTATCGCTGATTCGCTGATCGCCTCGGTGCGGGAGCAGGTCGGTACCGGGCACGCCATCTGTGGTTTGTCCGGTGGGGTGGACAGCGCGGTCGCCGCGGCGTTGCTGCAGCGCGCCATCGGCGACCGGTTGACTTGTGTATTCGTCGATCACGGTTTGTTGCGTGCGGGGGAGCGCGAGCAGGTGCAGCAGGATTTCGTCGCCGCGACCGGCGCCAGACTGGTGACCGTGGACGCGGTGGACAAGTTTCTCGGTGAGCTGAAGGGGGTCACCGATCCCGAGGACAAGCGCAAGATCATCGGGCGGGAGTTCATCCGCGCTTTCGAAGACGCGGTGGGCGAGGCGGTACTGGAGCACCGCGAGGCCGACGGTGTTATGCCGAAGGTCGAGTTCCTGGTGCAGGGCACGCTGTATCCCGATGTCGTCGAGTCCGGCGGCGGTAGCGGCACCGCGAATATCAAGAGCCATCACAATGTCGGCGGTTTGCCGGACGATCTGGAGTTCGAGCTGGTCGAGCCATTGCGGTTGCTGTTCAAAGACGAGGTCCGTGCGGTGGGGCGCGAACTGGGCCTGCCAGAGGAAATCGTTGGACGGCAACCGTTTCCCGGTCCCGGCCTCGCTATCCGGATTGTCGGTGCGGTCACCGCGGACCGGCTGGAAACATTGCGCCGAGCCGATGCCATCGCTCGTGAAGAGCTGACCGCGGCCGGTCTCGATCAGCAGATCTGGCAGTGCCCCGTGGTACTGCTCGCGGACGTCCGCAGCGTCGGTGTGCAGGGTGACGGCCGTACCTACGGGCACCCCATCGTGCTGCGCCCGGTCTCCAGCGAGGACGCGATGACCGCAGACTGGACCCGATTGCCCTATGCGGTGCTCGAGCGCATCTCCACCCGGATCACCAATGAAGTCGCGGAAGTCAATCGCGTAGTCCTCGATGTGACGAGCAAGCCGCCGGGCACTATCGAGTGGGAGTAGGCCCCGATCTCTCGCGGACTGTCGACCGATCAGATGTACGCATAGGCCCGCCCGGCGCCATCCGGCGCCGGGCGGGTTGTTCGTTCGGCATCCAGCCGATGATCACGATCGTTTACGCGGTGAGATCACCAGAGCGATGCCGATGACGATCGCACCGAGCACTATGATCCAGCCGATCGGGAGCATGGTGGCTACCGGCCATGACGCGGGACCGGCGAAGGCCCACACGCTCACCGCGAGGGCCAGTACACCCGCGATGAGCAGCGAACCGGAGAGGCCACGCTTGGTGTTCGGCACCTTGTTGTTGTTCTCAGCCACGCTGCACCTCCGCGCTTCCGACTCGGACATCGACGTTCAGCTCCAGCACCGGAGCACCAGGAGTTCTCGGTCCGGTGAGGCCGTTCTCGCAGAGGGCCTCACCGATATACGCGGTGCACTGCGTCCTGACGGTCAGCTCAGGGGGCAGGAGCACTCTGGCTTCACCCACCCGCACGGTGAGCTCGACGGAGCGGTTCTCGGTGAGTTCGAGGGAACGTAGATCCAGCGTGCCGGAGCCGAGGGTCACCGTGTAGTCCGATGCCAGATCGGTACCGGAAACCGGCACCCAGGTGTGCTCGCCCATCGCGCCACGGTTGAACTCGATCGGGCCGACAGCAGAGGCGAGGAGCACGAATCCGGCGAGCGGGGCGGTGATCACCAGCAGGCCGTAGCCGCGGCGCAGGAAGGCGCCGACTATCAGTCCGAGACCGATCACCGCCAAGGCCGCCGCACCTATCCTGGCAGGTGTCATCCATTCCACACCCGCGATTGCCGCCGCGCCTGCGCCCGCCGCGGCGAGGATGGCCATACCGAGCACTACCGGTGTCAGTCGTGATCGAGGACGTTGTGGTGGTGCGGTGTCGGTATGGACGGGGGTGGGTTCCGGGAGGTCCCAGGCGAGCGGAGCCACACCGAGCGGATCCCAGGACGGTGGGGTCGGGCCGCCGATGATCGCGGTGTGCTCCGCCGAGGGGGGATTCGGTGGCGGAGCGGGTCGGCTGTCAGGGGTCGAGGTATCGGTATCGTCTTTACCGAGCGAGACGGGGCTGCCGGTCGGTGGTGCGTCGATCTGCTCGGTTTCCCGCTGGGTGTTCGCCGCCGCTGTGGTGGCCGCTGTGGGCTGCCCGGTCCCGGGTTCCGCGGGAGCGGTGTTCCCGGTGGTCTGGCTCGCGGCAGGCTTGTTCATCGTCACCTGTTCTGGATCGCCCGGCGTCGCCGCTGCCGGTGGGGCGGGCGTATAGGTATCCGGTAGTCGGGTGTAGGGGCTGTAGCGGGCAGCCGGTGGCATCGGCATACCGCCCGCGGTGCGGGGCGCGCCGGGCGGGAAGGCAGTGCCGGGGTATCCGGTAGTGGTGCTTCCGTTGTCCGGGAGGAACTCACCGACCGCTTCACCTGTGCCTGCCGGTGGCACCGGCGTGCGTAGGTGCAGCATCCACCAGCCCGCCAGCATCAGCGCGAAGCTGATCAGGCCGGATCCGCCGAGCCCGACACCGACCGGACCCATCGTGCTGACCGAGATGGCCAGTGCCACGATCAACACGATGGTCTTGGTCTGCGACTGCGTACTGTGGCCTTTGCCGAGCATGGACTCGGCTGCCGAGACCTGGTCGCCCGCCGCGGTCAGCAGGAGCCAGGCCAGCAGGTAGAGCACGAGGCCCGCGCCGCCGAAGATCGTCGAGACCACGAACGCGACGCGGACGAGCACCGGATCGACCTGGTAGCGCCGTGCGAATCCCGCGGCGACGCCTGCGACCGGAGCCTGCTGAGGCAACCGCACCGGCCGGGTCTGCCAGATCTGCTGGAGCTGATCGCCGAAGCTGGTTCTCGTCATGGTTCCTATGGTGGTCCCGATCCGGGGACGGGCACATCGGGGGGAACCCTGAAAATATCCTGAATGCTTTGTGGACCGATCTGTTGTTCCGGCGAGCATTCGGGGGCCTACCGCACCCCGTGTTCTGCGTGGCCGGCTCAGGGTGATTCCCGATGGCCGGTGGTCTGTCACCCATGCCAATATCGAAGATATGTACCCGTCTGTCCCCGCGTTCGATACCAGAGGGTTCGAAGCTGCTCGCGGATTCGGTTCCGTGCCGGTCACCGAACCGCAGGCGCGGATGGTACGTCGATCGGGTGGCCGGATCATCGGCGGTGTCGCGGGTGGTCTCGCCGATCATCTCGGTGTCGATGTGTTCCAGGTACGGATCGCGTTTGTGCTGTTGTCCGCGTTGGCCGGGGCCGGAACGGTCGCCTACGGGCTGCTGTGGATCTTCATGCCGGGTGGCTCGGACCAGGTGAAGCCTTCCAGGGCGGAGCGGCGGCAGGCGATCGGGCTCGCCATGCTCGGGATCGGACTCTCGGTCGGCGTGTCCCGGGCGTTCAGTGGTACGGCGGCGACGGTGATCGCGCCGGTGATCGTGGTCGCGGTCGGTGCGGCGCTGGTGTGGCGGGAGTACGACGTCGAGGGACCGCGCTCGTTGCTAGGACTGCCCGCACACCCTTCTGTGGCGACCTGGTCGCGTATAGTCGCCGGGGCGACGCTGATCGTGGTCGGTCTCGGTGTGGTGGTATTGGCCAGGATCGATCTGAGTTCGCTCGGGTCCGCGCTGATCGCGGTGGCGGTCACGCTGGTCGGCGCGGGATTGCTGACCGTTCCGCTGTGGCTGCGGATGATGCGAGCGTTGAACGCCGAGCGCGCCGCCCGTATCCGTAATGAGGAACGCGAGGAGATCGCCTCCCATCTGCATGATTCCGTGCTGCAGACACTCGCTCTCATCCAACGCCAAGCCTGCGATTCGCAGGAGGTGGTGCGGCTGGCGCGCAGTCAGGAGCGGGAATTGCGCAAGTGGCTGTTCGAGGATTCCGGTCCGGTTCAGTCCAGTCTGGTCGCGGCGTTGCGCACTATCGCGGGTGAGGTGGAGGATCAGCACGGCGTCAAGGTCGCGCCGGTCACGGTGGGGGATGTGTCGATGGACGCGGCGGGTTCCGGCGCGGGCCTGCCTAGGGAACACTTCACCGCACTACTCGGTGCCAGCAGAGAAGCACTGGTCAATGCCGCGAAGCACGCGGGTGTCCCTGAGATCGATCTGTTCGCCGAGACCGAGGCGCATCAGGTGAGTATTTTCGTCCGGGACCGCGGTACCGGCTTCGATATCGCGTCCGTGCCAGAGGACCGTAGGGGCGTGGCCAAGTCCATCCGCGGTCGCATCGAGCGCCGGGGCGGTCAGGTGGATATCTTGTCGACGCCCGGCCGTGGTACCGAGGTTCGGATCATCATGCCGCGCAGGGACTCCGCTGGTCCAGCGGAGGATGACGTACCAGCCGAGGCCGCTGGTGCGCACCAGTAGCTGCCGACTTTCTTCTCCAGGGCCACCAGCGGAAGGACGAACATCTTATCGGGCAAACGATTCCGCTGCTGCTCGCGGTGGAACGGATGTGCGGTGTGGTACCGATGGAATGTCAGGGTGGCCGGTCCACCGTCGGATGAGGAGAAGTAGGTGACCGTGCGGGTCTTTCTCGTCGATGATCACGCCGTTTTCCGGTCGGGAGTACGTGCGGAATTGCACAGGGCGGGAGATATGGAGGTGGTCGGCGAGGCAGGCGGAGTAGCCGAGGCGGTCGCCGGGATCAACGCAGTACGTCCTGATGTCGTTCTGCTCGATGTGCATATGCCCGACGGTGGCGGGGTCGCGGTGCTTTCCGGTATCGAGTCGGGGCCGGTGTGCTTGGCGCTGAGCGTGTCCGATGCCGCAGAGGATGTGATCGCGGTGATCAGGGCCGGGGCCAGGGGTTATGTGACCAAGACGATTTCGGGAGCCGAACTGGCCGAAGGCATCCGCAGAGTGGCGGGTGGCGACGCGGTGTTCAGTCCGAGACTGGCCGGTTTCGTGCTGGACTCGTTCACCGGGAAGTCACCCGTACCCGAACCGCCCTTGGATCCGGAACTGGACTCGCTGACACCACGGGAACTGGAGGTGCTGCGCCTGCTCGCGCGTGGCTACACCTATCGGGAGATCGCCGAATCCCTTTTCATCTCCGTCAAAACCGTGGAAACCCACGCCTCCAACGTGCTTCGCAAAACCCAGCAGTCCAATCGCAATGCGCTGACCCGCTGGGCCCACCGCCGCCGGATCGATTGATCCGGCCCGCGCGTACCGGGGTAATCCTGCTGTTCGGGCAGCAGTAGTGCGCGGGGCAGCGGAGATCACAAGACAGCGGCGATGATCACGACGATGATGAGCAGGCCGATGAGTAGGCCGATGCCGATGGCGATGGGGGCATTGCCCGGTTGGGTGGTTCTGCCGCGTTTGGTCGTGGTGGCGGTAGCGGCTCCGGAGAAGGTGCGGTGCGGGCGTGGCAGCGGTGCGGAATGGGGGCTGCGCAGGCCCGAGGCCGAATTGCGTGCCGCCCAGGCCGGGATCGTTCCGTCCTCGGTGCGTACGGGCGTGCCGAGGATATACGGACCGGTACCGGGACCGAAAGCGGCCGTGAGGATCTCGTCCCGCGCTTCGGCCATGGTCGGGCGGCGCTGTGGTGCGGGCTCCAGCATGTGCAGCAGCGCCTGAGTGAGTACCCCGCTGCGGCTCGGCGGGATGATCTGTGCCATGGCAGCACGCTGCACGATGACATCGCTGTCGTCGTGGAAACCGAACGGTGGTTGCCCCTCGATCGCGGTGTAGAGGGTGGCGCCGAGCGAGAACACATCGCTGGCCTTGGTCGGTTGCGCGCCGCGCGCCACCTCGGGAGGAAGGTAGGAGGGGGTGCCGGTGATCATCCCGTCCGGCTCCTCGGACACCTCGCCCACACTGCGGGAGATGCCGAAGTCGCTGAGTTTGGCCATGCCGACACCGGGGCCACGGTCGGCGACCAGAATATTGCCCGGTTTGATATCGCGGTGCACGATTCCGGCGGCGTGCGCGGCGGCCAGCGCATCGGCGACCTGTGCTCCGATCTGCGCGACCTCGAGCGGCGGTAGCGTGCCGACCAGCGCGAGTGCCTTCGCGACGCTGCGCGACGGTAGGTGCTCCATCACCAGCCACGGCTCACCGGCCTCCAGTACCACGTCGTACACGGCGATCGCGTGATCGTGCGAGAGTTTCGCGGCGATCCGGCCTTCGTGCATGATCTGGTTACGCACCGCATCGGCTTCTTCCGCGTTGAGGCCTGCTGTGGTGAGGACCTGTTTGATCGCGACGTCCCGGTCGAGCAAGCGGTCGTGTGCCAGCCAGACCGCACCCATGCCACCCCCACCCACCTTCGACTGCAGCCGGTAACGGCCTGCGACGAGGTACTGGGGGCCGACAGTGGGACGAGCGCGTTCGGTCACGGTGCGAGGGTAGCGGAAAATAGGTCTAGCTGGCCTGATTCGTCCCGTGTGCGGCGGGTGGGCTAGGCAGGGAGACTGGTGGATTCCGGCGGTCGAGCGGGCGGTCCGCGCTGCTGTCAGTGGGAGTGATCCGCACTACAGCACGATGGGGGCGACTATAGTGCCGCTACCCTGGGTGGTCGTGGATTTGATGGTGAACCAGGTGGCATTCCCGGATGTGCGGATCGCTTACCGGGATTCCGGAGTGGGCGCGGTCAGCGACGTCCCCGTATTGCTGGTGCACGGTATGGGTGGTGATGGGCATACGTGGAACCGGTTCGCGCGGGTCCTGGTGCGCTCCGGTCGCCGAGTGATCATCCCCGATCTGCGTGGTCACGGTCGTAGCTCGCACACCGATTCTTATCTCTTCGACGATTTCGGCGCCGATCTGTTGCGGCTTTGCGACCGGCTGGAGTTGCCCACGGTCGATCTGGTCGGGCATTCGCTCGGCGGCTATGCGGTGTCGTGCGTCGCGCAGGAGCGTCCTGAGCTGGTGCGCAGGCTGGTCATCGAGGAATGTCCGCTTCCGCTGCGGTCCGGTGCCGAAGAGCTGCGCTTGACGCGCCAATTCCCCACAGTGCCCGAACTCTGGCACGCTACGACCAGTCTGATCCGGCACCCACGCGCGGTACTCGCCTTCGATCGCACCATGACCAAGACCGCGCTGGAGCAGTTCCGCAAACCGAATCCGGAGTGGTGGGATCGGCTCTCCGGTATCACAGCGCCGACCTTGGTGCTGCGCGGCAGTCCCGGTGGCATGGTCGATCCGGAGAAGCTGGCTGTGCTGCAAGCAAGTGTCCGAGACTGCGAGGTGGCGACATTCACGTGTGGCCACAGCATCCATCGCGATCGTTACTGGGAGTTCGCCGCGACTGTTCGGCCGTTCCTGGCCGGCTGAGCGGGGATCGGCAGTATCCGGATCTTAGAGTGAAGACATGTTCGCGCACGACCGTACGGTTCCTTTTCCCGTCGCACACTCCTGCCTGGCCCGGCTGTGGCGTGAGTGCGTGATCACCATGGGGGAGACCCGCCCGGTGCCCGGTGGCCGCGGCGGATGCCGATGAGTGGATTCGAGGGGATGCTGTGCTCGGCCGCCGCCGCGGTCGATGTCCCGTTGCCTGGTACGGCCACCCAGGTGACCGGATGGCTGTGTGTGGAGCATCCGGGAGCATGGGGGCGGGATGTGCTCGGCGACGAAGTGCTCGGACCGGAGATCACCGCGGAGCTGGCGGCCAGGACCGCGGCGGCGCAGGTGCGACCGACCTTGATCCGCCGCCCGGGCCGGGGCGAATTCACCGGCTCTCGTACCGTCCTATTGGCAAGCTCCGCGCACTCCGGTGCCTGGTGTGAACGTATCGAGATCACCGATCTGGCTCAGTTGCTCGAGCTCGATTTGCGGCTGCTCAACGGTCCGCCACCGGGAATAGGTGTACCCGTGCGTGATCCGACCGTCCTGGTGTGCGCGCACGGTAAGCGCGACCGGTGTTGCGCACTGCTCGGTCGCCCGATCGCCGCGGAACTCGCTGAGAAGTACCCGGGGCAAGTCTGGGAATGTTCGCATACCGGCGGCCACCGGTTCGCGCCCGCGTTGGTGCTCTTGCCCAGCGGGCTGACCTATGGTCGCCTCGATGCGGAAGGAGCTGTCGAGGTGGTCGAGGCGGCTCGACGTGGCGTGGTGGCGACGACCGGCCTCCGTGGGCGCAGCTGCTATCCCCCTATTCAGCAGATCGCCGAAATAGCTGTGCGTGAAACAGTTCTCGCGCAGACAGACGATCTCACCGTGGCGCAGGAGCAGGTCGGCGCCGAAGCGGGTGTCGCGGGTGTCGCGATCGTCACCCATCGCGACGGCCGTCGCTGGCGGGTCACCGCTCGCGCTCAGGATCTCGCGCCACGACAGGCCAGTTGTGCCGCCGCGGCCAAGGCGGTGACAGCCCTGCTCGTGGACGACATCCAACTGCTCACGGGCCGATAGTCGCGGGCTTCGCCGCGCGTGCGCGGGCCGGATTCACCAGTGTGTGCCGGGCACCCACCGAGCGGCTCGGCGTAAAGCGGTGCCGGTCATGCGGCGTGCGGCCGACCTGACCCGGGGTTGTCGGTGCGGGATGGTCGGTTCGACCGGCTGATCGGCGGATATGCCCTGTTCCCCTTTTGCGGCGGGGGAATCGGGCATGGAGCGGTAGTAGCGGTGCAGGATCTGGTCGCGAATCTTCGGGGTGAACAGGGCGCCGTATTCGGCGATGGTGCCGAGTGGCACATCGATGCGTTTGGGGCGTTCGGTCAGTGCGCGCACAATGGTCGCGGCCGCCCATTCGGGAGATGCGGCGCGGCCTTGGTTTCCGCTGGGTGTGATCATCGGTGTGCGGACAAGCGGCATGTGGATGGTGGTGAATGTGACACCGTCGGCCATCGTCTCGATCGCGGCCACCTCGGTGAATTTGTCCAGTGCCGCTTTGCTGGCCAGATACGCCGCGTAACGGGGTGTGGCCACCTGCACGCCCGCACTGCTGATGTTGACGATATGCCCGGATCCGCGCTCTCGCATCTGCGGCAGCAGAGCCAGCGTCAATCGCACCGCACCGAAGTAGTTGACCGCCATGGTGCGTTCGAAATCGTGTAATCGGTCGGTGGACCGGTGGATGGCGCGACGGATCGAGCGGCCCGCGTTGTTCACCAGCATGTCGACGTGGCCGTGTTCGTTCAGTACGGTCTCGACCACCTGATCCACTGAAGCGGAATCGGTGATGTCACAGGAATATCCGTAAGCGGAGCCACCCGCGGCGCTGATCTCGTCCACCACGGCGGCGAGTTCGTCGCCGCGGCGCGCGAGCAGGAGCACGGTGGCGCCTTTGTTCGCGACGGCCACGGCCGCCGCTCGTCCGATTCCGGAAGAGGCTCCGGTGATGAGGACATGCTGTGCCGTGAGGTCGTGGGTGTAGCGGCGCCGCCCGGCCTGTTCGTGTGGGCCGGTGGGTGCAGCGGATGTATCGGTCATCGCTGCCCTCCTTTGCAGGTCTGAGTGACATCAACCTACTTCTAGGTAAGTTACCTGCCAAGTGGTCCCGGTGGCACCGGCATCGGTCGCTCGCACCATCGCGGCGCGCCGTGCTGATTCCGCGTGTCGTGGTCGGAAACCGCCACGCGCGCCGAATTTTCGGGTGCGGGAAACGTTCGAACAACGCTCGAAACGTTCGAACATATGTGCGATAATCGGCGCATGTCGGACGATCGGATGGCGGAGGTATTCACCGCGGTTGGGCTCGGTGGTGTCGACCCGGCGGCAGGGCGGCAGGCGCTGGAAAAGCTCTGGAACGAACTAGGCGAACGCGCGGAGGTGTTGCACCGCTGCGTGATCGCGCATCATCTCGCAGGCCTCCAAGAGGAGGCCGCTGCCGCGTTGTGCTGGGATCAGCGCGCGCTGGCCGCGGTGTTCGGGCCTGGCGTGCCGCTCGACGAAGGTCTGCGCGGATTCCTCCCGTCGCTATATCTCAACCTGGCCGACAGTCATCGCCGACTCGGCGAGTTCGATATGGCCAGAATGCAGCTGGCCATCGCCAGGGGGCATCTGACGGTTCTCGCCGCGGACGCCTACGGTGCGCTGATCCGGACGCGCCTGCATGGAATCGAGGCCGCGCTGGCCGCCGGTTCCACCGAGTGTTTGGTGTTTTCCTGATCCAGGCGCCCTGATCGGGGCGGACGGCACCTGCAGCAGCCCTCCTGGGAAAAACGGCCGCCGTGTACGCGCGGCGAAAGCTACGGTGCATGGCATGAGGAAGCTTGCTGTGCTCTGCGTCGGTGTGCTTGGGCTGATCATGCTCACCGGCTGCGGCAGCGACAATACGCGGTCTATGCCGGACCGCTCGCCGGGGATAGCCACCGAGTCCGCTCCTGGGCCACCCGGACTGCGGGAACAAGATCTGCCGATGCGGGAGAACAACCCCAGCGGCAGTACGGCGGCCGAGCGCAAGGAAGTCGTCACCGGAAGCGTCGAGATCACCGCCGACGCACCGATCACGGCGGCAGGCGTGGTCATCGACCGGGTACGTGAGGTGGACGGCCGGATCGACAGCCGCACCGAGCAGCCAGGCACCGGCGACAGTGCACCGAGCGCCACGCTCGTGATCCGGCTGCCCGCGGATAAGACCGAGGCGTTCATCGCGGGGCTCGGCGGGGTCGGTCGGGTCACCCGGATCAGTACGCACCGTGACGACGTCACCATGCAATGGGAGGACCTCGATGCCAGGATCACGGCGCTGCAAGCCTCGGTGGACCGGTTGCGCGCGCTCATGGCCGGTGCCACCACGACCTCCGATCTGATCGATGCAGAGGAGGCACTGTCCGCCCGCCAGGGCAAGCTGGACAG
The DNA here is from genome assembly GCF_047200775.1 of Nocardia spongicola. NCBI lineage: Bacteria > Bacillati > Actinomycetota > Actinomycetes > Mycobacteriales > Nocardiaceae > Nocardia > Nocardia spongicola. The sequence goes on along the minus strand of NZ_JBJZOO010000006.1, from coordinate 72,483 downwards.
CCTCACCGCACAACGACGGCATCTCGACGATCAGATCGCCTTATCCACGCTGACCATCGACATCACCGCCAGCGACACGAATCCCGGCGATCCCGACAACTTCTGGGACGGCATCGTCTCCGGCTGGAATTCACTGGTGGATTGGTTGCAGGACGCGGTTGTCTTCAGCGGCAAGGCGATTCCATGGCTCGGCTTCCTCGCGGCATCGGCGGCTGTGCTGTGGGGCATCGTGCGGTGGGTACCGCGGTGGAGGAAACCCGCGCCGGGTGCGGGAGAATCGGTTGCGGCCACCGAAAAGCCCTCGGCAGGCACCGGACCGGGTGCAGTGGGCGCGGGCGGCACGGAAGGCGTGAAGACCAGCACAGGAGACAAAGGTGCCGAGGGTAGTGCGAGCGAGGATCACACCGAACAGCCGTAAGGGGCCGTTGGTGGAGATCCTCGACGACGGCAGCCTGCAACTGTATGTGCGGGCTGCCGCCGTCGAAGGCAAAGCCAACAAGGCGGCCCTCCTGCTGCTCGCCGAGCACTACGCCGTGCCCAAATCCGCGGTCCGCCTGTCGGCTGGCGCGACATCACGGTTCAAACGATTCGAGATCGACGACTGAGTAGCGGCACCGAACATTCTTGCCGGACAACACCATTCGATCGGGAGCTAGACACCGCCGGGGAACCCGAGCTGGCGCCACGCCTCGTAGACAGCCACCGCCGCCGTATTCGAGAGATTCATCGAACGGCGGCCGGGCACCATCGGGATACGGAGCCGCTCGGTGATATGCGGGTCCTCGAGCACCTGCGCGGGTAGCCCGGTGGGCTCGGTCCCGAACAGCAACACATCGTTCTCGCGGTATGTCACATCGGTGAACCGGGTGGTGGCCTGCGTGGTGAATGCGTAAACCCGTTCCGGACTCAGTGCCGCCCATGCCGCCGCCAGATCCGCGTGCACCGTCACCGCGGCCAGATCGTGGTAATCCAGTCCCGCCCTGCGTAGTTTCGGCTCGGACAGATCGAACCCGAGGGGCTCGATCAGATGCAGATGGCATCCGGTTCCCGCGACCAACCGGATCGCGTTGCCGGTATTCGGCGGAATGCACGGCTCGTGGAACATCAGATTCAGCACAACGGTGTAGCACCTTTCATTCATGTCCGGACCTGGGAAAACCTTACGTGTCCATGGCAGAGTTCGTCTGTCCAGGGCTACGGAGGAGTCGACTTCCATCGGACGTCAGAAAGAGATCATTCAGCAGTGGGCCGGTGCCAACGGCCACACGATCACCAGCAGCGAGAATTGTTGTGGCAGTAGCCCCATGATTGTCCTTTGCGCCGAAGAGAGCCGGAGCGCGCGACCGGACCGCTGCAATATGCGCCACAGTATCCCATTTGTGTATCTATGGGACATAAGTGGTGTTGTGGCATGATCGGCTCATGGCTGCCAACACCGATTTATGGGCCAAGCTCCCCGATGCGATCAGCGAGGTCAGGGCCTCGCAGCAGAAGGTCGATGACATCGTAGCGGCCCTGCTGGACCGTCGGCGTAGAGGCGATATCGATCGCCTAGCTGAGATGCTGGATGTCGACCGCAAAACGATCTACCGCTGGGCGCGAGATCTCGATGAGGGAATCTGGCCCCCGCGCAGACGACTGTCCTAGTTGTGCTACTGACGATGGCCGTTGACAGTGTGGGCCTGGGTCTTCTGTAGCAGCCTCTCATAGGGCGTCTGCCCTGCGAGGCCCCCGTGGGGGCGGTGGAAGTTGTGGTAGTCCTCCCATTCCTTGAGTTTGTCGTTGAACAACCCGGTGTCGTCGATGACGACACCGTCGAGGAGGCGGTAGAACTCTTCGGCGTCGATGCGGTGCGAGCGCTCCACCTTGCCGTTGAGGCGCGGGGTTGCTGGTTTGATGTAGGTGTGGCCGATACCCTGGTCGATCACGTGCCAGTGGAAGACCGACTGGAACTCCGCACCATTGTCGGTCTGGATCTTCTCGACCTGGAACGGCAGCCGGGAGAGGACGTAGTCCAGGAACTGGATCGCGGTCTTCTGGTCCGAGCGGGGATAGACGCGCAGCACCCGCAGCCGGGTGCAGTCGTCGATGGCGGTGTACTGGTAGAAGCGCTTGCGTCGCCCGGCCGCGGTGGTGATCGGTTCGATGAACTTCACATCGATCTGCACATGGTGGCCGGGGCGCTGCTTCTCGTAGCGCTTCCAGCGCTGCTTGTGGCGTTTGTAGCGTTGCGAGGCCGGCAGCCGGTTCATGTTCAGTCGCTTCAGGATTCTCCATACCGTGGACTGGCTGATCGACACATCGTGGTAGCGCTGCAGATACATCGTGATCTTCATCGGACCGAAGTGGTAGTGCTGGCGCAAGTGGATGATCTTGGTGACCACCTCGGGTTCTGTGACGGTCGGGCAGTGCAGCGGAGCGCTGGAGCGATCCTTGAGCCCGTCGAGCCCTTCGTCCTCGTAGCGGTGAACCCACCCGGTGAGTCCGGAGACTTACTGATGTGACAACTCGACCGTCTGCTGGGCCAGGTGTTGAGAGTAGTAGGCGGCCTCTATCTCCACCGGGGGCACGTCGCCGCAGTACTGGTAGAGGCGGCGATGATTGAACCAATCGACCCATTCCGCGGTGGCGAACTCGACGTGGTCGACGCTGCGCCACGGGCCGCGGGGCTTGATCAACTCCGTCTTGTAGAGGCCGTTGACCGTCTCGGCGAGGGCGTTATCGTAGCTAGATCCCACTGCGCCTACGCTGGGTTGGATCCCGGCCTCGGCGAGCCGCTCGGTGAAGGCGATCGAGGTGTATTGACTGCCCCTATCAGTATGGTGCACAACATCTTTCACATCCCATCCTGCTCTTTCCCGGGTCCAGATGGCGTGCTCGATCGCATCGAGCACCAGCGCGGTCGTCATCGTGGTGCCGGTACGCCAGCCGATGATCCTGCGTGCGTAAGCATCGATCACGAACGCTGCGTAGACCCAGCCGGACCAGGTCGACACATAGGTCATGTCGGCCACCCACAGCTGGTTCGGCACCGTCGACGCGAACCTGCGCTGCACCAGATCCTCCGGCCGCGCGGCGGCCGGATCGGTGATCGTGGTGCGTTCGACCCGACCACGGACCGCGCCCCGCAACCCGAGCTGCCGCATCAGTCGCTCCACGGTGCAGCGGGCCACCTCGATGCCCTCGCGATTGAGTTGCAACCATACTTTCCGGACACCGTAGACGCCGTAGTTCTCGCGGTGGACCCGCGCGATATCCACCTTCAGTTCCTCGTCGCGGCGGTCCCGATTGCTTGAAACCCGCTGGCGGTGTTCGTAATACGTTGATGGGGCGATCGTGACGCCGAGCTCGGTGAGCGCGGCGCAGATCGACTCGACACCCCATCGCAGGCCACCACCGACGCGGTGGCCCTGGTGGTCGCTGATGTATCTGACGATCAGCGCTGGAGCCGGTCCAGTTCGGCCGCGAAGAAAACCGACGCAGATTTCAGAATTGCGTTGGTGAGCTCGAGTTCCGCGTTCTCCGACGCAACCGTTTCAGCTCCGCGGACTCCTCAGTGGTGACCCCGGCCCGCGCACCGATATCGACCTGACCTTGGCGCACCCACTTGCGAACCGTCTCAGCGGTCCCGACACCCAGCAACTCGGCGACCGCCCCGATGGCCGCCCATTCCGACTCGTGCTGGTCGCGGACCTCCGCAACCATCCGCACCGCCCGCTCACGCAACTCCTGCGGGTACTTCCTCGAACTCACAGACTTCATCCTTCCTCAAGAGATGAAGTCTCCGGACATGCCGGGCGGATTCAGGTGACGAACCGCGGGGTCCGAGCGCTTTTGGTCCCGTCGATGACATCGCGGGCGCGGGCTTCTTGTGCGTTGAGAGTGCGGTTGTCGCGGACGTAGCGTTTGGTCGAGTAGGCCCAGACCGCCCGCCACGACCCGGGATGGGTGTCGGGGTCCCAGACAGGTTCGGCCCGGACCGCGGTGTCATTGTCGAGGTTGGTGCCGCGTTTCGGGGTCACGGTATCGATGACCTGAACATCGGTGAATACCTCTGCGTGCCAACGGAAATGGGATTCCAGATCGATCGGGGCCTTCGTCACCCGCGAGCCCACGATGAACCGCATATCCGCTGCGTCGAGCGCGGCCAGGTTCTCCGCCGACAACATGCCCGCGTCGGCGACCACGACGATACTCTCGATCTGGTGCCGGGCCTGGAACTGCTCGATGATCGGCACGATCGTGTGTTTCTCGGCCTTGTCGCCCTCCCAGCAACCGATCTCCAAAGGAAACCCGTGCCGGTCGACCAGCAGACCCACCACGACCTGCGGATCGACGCGGCGTTCCTTGGAGTAGCCCACTTTCCGCAGGCCGTCTTCTTTCTCCGCCTCGAAATACAGGGTGGTCACGTCATACAAACACAGTGACACATCACCGCTGGTCAACACGTTACGGAAACACAGATCGGCGATCCGGTCGCGGTAGCGGCCACCAGCGCAGCGGGCCAGAGTGCGTTTCATCGTCGCGTAGGAGGCCGGTCGCTGCCCGAGGTCTTCCAGGACACGGCCGGTGTCGAGAAGACTGACAGGTTCCACGATCCGGGCGATCACCAAGTCCCGGAACACCGTATCGGCCACCGTGTCGAACCCCAGCGAGTCATACACCCCGGCCAGCGCCTCGAACAGCAACCGTGAACTCGTCTCGGTCACCCGGCCCGCCGCCACCATCTCGACGGGCTCGTCGCCAGTACCGGTGGTGAACAGCGTACCGCCCTCACACCGACCCACCAGCCCCGCGGCCCGCGCCACGGGTTCCACCCCCAGCTCCAGTACCTCCTGCGCAGTATCTTCGAGCAGGTCACGGGCTCGTTCCAGCAGGATCCCGAGCTCGGCCTCGGTATGCGCCGACCCCACATGAGCCACGATCCGCCGCCGGCCTGCGCAGTACTCCGCGATCTGGACTGCCGTCGCACCCGACGCCGTCCGCACCCGCCGAATCCATGCCACCACCCGACACCAGACGACCCCGTTAGTGCCTGAAACAGGCACCAACCACCAACATCACCCCAGGTCAACGAACTTCGAACCCGCCACCGGAGACAACGTGAGCCAACTCAGGTTCGCCCCGGCCGGTCCGGTGACGGCGACGCGGTCGCGGATCAGGGTGTTCAGGTCGATTCGGTCGGTCAGCCGGGCAAGGACGACCAGTCCGGCACACGACACGAGGTTCGGGTCGTCGAACTCGCCGATGTACGGGCAAGGGCATGACGCAATTGCATCTGCGAAGTGCCCTTCTGTTCAGAGGATTCTTGTCTCAGCAACTCGAATCTTCCCTGATAGGAGGGCACTTCCTTCATTTCAACACGGACAGCAGGCCATGTTCACCGGTGGATCCAGGCTCAGCTACGCCGAGCGCGCGACCGGCAGCTCCACCTCATCGACATAGCTCAGACGATACCGGCCGAGACCTCTAGCCCGGCCGACGAACTGGCGAGAGCCGCCGCCACGGTCACGCGAAGCTGCGGCGATGACACCGGACCACCTCAGTGAAACAGGAAGGAAACGGCTCACTCTTCCTCTTCCGCCGCACGCCGCAGACTCTCCAAACGTTTCTCTTCCATCCGCTGACGAAACCACGGTGGCATGTTCTCCTCCGAACGCGGAAACCGTTTGAGCTCGCTGAGATAACTCTTATAGGCAGGACCCCTGTGCCAGGCAGGCTCGGTATCGTAATCGAACTTCGCGGTAGCCCGATGATCCGGCGTCACCGTCAACGACATCGAAAACCACGCACCACCCTCAGGAGTCGCGGTAACTTTTCTGAGCTCCTTTTGCTGACGCCCCATCATGGTCTGCGGGAGAACCCGAACCGTATCCAACGATCTACGCTTGATGAACGCCTCCTCCTCCCACTTCGGCCCCAGGGTGCGGACATCCAGCCGCAACTCGAGCCAGTCGTCACCGAACTCGTCGACAAGTAGACCACCGATCTCTGCGATCAACTCACCTTGCCGTACCATCGGCGGAATACCGTAATCGTCATTACTCTTCATTTTCAATCCTGTCCCTCACTTTCGGACCATCACCTATCTGATATTCGATGCGGAACGTATCGGGCTGCGGCGCTCCTCCGGAATAATCCATTTTGATATTCCATTGGATCCGTGTATTAGGATCGGCTTTCAGGGCGTCTCTGAATTCTTCTTCGAGTTCCCCCCACTCACCCGAGGTCATATTCACACTCTTATGCATTGGAACCATATTGACTCCGTCGCCAGGTCCACCAAGGGTGTCGGCGAACAGGTGTCCCCCGTGATAGTTCTCGGGGTTCGGATACGGCAGGTTACCGATATCTCGCTGGGTGCCCTTATTGCGGTAGGGTGACTTCTTTGTGGTTTTCGGACGGTACTCGAGATCATCCGCATGCGCCTCGATCACGCGGCCTATCTCATCGGTTTTGTAGGTGAACCGGTCATCGATCCGGTAGGTGGTGTTGGGGACCAGGTGTCGCAGTTCCGGTGTGAAACCGTCGATCCGGTTGCCAGCCAGTGCCTCCACGTAGTGCGGCTTACCGTCGGCATCGGTGAAGATCCGCATTCCATTCGGCAGATTGTAGACGGTATCGGCCTCCAGTTCTTGATCGGTGAACGGATTCTGTCTCCGCGGGTTCAGTCCCGTGACATTGATCGACTTCGCCGGGGTGGGGCGTTGCGGGGGTACCCATGCCCCTGGTGCCTCTAGTATGGGTTCGCTGGACCTGGGTTCCGTTCGCGTGGGTGTGGGGCTGGTTGTGGTGGGTCCGTCGGTGGCTGTGCTGTTGGGTGTGTGGGTTCTGGATGTTGTGTGCGGGGCCGACAGCGCGGCGCTTGGTGTATCCGGGTGACGGCCGGGCTGGGGTGGTAGTTGCGGTTCGGTATCGGTCCCTTGGTGGGGTATGCGGCGTTGCGAGAACTGTTCGGCGTCGTCGAGGAGTTGTTGTTCTCGCAGCTGTCTTCCTATGCGGGCGGCGTCGGCAGCGCTGTCGGCGTTTGCGATGAGGGTCCGCGCTCTGGCAGCTAACTCCGCACCGCGCAGTCCACGCAGACCCCAGGCACCTGCCGCGGCGATCGCGGTGTCAGGGCCGGGGATCGTGGTGATGATGTTGAAGCCGAGTTCGCCTGCTGCTTTGGTGGCGTCAACCCAACTGTGGTCACCTATGCCGCGTGAGTACTCCCACACCACGACTGAGGGGTCGACGAACGCTCCCTGAACGGAGTTGAACGCTCCCTGAACGGAGTTGTAGATCCAGTTGTTGGCATCGGCCTGCCATTGATTGATGTTGAATGGTTTGCGCGGTGCCTGGGTTTCGGTTGGTACGGGGCGTGGTGGACGTGTGTTTTTGGGGACGGGATCGTAGACGCTGCTTATTTTTGGAATGTCGTCCCATGCATCCATGTACAGGCGGATCGCGGGGTCCAACCACGGGATTCCCGCTTGTCGGAGGCGTTGCATCGCTTCTCGCTGCCGCAGCACTTCGGCGTCGGTGCGGGTGCCTCTGGTTGCCCACAACAGGTCGTATTCTTGCTCTTTCGGCGTGTAACGAGCCAACTCCAGTCGTGCTTGGGCCTTTTCGTAGGGGCTGAGCCCACCGACCCAGGCGACGGGTCCGTTGCGGAGTGTTTCGATGTCGGCTGCTAGTTGTTGCTCGGTGTAGGCGGTGCCGGTGATGAAGATCGTCTGCGGTTTGAGGATCGACTCGGGCACGCCGGTGACCGGGAGGCCCCTGGAATCGCGGGAGGTGGCAGCCTGTGGTTGAGACGGTGGCTCGGCTGGGGGTGTGGCGGGGTGTGGTTTCTTGGTTTCCGCCAGAATCCCGAGGGGAGAGCGAGGGTCGGGTGGGGTTAGTTCATTGACGGGTTGGCCGTTTTCGTAGGTCCCCAGGATTATGGCGCGCAGTGTCGGGTCGATGTTTCCCGGTTCAGGGGTGTCGGTGGGTTGGGAGGTTGCCGGGGCGGATTGGTTCGGTGTATGCGTGGGGGACTGCGATGATGGCGTTGAAGGCACCGGTGGTGTCGGATCGGTGTCTCTGCTGGGAGTGCCACCACCATATGATGTTCCGAATCTGTCACCTTCAACCTCTGGCGTTCCCTCCCATGGACGGTTGGGTACCGGCCCATCTGGCTCACCTAAACCAATGGGGTTGCTCGGCAAACCGATCGGGGTCAGGGCCGGGTTCGGGTGTTGTGCGCGTTGTTGTTCGACACTGGGGTTGGGGATGGTGTCCGGGTTCGGTATCCGCCTGCCGTTGTCATCCAGGTCGGTGAATGCCTGCGGATCGGTGATCGGCATCGCCCGGTTGACCGGGGTGACCTTCGGTAGCCGCCACCCCTGCGGGGTCATGATCGGTAGTGGTTGCTGCCCCGGCGCGGTCGGTGGCTGTGCCGTGTCGGGTGCGGGGCCTGGGGTTGCTGGTGGCTGCGTGGGTGTGTCGAGGTCGAAGGAGTCTGTGACGGTGACGGTTTCACGGGCATTGGTCACCAGGTCCCGTTGGCGGAACACTCGATCGACCATGCTCGCAGCCGATTCGGGGGTCATGTTGTGGAAGGTGTAAACCTTCCCGCCTCGATCATCGGCGGATCCGGCATCGGGGTCGTCCTCGCGGGCGGGAGTCATCGAGTCGAGCCAGGCGATTCGCCGGGTGACCCACGAGTAGTCCTCGGGCTCGGGACCGCCTAGGCCAGGGATTGTCATCGGATTACACCTCGAAGAGATCGGTATGCGGTTACGACGAAAGGAGTTGGTGCCTGCACTGGGGCAGGCGGATACGACACGCGGCCCGCACCAGAGGTGGTGCGGGCCGCGTGTGGTGATCGGGGTATGCGGTTATCTGTCGATGCCGGTCCGGGTCACGGCGTAGTGCCCGGTGGGGTGGTTGTATTCGGGCTGATCGGCGAAGGCGCAGAACAATCCGCTGCCCCGGATAGCAGTGGTGGTGTCACCGGGTGTGCAGAGTCTTGTCAGCGGTACAGGCGACCGGCCCGCTGCTATCGGACAGGCAGAGCAGCTGCCGATCCTTGTAGCCAGCGACGCGTACGGACACAACAGCGATGTGCCGAGTCCCGCAACGGGTAGGAAAGATCCAGGTGGTCGGAGTCGGACAGAACAGACGCTGTGCTATCGCGGTTACCCGGTGTGGTGGTAGCGCCGTGACCGCCTGCCGTGGCAGCGGCACGCTGGAGAGGGTGTCATTGCCCGGCTGTGCACACAGCAGCCGTGAATGCGGGAAGCCCCGATCCGCGAGGGTGGATCAGGGCTTGGATCGACTGGGATACCGGAAGTTTCGGAGAAGAGAAGATTCCGGCGAGAAGGGTGTAAGACACAGTTGTGCTACTGCGAATATCGTGGCTTAAGGGTGCCGCTCTTGTCAACCGGTCTTTCATGTATCGCGTAAAACTGCTGGTAGATAGGCTGATCGAACCTCATAGGGGGCGAAACCCTCAGCCGTACCGGACCGATACCGGCGATCCCTGTATGTGAGCGGCGAACTCGACCGCGATAGCAACACTTGCGAGCGGGATGGGTCGTTAACCAGTCCGGCCCGAGCCCGTTCGATCATGGTGTCTAGCTCGAGTTGGGCAAGGCTATGACCGTCAGCATGACCTTGCCTATCGGCCCATCGGTATGCAGACCTTCGATGACGCTACGGAAGCCGATACCGCGCTCCGCGAGTTGCTTGATGAGCTGGAGTGCATGAACAGTGTTGCGGCCCGGCCGGTCCAGCTTTCACACCGTGAGTACATCACCCTCGCGAAGGTGGTCCAAGCATCGATCCAGTTCCGGTCGTTCGGTCCTGGTCCCGGATATGCCGTCGTGTTCTTCGCGGAACAACTCCTCCGACCTCGCCGCCAGATCTGGCTCGGCATGCATCATGCCTGCGAATGAGAGGCGGCGACGTCGCGGGCCGGGATGCTCGGTGGCAGGACCTCGCTCAACGGTACCGGTGACGACCAACTGCAATGCGACAGCCCGCAACGCATGCGCCTGATCCGGCGTGAGGCGATCGACCAGACGGTGTAGATCTTCATAGTCGTACGCTGCTGTCATGAGCTTTATTGTAGTGAGGACTGCCCCTCATAGCGTTGGCTTCGAGCCGTGATGATTACCGAGAGGTTCCGATAGTTCAGCCTCGGCAGCGGGTTCGCCCCGCGTGTCCGGGGAATGCCAGACTTCTGCGAGAATCGCAGGCGTGACCGATGTCGACACCCCTGCCGCACGTCATCGGGCCGAGCGCAGCGGTCCTGGGGCGGAATTCCTGCGTCACCATCTGCCGATGGCGATTGTGGTACTGGTCATCGTGGTGGCGGCGGTGTTCGTCGTGGCCGAGCGGTGGCGGCGGGGGGCACTGTTCTTCGGCGGTGCGACGTTGCTGGCCGCGGCGTTCCGGTTATGCCTGCCGACCGCGCGGGTCGGGCTGCTCGCGGTGCGCAGCAAGCCCTTCGATGTCGGCGCGCTGACGCTGCTCGGCTCCAGCATCATATTTCTGGCGGCCACGATCGATACTCTCGGCACCGGCTAGTGCCCCAGCGGTGGATCGTGATCCGGCTGGGTCTGGTGTCGGTCGGCCGTGCTGGGTGAGCTGCGTTCCCCGAAGAGATTCGGCGCCGCTCAGCGTCCGGGCCGCACGCCCGCCCTGGCCAGCCGCATGGTCTCGGTCAGAAGTTTCGATACCGCCGCGGTCTCGGTGAGGAATCCGTCGTGCCCATAGCGTGAATTCAGCACCTCCAGCCCGTCGCAGCCGGGTAGCAGATCAGCCAGTTCCTGCTGGGTGCGCAGGGGATACAGCCGGTCGGAGTCCACGCCGCCGACTACGCACGGTACCGTGGTCGCCGCGAGCGCGGTTTCGATGCCGCCACGGCCACGGCCGATATCGTGCCGGTTCATCGCCTCGGTCAGCAGGACATAGGTGGCAGGATCGAAGCGTTTGCAGAGCTTATCGGCCTGGTGGTCGAGGTAGCTCTGTATCGCGTAGCGGCCGCCTGCCCGTGGGTCCTCGTCGCCCTGGGGCTTGTTCTCGAAGCGGTGATCGAGTTCGAATTCGGTGCGGTAGGTCAGGTGCGCGATGCGCCGGGCGATACCCATCCCGGTGATCGGGGTGCGGCCGGTGCCGTGATAGTTGCCGCCTTGCCAGTCCGGATCGGCCTTGATCGCCGCGATCTGCGTGGTCTGGGTGCCGATCTGGTCGGCGGTGGCGCGGGCGCCGACCGCGAGTACCAATGCGGCGGCTACCCGGTCCGGCGCGCCGACCATCCACTCCAGCACCCGCATCCCGCCCATCGATCCACCGACCACAGCGGCGAGCCGGTCGATGCCGAGCAGGTCCATCAGTATCATCTCCGCGGTCACCTGATCGCGGATGGAGATCTCCGGAAACCTTGCCCCCCAGGGCTTTCCATCCGGGGCCTGGGAGGAGGGGCCGGTGCTGCCCTTGCAGCCGCCGAGCACGTTCGTCGCGATCACGCACCATTCGTCGGTATCCAATGGTGCGCCCGGTCCGACCATGCCGTCCCACCAGCCGGGCAGCTGATGGATGTGATCGGGCCGACCGACGACATGTGAGTCGCCGGTCAGCGCGTGTTCGACGAGTACGACATTGTCCAGTTCCGGGGAGAGTTCCCCCCAGCGCTGCACCCCGAGACGCACATCGGCGATGACCTCGCCACTCTCCAGCAGTACGTCCCCGATCGCGATGCTGCCGAGCTGCCCGTCCGGAGGTGGCAGGACCGTGCTGGAGGTCAGAGCGCTCGCTTCGCTACACACGGTCACGTCGCCGCCGCGAAACCGATGCGTAGATCGGCCAGGATGTCCTCGATGCCTTCGATACCCACCGCGAGGCGGACGAGGCCGGGAGTGACACCGGAGGCCAGCTGCGCTTCCGGGGTGAGCTGGGAATGTGTTGTCGACGCTGGATGGATCACGAGGGAGCGCACATCCCCGATATTGGCCACGTGGCTGTGCAGGGCCAGGCTATCGACGAACTTCTTGCCCGCGTCCACCCCGCCACGCAGCTCGAACGCGACGATGGCGCCGGTGCCCTTCGGGGCCAGCCGCAGTCCGCGCTCATACCACGGTGAGGAGGGCAGGCCCGCGTAGTGCACCGCCTCGACCGCGGGGTGAGTGCTCAGGAACTTCGCGACCTTCTTGGCATTGGCGACGTGCCGCTCCATCCGCAGGCTCAGTGTTTCGATGCCCTGGCTGATCAAGAACGCGTTGAACGGTGAGATCGCCGAGCCGAGGTCGCGCAGCAGTTGCACCCGAGCCTTGAGTGCGAAGGCTGGCGCGCCGAGATCGGCGTACACGACGCCGTGATAGCTCGGATCGGGGGTGGTGAAGTCGGTGAACCGGGATTGCCCCTGCTCATCGGTGACCGTCCAGTCGAAGGTGCCGCCGTCGATGATCACGCCGGCAACGGCCGCGCCGTGCCCGCCGAGATATTTCGTGGCCGAGTGCACGACGATATCGGCGCCGTGTGCCAGCGGCTGGATCAGGTACGGGGTGGCGACGGTGTTGTCAACGATCAACGGGATGCCCGCGGCATGGGCGACGGCGGAGACCCCGGGGATATCGAATACGGCGCTGCTGGGGTTGGCGATGGTTTCGCCGTAGCAGGCTTTGGTGTTCGGGCGGATCGCGGCTCGCCACTGCTCCAGGTCGTCGGGATCTTCGACGAAGGACACCTCGATGCCGAGCTTGGCCAGCGAGTAGCGGAAGAGGTTGTAGGTGCCGCCGTAGAGGTGCGGGCTGGACACGATATGGTCGCCCGCGCCTGCGAGGTTGAGGATCGCGAAGGTCTCCGCGGCTTGCCCTGAGGCGAGCAGCAGCGCGGCCACCCCGCCCTCCAGGGCGGCGATGCGCTGTTCCACCACGTCCTGGGTGGGATTCATGATCCGGGTGTAGATATTGCCCGGCTCGGTCAGGCCGAACAGTGCCGCCGCGTGCTCGGTGTCGCGGAAGGCGTAGGAGGTGGTCTGGTAGATCGGCAGGGCACGGGCTCCGGTGGTGCTGTCGGGAGCCTGGCCCGCGTGGACCTGCTTGGTCTCGAAGGACCACTGCGTCGGGTCGTGTTCGGCCGCAGGCGCGGTGGATTCGCTCATTCTCGCTCCAAAATGATGGTCGACGCTGCAGCAGAGGTTAACGGAGTGGCAGGTGGCAACACATATCGACTACCTATACCTCCTGATGCGCGCTTGCTCCCGGCCCTCGGGAGCCAGGTCATCACCCGGAGCACCCCACCGCTGCTGGAGGGTTGCCGACCAGCGAGCCGGGGCTTGATGCTGGTACTCATGACCTGCCCGGCATCATAACCGGCCGGTGGCCGGTGACCGAAATCTGTCGCAGAACTCACTGGCAGGCGCTCGTTCGTGCGCTACAGCAGGCACGCACGAAAGCATCGAAGGTCTCGGTGAACGCGGTGTACTCCGCCTCGGCCGCGGTCGCGATGTCCTCGTGGAGGAACTGCGCACCGGAGTACTCCACACTGACATGGCCGATCAATTGCCAGGTCCGGAGGATGAGCTGTACCTCGCGCGCGTTCGGTTCGACGCCGAGCCGCTCGGCGAGTACGACCGCGATCACGCCGTGTTTGCCCTCGGTGTATTCGAGGCTGCGCGCGTTGACCGAAGGACTGCTGCGCACGATCCGTTGCATCTGTTGGAGGCGGCGGAACGAGAGGGGGTCCGTGCCGCTCACCTCGCCTGCCTGATCGATGACGCGCAGGAAAGCGTCGCGCAGGGCTTCCAGTTCGTTACCGGTGTGGGGGAGTTCGCGCAGGGCGGTGGCCACGGCGAGGTCGAAGTCCTCGGTTGGACCGAGGACGATGTCCTCTTTGCTGTCGAAATAGCGGTTGACGGTACGCGGTGAGATGTCCGCGACATGGGCGATCTGCTCGACGGTGGTCGCATCGAAGCCCTGCTTATCGCATAGATCGAGGGCGGCGGAGATGATGCGCGACCTGGTCTGTTGTTTCTTGCGTTCACGCAGCCCTTTGGCCGATGGGGCATTCGGAGTGCCAGTGGCCGCAGCGTCCGCACCCATCGGAGTCGAGGTCTCGAGCATGCGCCCATGCTATCGCAAACTGTCCACCTTGTGTCCTTGATAGACAAATGTCGTACTGCGACACTTTTCTCTTGACGACAAAAGTCGCACTCTGTCATTATTTCTCCGATACATCGAAGGACTAGGAGATGGCAGTGGCTCGAGTGGCGACAGCGGCGGACGTATCGCGGAAGTGGGAAGGGTCGACACGCTGGCTCGCCTTGGTTGTGCTCGCGTCGGCGCAGCTCATGGTGGTGTTGGACGGCACAATCGTGACGATCTCGCTGCCGTTCGCGCAGCGGGATCTAGACATCAGCGATGGCGACCGGCAATGGATGATCACCGCCTACACGCTGATCTTCGGTGGCCTGCTGCTACTGGGTGGCCGGTTGGCGGATTACCTGGGGCGCCGCCGGATCTTCATCATCGGCCTGATCGGCTTCGCGGCCTCTTCGGCCCTGGCCGGTCTCGCGCAGACCAGTGCGGAGATGTTCGCCGGTCGCGCCATGCAGGGCGCGTTCGCCGCGCTACTGGCGCCTGCCGCGCTCTCGCTGGTCTCGGTGACTTTCACCGAAGCGGGTGATCGGGCCACCGCCTTCGGGGTGTTCGCGGCGGTTTCCGCGGGCGGCACCGCGGTGGGGCTGATTGCGGGTGGCTTGCTCACCGAATACGCGTCGTGGCGCTGGAGTCTGCTGGTCAATACGCCGATCGCGCTGCTCGCGTTGCTCGGCACGCTGGCTTGGGTGCGCAAAGATGTGCCCGCGCCGCATACGGGTGGCTATGACGTGCCCGGCGCTGCCACGGTGACCCTCGGGCTGGTCGCCATCGTGTATGGATTCAGCCGGGCCGAGGACGACGGCTGGTCGGGCGGCGGCACCCTCGCGTTGTTGATCGCGGGGGTGATCTTGCTCGGCGTCTTCGTCGCGATCGAACGGCGTTCGTCGAATCCATTACTGCCGCTGCATATTCCGGGCGATATCAACAGGGGCGGCGCATTCCTGGTCGCATTGCTCGTCCCGATCGCCATGTTCGCGATGTTTCTGTTCCTCAGCTACTACTTCCAGATCACGCTCGGTTACTCCGCGCTGAAAGCGGGTTTGGTATTCCTGCCCTTCCCGATGGGTATCGCGGTGTCGGCGGCTGTTACCAGCGGGCTGTTACCGAAGCTCGGCCCGCGTTCGCTGATGCTGGCAGGTGCCGGGCTCGGCGCCATCGGACTGGTGTGGCTGGCTCAGCTGAGCTACGGCGACAGTTATCTCTCCGGCGTGCTGCCTCCGCTGGTGATCATCGCGTTCGGTATAGGTCCGGTGTTCATCAGCATCCAGTCCGTCGCATTGCATCGGGTGGAGGAAGGGGACTCGGGCGTCGCCTCCGCGCTGCTGAACGCGGCCCAGCAGGTGGGTGGTGCGGTAGGCACAGCGTTGTTGACCACCATCTCCGTGCAGGTCGCCGAGACCTTCACGAGGAACAACCCGACGATCGACCATATGGTCGCCCGTGCCGCGATCCACAGCTATGACGTGGCCTTCTATGCCGGTGCCTTGTTCTTCGTCATATCCATCCTGATCATCGTGCTGATGATTCGAGTCCGGCCGGAGGACCTGGCCGGAGGCGCTGAGGAGGGCTCTCCGCTTGCGCGTGCCAAGGGCTGATCGGTGTTGCGGGTTGCCGCGGGTAAGGGTGAGGTGGATCATTGCGACGACGGCGGTACTGTGACTGTTCGCCGCGACCAGGGGACGAATCGCCTGCCGATCTCCGGTCAGGGTGGTCCGTCTCATGTAGGGGGCTGCTCGTGTGATGGGAACGTCAGCAGCAGTACGCTTGTCTTGTTTGCACCACAAGTCTCGTGGACAGCGCGGGACATATACGTTGTCTGTTGGAACAGCTGGGGTCCGCTCACAAGCGTGTTCACCTGGCCGTGCAATGAGGGCACCATCCTAGGAGGACACGAAGATCCATGTCCAAGATCAAGGTTGAAGGCACTGTCGTAGAACTCGACGGTGACGAGATGACTCGGATCATCTGGCAGTTCATCAAGGACAAGTTGATCCACCCCTATCTCGACGTGAATCTGGAGTATTACGACCTCGGTATCGAGTACCGCGACAAGACCGATGATCAGGTCACTGTCGATGCCGCCGAGGCCATCAAGCGACACGGCGTCGGGGTGAAGTGCGCCACTATCACGCCGGATGAGGCGCGGGTCAAGGAATTCGGCCTGAAGAAGATGTGGCGTTCGCCCAACGGCACTATTCGTAACATCTTGGGCGGTACCATCTTCCGGGCGCCGATCATCATCTCGAATGTTCCTCGGCTGGTACCGGGGTGGACCAAGCCGATCATCATCGGCAGGCACGCCTTCGGCGACCAGTATCGTGCCACCGATTTCAAGGTGCACCAAGCGGGCACCGTCACCCTCACCTTCACCCCGGAGGACGGCAGTGAGCCGATCGTCCACGAAGTGGTGAAGGTTCCCGAGGACGGCGGTGTCGTACTCGGCATGTACAACTTCAAGAAATCCATCGAGGATTTCGCGCGGGCCTCGTTCAACTACGGTCTGCAGCAGAACTACCCGGTGTATCTCTCCACGAAGAACACCATCCTGAAGGCCTATGACGGCATGTTCAAGGACACCTTCCAGGACATCTTCGACGCCGAGTTCAAGACCCAGTTCGACGCGGCCGGCCTGACCTACGAGCATCGTCTGATCGACGATATGGTCGCCTCGTCCATGAAGTGGGAGGGCGGTTACGTCTGGGCGTGCAAGAACTACGACGGCGATGTGCAATCCGATACCGTGGCCCAGGGCTTCGGATCGCTCGGTCTGATGACCTCCGTCCTGCTGACCCCGGACGGCAAGACCTGTGAGGCCGAGGCCGCGCACGGGACCGTCACCAGGCACTTCCGTCAGCACCAGCAGGGCAAGCCGACCTCGACCAACCCCATCGCGTCGATTTTCGCCTGGACCCGTGGTTTGGAGCATCGCGGCAAGCTGGACAACACCCCTGAGGTGATCGGCTTCGCGCAGACCCTGGAGGACGTCGTCATCAAGACCGTCGAAGGCGGCCAGATGACCAAGGACCTCGCGCTGCTCGTCGGTGGGGACCAGGGCTATCTGAGCACCGAGGAGTTCCTCGGTGCGCTGGACGCCAACCTGGCTCGCGCGTTGCGCTGAGCCGGCCTGCTCCGCAGGAGCCTCGGCGCGGAACCGGTTCGTTCGACCGATTCCGGCGCTGGGGCATATCCGGCGCCGCGCTGAATGTTATCGGGCACCCGCCTCACTCTTCGGTGGAACGGGTGCCCGTACTGTTTTCCGATCTCTTCCCCGGAGGAGCGGATCGGCTTCTCCGGTTCTTTCTTGATTGCCGGACAATTTCTACGCGGTGATCCCATCATCGGCTGATGTCAGGTTTTGCCCGTAATGTGGCGATAAAACCGGTTGCCGTGGTTATGCTGTTCTGGAACGTCGCCAATGTAGTCGGCGTTCCCGCCATAGCTTGGTTCGGAGTGCTATCTCGGCCGGTGTGGCTGCCGCGCTCACCCTGTTGTGAGCTGACCGGTGGAGGAGTTCCACTCGATCCAGCCGCGTTCGAAATCCATCCGACGGCCGTCGGGAACATCGTATTCGGCTGATGCGGGGAAGCCGAGCCTGCCGTTCTCATAGCCTTGCTTGGCCCATTCGTCGAAAATGGCGCCGTAGACGGGATAGGTGCCCGCCGGGGAGAAGTAGATGTTGCCGGTCTGGAATTTGTTGAACCGGCCGACTCCATTCGGTGTGGACAACTCGCCACTGACGGGCCATTGCAGCGGTGACGAGGGGCCGCCCAGACGGTCGTACTCGTCTTCGATCGACCCGTATACCTCCCAGGCGCCGGTCTCGGGGGTCCAGTAGATGGCTCCGTGCTGGAAGTCCTGGACCCGGCCACCATCCTGATCGTATTCACCGCCGCTGCAGTCCCCGAGCGGGCCGGTGGGCCCGGAGATCTCGGCATAGCGGGTGCCGATCGCGCCGGTGGGCCAGCAGCACGATGACTCGTCCGAATCACAGGCCGCTAGCCCGAATGCCATCAAGGTCACGGCTGTAGCCAGTGGGATTGCTCGAATCGCGTTCATGGCGCGCCCTCTTCCTGAGCAGTGGTGCCCCTCGTCTTGGGATGACCCATGGGCGGGTGACTAAACATCTGGCCTGCGTGAACGCGGTCTTGTTTGCCGTGAGTACTCGCGGGCACACTGGAGGTACAGAGCTGATCCGTCGATGGCCCCGCTGCTCAGCGGGCAGATTCGTGAGCACCCCGAGCCGCGGGGCGTTGACCCGATCGAGGAGGGGCGCGATGAGCGCCGAGCAACAGCCGGTAACGGCACCGAAGAACTCCGGAAAACACCTACGCCGAGAACGCGCCGAACGGAAACGCACACCGGGTGCGTGGCGAGGCCACGCGCAGGCATGGACTGCGCGAGCGTGGCTCGAGATCGCGGTGGGAGCGGGTCTCGTGATCGTGTTGCTGATTTTCATCCTGCAGAACACCACGCAGACCGAGATCGCCTTCCTGCCGTGGAGCTTTACCATGCCGCTCGGGGTCGCGTTGTTGTTCGCGACAATCGGTGGTGTGCTGGTGATGGCCTTGGCCGGCGGTGCCCGCATCTGGCAACTACGGCATCAGCATGCCCGTGCCGCGAAACAGAACCGCGCGGCGGGTTGACCGCTCCACTGTGATCTTCGAGGTCAGGACAGAGCACCGGGAGCTATCCGCCACGCACCGACCGATAACCGCGGCCGACGCTCCGACGGCAATCGACGAGGATCGGAACATATGGCATACATCGAGGAGACCAGGGATGTAGACGCCTCTCCGGAGGAGATATGGGCTTTTGTCGCCAATCCGCGTACCTGGGACAAATGGTTCCTGATCTTGGAGAAGTTCCGGGAGGAGCCGCCCACGGTGCTGACCGAGGGGACCGAGTTGGCCGTCAAGCTGTCGGCACTCGGCATGGCGAGCGATGCGGAAATGACCGTTATCGCGATCACCGCGCCGAACACGCTGGTCGTGCACAGCATCGTGAGCGGAGTGAAGATAGATTTCGACTTCAACATCCAGCCCAGAGGTACGGGCAGCGCGATCACGGTACGGTGCGAATTCACCGGAATGATGATCAGAGGCCCGATTGCCAAGGCAGCGGCAGAAGTCAGCACTGAGCAGGTCGATCGGTCTCTTGCTCAGCTCACCGCGTTGATCTCGGAGGAAGCGTCGCCGCAGGGCGATCCGAGCCAGTGACCGGTCGATGCCGTCCGCGCGGCATCGACTCGGCACGGTACGGTCAGCGGATGCCTTGTATCTCGACGGTGAACGTGAACGGTATCCGCGCGGCCGCGAGAAAAGGCCTGCTCGCCTGGTTGGCGAGTACAACGGCCGACATTGTCTGTCTACAGGAAACCCGTGCCACCGATGAACAAGTCGGAGTCGCGTTGGCGCCCGCGCTGGAGGCGGGGTGGCAGTTGACGCACGCCGAGCCGGAATCCAAGGGGCGTTCCGGTGTCGGAATTCTGTCCAGGCAGGCGCCGCGCGCCGTGCGGATCGGTTTCGACAGTGATGAGTTCGGGGCCGCGGGTCGCTATATCGAAGCCGATTTCGATGATTTCACCGTGGCGAGTGTGTATGTGCACTCGGGCGAAGCGGGTACCACGCGCCAAGACGAGAAGTACCGCTTCCTGGCCGAATTCGGTGCCTACTTGACTAAGCGGACCGATGATCTGGTCGTGGCGGGCGACTGGAACATCGCGCATACCGAGCGTGATCTGAAGAATTGGAAGGGCAACCTGAAGTCGGCCGGGTTCCTGCCGGAGGAGCGCGCCTGGATCGATGAGTTGCTGGCCGCGGGCTACGTCGACGTGGTGCGCGGCTTGCACCCTGGGGTCGATGGCCCTTACAGCTGGTGGTCGTACCGGGGTCGCGCCTTCGACAACGACAGTGGGTGGCGGATCGATTACCATCTGGTCCTCGGTGATCTCGCCACACGTGCCGAACAGGCTCTGGTGGAACGGGCCACCGCTTACGATCAGCGCTGGTCCGACCACGCACCTGTTACGGTGCGGTACCGGCGAAGCCATTCGTGATCGCGCGGCTTGTCCACCATGGCGTGCGGTGCTCTCGTTCGAGCCGTCCATAAGGGAATGCGCAGGCCGCTGGGTGTGTCGCCGCTTCTGTGGCGCTGAGTGTTCAGCGCAGCTTGCTCGCTGAATCCTCGCCGAGCAGGACGAATACGTCGACGGTGTGTTCGATCAGTTCGTCGCGGCTGAGGTTCAGATCGCCCTGGAGCCAGGCGGTCAGCGTCTGTATCAGCCCACCGACCAGATACATGGCGCGGAAGTCGATCACCGGGTCCGGGGTAGCGGTGCCGACTCGGTAGAACTCGATGCCCTCGGTGGCCACCATCCGGGAGAATTTTCGCACTGTGCTGGTGGTGCGGGCGCGAAGCGCCGGTGTCGCCATGCTCACGATCAGCGCGACTTTGGCTTTGCGCGGATCGTCGGTGAGTACATGTACGCCCGCGGTGATGGCGGCCTGTGCGCTCGTGCGGGCATTCGGGGCGGCGGCGCGTACAGCCGCGAGGATGGCGACGGCCAGTTCCTCGGCGATCCTGTCGAGCAGTGCGGCGAGCACGGCGTCGAGGCTGTCGAAATTCTCGTAGTAGTAACGCTCGTTGAGACCGGCCAGCGCGCAGAGACCGGAGACCGTCAGTTTCGCCGAACCAGTGGTGCCGACGATTTCCAGCGCCGCTTCCAGTAAAGCCGCACGTCGCTGCGCTCGCCGTTCCGGTGCGGAGATACCCCCATAGGTCCTTTGCGCGGTCACGCTCCGATTCTGACAGTGTTCGATGTGTCGTGCCTGCGGCGGTGGGTTCGCGGCTCGGCTCGGTTCACACAGAGTGGTGTGTCGGCAGGTCAGGGTGTGATCACAATTCTGGTAGAGAGCATTGCCAGAATGGTCGATTCTGGTGGATGCTATTGCCAGATGATCCCGATCGGGGAGGCTGGAATGCCGAGAACCACTGGAACCTCCGAGCCCGGCTACTTCAGTGACCACTCGATGATTCGGCGGGTCATGCGCAAGCGTGCGGTAGGCCTCACCTATGGCCTGCGCGCCTTGGTCATCGGTGCGGTGCACCCGCTGCTCTATGTCGGCACTGCGGAGAACACCGAGCATCGGGAGACGCCCTACACCAGACTCGCGCTGACCGGCAGGTTGTTCGAGGCGGTGTTCCTCGGCAGCAAGGCCGAGGCGGATCGCGCGCTGGCGTTCACAAGGAAGAAGCACAGCACAGTACGGGGCGCACTGCCGGAGGACGCCGGGGTCCACTACCCGGCGGGCACCGGATACTCCGCGCTCGACCCGCACCTGATGTTCATGACGATGGCCTTTGCTTTCGATTCGGCCGAAGTGATGCACGACCTGCTGGTGCGCCCCCTGACCGATGGTGAACGCGAAGGTCTCTACCAGGACTACGTACGCTGGGGCGAGCTGTTCGGTATGCCTGCGGACGCCGCTCCTGGCAGTCATCGAGAGTTCCGCGCATTCTTCGACCGTTATCTCGACTCCGGCGAACTGTTCCTCACCGATGAGGCGCGGCTGGTCGGGTCCTACTTGGCCGGACAGCGTGTACCGTACGCGCCAGGTATGCCGTTACGGCAGGTCACTTCCTCGTTCTACCTGCTGGTGCAGGGCAGCTTACCGCCGCGTATCCGCCGGATGTACGGGATGCGCTGGGGAATTGTCGACGAGGCCGCCTATCTGGTGCTGGCGCGTGCGATCCGCACCGCGCATACGCCGGTTCCACTGGTGCCCGCGGTACTGCACGGAGCCCTCGCCGGCCCGAGCACACCGGTCTACACCATGCTCGCCGAACGTGAACGCGAACTGGTCGGCAGCGGGCGGCCGAGCATGCCGGGGATCGATCCGCGCAACCGGGTGCGGCGGAATCCGGCTTGAACCGCATGCGAAGATCGGTGGTATGTCCAGTCCTGTGCCCACCACGGCGGCCGAACGCACACAGCGGGTCCTGTCCGGGATTCAGCCGACCAGCTCCTCGTTTCATCTCGGGAACTATCTTGGCGCGCTGCAGTACTGGGTGACTATGCAAGATGACTACGACTCGCTGTATTTCATCCCGGACCTGCACGCGATCACCGTGCCGCAGGACCCGAAGGAACTGAGAGCGCGGACAAGGGCCGCTGCCGCGCAGCTGCTCGCGCTCGGGATCGACCCGAAGAAGTCCACCCTGTTCGTGCAGAGCCAGGTACCCGAGCATGCCGAACTGGCCTGGGTGCTCAGTTGTATCACGGGTTTCGGTGAAGCGAGCCGGATGACCCAGTTCAAGGACAAGTCGGTGAAACAGGGCGTGGAGAACGCGACCGTCGGTTTGTTCACCTATCCGGTGCTCATGGCCGCGGATATCCTGCTCTACCGGCCCCATCAGGTTCCGGTCGGTGAAGACCAACGGCAGCACCTGGAGCTGACTCGAAATCTGGCGCAGCGCTTCAATACCCGGTTCAAGAAGACGTTCGTGGTGCCGGAAGCCCATATCGTCAATGGCACCGCGAAGATCTACGACCTGCAGGATCCGACCGCGAAGATGAGCAAATCGGCCGTCACCGACGCGGGCCTGATCAACCTGCTGGACAACCCGAAGATCACCGTGAAGAAGGTGAAATCGGCGGTCACCGACACCGGGCGTGAGATCCGCTACGACACCGAGCACAAGCCTGGTATCAGTAATCTACTGGTGATCTTGAGTTCGTTGACCGCGACGCCGATCGTGGTCTTGGAGAAGGATTTCGAGGGCAAGGGCTACGGTGAGCTGAAAGTGGCTGTCGCCGACGCATTGGTCGAGTTCGTCACACCGTTACAGGCCAAGGTGCAGGAGTATTTATCGGATCAAGGCGAACTGGACCGGATTCTCGCCGCCGGAGCCGAACGGGCGCGCGAGATCGCGGGAAATACCCTCGCGCAGGTGTACGACCGGGTCGGCCTGTTGGGCCGCTGAGCGCCGTTCGCGAGTTCTGGCGTCCGAAAGGCGAATGGTGCAGTGATCGACTCTCTTGTGGCAGGGATCAAACGCCGGATTCAGGCGCGGCCCTGGCTGGATCATCTGGTCAGGGCGGCCGGACGCTACCGCGATCAACGGGGTGACCATTACGCGGCAGGCATTACGTATTTCACGGTGCTGTCGCTGTTTCCGCTGTTGATGGTTGCTTTCTCGGTCGCGGGCCTGGTGTTGTCCAGCAATCCAGAGTTGATCGATACGCTGCGGTCCAAGATCGTCGAGAACATGCCGGGCTCATTCGGCACGCAGGTGAGTGACCTGGTCGATCGGGCGATCGACTCCAGGGGGACGGTCGGTACGCTCGGGCTGCTCGTCGGGATATATACCGGGCTCGCCTGGATGAATCATCTGCGTGCCGCACTCACCGAGCAGTGGGAGCAGCGGTCCACCGAACACAACTGGCTGGTGACCAAACTCTCCGACCTGGTCGCGTTGGCCGGTCTCGGTCTCGCCTTCACGGTATCGCTCGGTTTGTCGGCGTTGGGATCGAGCACGCTCGGTACGCAACTGCTCAGAGGCCTTGGACTCATCGATTTCCCCGGTGCCGGATTACTGCTGCGGGCGGTGTCCATCCTGCTCGGGATCCTGGCCTCCTGGGCAGTGTTCGCCTGGATCATCGCCAGGCTTCCTCGGGAACCGGTCACACTGGCCAGTGCGGCCAAGGCGGCGGCGCTGGCCGCGCTGGTGTTCGAGGTATTCAAGCTCGTTGCCTCGCTCTATCTGCAAACGGTGCTGGACAGTCCAGCCGGCGCTACGTTCGGCTCGATCATCGGCCTGATGGTGTTCACCTACACCACCTACCGCATCACCCTTTTCGCCACCGCCTGGGCCGCTACTGCCGCCGAGAACGAGCCGGAGGCCGAGATTCCCCCGCCGGGCCCCGCTGTGATCGCGCCAAGGATCGGTGCCAGAGGCCTGTCGATGGGTGCGGGTGCGAGTTACTTCGGTGCAGGTATTTTCACCGCCCTTACCCTTTCGCGTCTTCGGCGGTTCTCCGGCCGTCGTTGACCGGAACTGTCCGGCCGGGTCGTATCCCGCGTATGCGTAGGTCGAGCGGCTAGGCGGTACCGCGCGCTGTGTCCGCGGACGTGGGGCCTGCGGTGGCTTTTATCCGGATGCGACACTTCGAGCCGGAGTGCGCGCTGGATGCGGCAGAATCGATGCATGTCGGTCGAGCTACCTGCGCCCGGCGCGGCGCGGGCGTTGGGTGAGCGGAAGCAGGAACGCGATCGCCAGGCGATTCGTCTGGAAGCGTTCCGGCTGTTCCGTGCGCAGGGCTACAACGAGACGACTATCGAGCAGATCGCCGCGGCGGCCGGTGTCTCGCCGAGCACCTTCTTCCGCTATTTCCGGAACAAAGAGCAGCTTGTGCTCGCCGATGATCTCGAGCCGCTGCTGATCGAGGCCCTGCGGCGGCAGCCACGCGGTATCACCCCGATGGCTGCCTTCCGCAACGCGGTGTTCGAGGTCTTCACTATGCTGCCCGCCGCTGAGCTGGGTTTCGAGCAGGAACGGCAGGCTTTGCTGTATCACGTACCGGAGTTGCGGTCGGCTATCGGCTCGGAAGTCCTCCGCAGTATCGATCTCATCGCGGGCCTGCTGGCCGAGCGCAGCGGCTGCTGCGCCGATGATTTCGAGGTTCGGGTGACGGCGGGCGCGATGGCGGGCGCCACCATGGCCATCTCGACGATGACACCGATGAACGTGGAGAACATCACCCGCACCGTGGATTTCCTGCATGCGGGCCTTCCGCTCGGGGTAGATCGTGAATCCTGAAGGTCGATCCAGATCCGAGTACCGCAGGGCCGGGCGCATCCTGGTCTACTGAGCCCTGGTGGTGCTGGAGCGCAGCAACCGATCCGGTGTGTCGTCGTCCATGGTCGCGAAGAAGCCGCCGAGCACATCTTCGATCTCGGTGATCGAGTCCGCGCAGTAGAGAATCGGCTGGTAATGCGTGATGTCGTAGTTCGCGCTGCCCATCTCGGCGATATCGAGTGGCCGGAGTTCGGCATGCCGGAACTCCTCGATCTCGCCGTAGGAGGACAGCAGACCCGCTCCGTAGCAGCGGATTTCGCCGTGCTCGCGAACGACGCCGAATTCCATCGAGAACCAGAAGACATCGGCGAGGAACTTCAGCGCGCGCTCGGTGCTCAGTCTGTCTACCGCCGCGCCGACCGCGGCGTAGATAGCGGCGAAGCGCGGGCTGGCGATCTGGTTGGCGTGTCCGATGATCTCGTGGATGGCATCCGGCTCCGGGGTGTACAGCGGTGCGGAGTGATGCCGGATGTATTGGGTCGAGTGGAAGGTCCTTGTGGCGAAGGAGCCGAAGAACTCACGCAGCGGTACCAGGCCCGCGGCAGGGACGTAGCGGAATCCGGTGAGTGGTTCCAGTGCCGCGGATACCTCGTCCAACTGTGGAATGTGATCGGTGGGCAGGGTGAGTGCCGCGGCTGCCGTGAGTATCTCCGCACTGGCGTAGGCGCGGTGTTTGCGGGTGAGCTCTGCGGAGGCGATCCGCCACACCTGCTGCTCGGCGTCGGTATAGGCGATGCGGGGCAGCGGCTTTCCCTGCGTATAGTCCAGGGCCGATGCGGCGATGGCATTGCGCCGCGCCCGATATGCCGGGTCGTGCACGCCGGGATGCTCGTCGCATAGGTGCACCGTCACGTCGCCGTCGCCGGTGCGGGTCACCGGCGAGTACAACTGGGCCTCGGTGAACATACCTCGATGCAAGCATCGCTGACCGCTGTCGACAACAAAAGCCCGTCAAACTGGGCAAAATGTCTAGCTGGATGGGGTTGTCCGGTGGATTCCGCTACCGAATGGCGTGTGTGGTCGGCCGATCGGTGCCCGCCGTGCGGTGAATGCGTCACCGCGTGCCCCTTGCCGCGCCCGATCGGCCATGTGTGCGCTGGTGTGTTCGGCGCGAATGCCCTCGCGAGAGCGAAAAGGAGAGTGGTCAAGAACGGAATGCAGTGTCGCCATCGCCGTCGTGCATCAGGTAGCCGGTGGATGGTGCGCGCTATGGTGCCAGGTATGGCGCGACTGGTGTCCAGCGCCTACGACGTGATCGCAGACCGCGGTGTGCCTGTACCCCATGGCGATAACTATACCCATGTAGGGTATACGCCGGGCGAGTCGAGTTCGCGATTTGCCAGACATGAGCGGGCATCATGACGCAAGATGGCGAAAGTACGAAGGAGGGCGCATGAAATACGTGCGGATCGATCTCGACCAAGAATTGCTCGCCGCGGCTGCCACCATCATGGGCACTTCGACGAGTGCCGCCACCATCAACGAAGCCCTGCGTCGAATCGTCGTGCACGAGCGCCAGTTGCACCACCTGGAGAAGCTTGCCTCGGATATCTTGTTCGCTGTGCCGGAGCCGGAGGTGGTCGGCGTCGATCGATAGCGAGGGCGTCCGGCTATAGGGCAGGCGCTCCCGCTGTCTCGATGGTTCTTGGCCCGGCGCCACATACGTCGGTAGCAGGCTCGTCCGTTGGGATGTGGTGTCGGTGTCTGCTGGCACAATCCGGGAAACTGTTGGCGTGACCGAGGGGTGGAGTCATGGCGGTCTCCCTAGTCGATGTGCCTGCCGCGCAGCGGCCGCGTGAACGTCTGTTGGCGCTCGGGCCGCAGGCGCTCAGCGACGCGGAGTTGCTCGCATTGTTGTTGCGGCATGGCAGGCGCGGTGCGAGTGCGCTCGATCTGGCGGTGGAATTGCTGGTCGAGCACGGTGGACTGGCCGGGCTGGCGGCGGTGCGCCCGGAGGAGCTGTCGCGGCGGGCCGGGATCGGGGTGGCGAAGGCCACTACGATCATCGCCGCATTCCATATCGGTGTGCGGGCGCGTGGCGGGCCGGATACGGCGATCCGGCTGACCAGTGCCTCCGCCGTGGCCGCCGCCGCTCGCGCGCAGTTCGCAGGGGCTCGGGTGGAACGGTTGCTGGTGCTGATATGCGATACCCAGAATCGGTTACGCAGGCAGGTGTTCGTCGCGCAAGGCGCTGTCGATCAGGTCGCGGTCCCGGTCAGGGAGATTCTCAATACCGTATTGCGCCATGACGGCCGTGGCTTCGCCGTCGTGCACAATCACCCTTCCGGCGATCCGACCCCGAGCGCCGATGATCGTCGCGCGACCACCATCCTCGCCGAAGCAGCTCATATCGTCGGACTCCGCTTCCTCGATCACATAGTGATCGCGGGAGAGAAGTGGGCCAGCGCCCCCGCTCATCCGATGCCCTGACCGATGCGCGGCGGTGCTGCCTGCCTCGATACTACGGTGAAGGCCGCCTTCCCCCATCCAGGGAGAAGGCGGCCTTCGGTGCGGCTGAGCCGGGTGGTCAGCGAGTGAAGAGCAGGGCTCGCTTGACCTCTTGGATGGCCTTGGTGACCTCGATACCGCGTGGGCAGGCATCGGTGCAGTTGAAGGTGGTACGGCAGCGCCAGACGCCTTCGACGTCGTTGAGGATGTCGAGGCGTTCGCGAGCACCTTCGTCGCGGCTGTCGAAGATGAAGCGGTGCGCGTTCACGATCGCCGCAGGGCCGAAGTAGCTGCCGTCGCTCCAGTACACCGGGCAGGAGGTGGTGCAGCAGGCACACAGGATGCACTTGGTGGTGTCGTCGAACCGGGCGCGGTCGGCCTGGCTCTGGATGCGTTCCCTTGTCGGCTCGTTACCCGAGGTGATCAGGTAGGGCTTCACGGCGCGGAAGGCGTCGAAGAACGGCTCCATATCGACCACGAGGTCCTTCTCCACCGGCAGGCCGCGGATCGGCTCGACCGTGACGGTGAAGGACTTGCCGTCCTTGGGCAGCATGTCCTTCATCAGCACCTTGCAGGCCAGCCTGTTGACGCCGTTGATGCGCATGGCGTCGGAACCGCAGACGCCGTGCGCGCAGGAGCGGCGGAAGGTGAGCGTGCCATCCAAATAGGACTTGATGTAGATCAGCACGTTCAGGAACCGGTCGGTCGGCAGTACCGGCACTTGGAAGGACTCCCAGTGCGCGCCCTCCGTGTTCTCGGGGTTGAACCTGGCCACCTTGACGGTGATCATCACCGAGCCCTCGGGGACCGGAGCCGGCTTCGCGCCAGGCGCTGCTTGGTTCTCGATAACAGCGGTCATCAGTACTTACGCTCCATCGGCTCGTAACGGGTCTGCACCACGGGCTTGAAGTCCAAGTGGATCTCGGCGAGGAGGTCGGCCGGAGCGCCTGCTTCGACCTGCTTGTAGGCCATGGTGTGCCGCATGAAGTTCACGTCGTCACGGTCGGGATAATCCTCGCGGGCGTGGCCGCCGCGGGATTCCTTACGGTTGAGCGCACCGACCACGGTGACCTCGGCCAGCTCCAGCAGGAAGCCGAGCTCGACGGCTTCGAGCAGATCGCTGTTGTAGCGCTTGCCCTTGTCCTGCACTGTGATCCGCGCGTAGCGCTCCTTGAGCGCGTGGATATCGGTGAGGGCCTGCTTGAGCGTGTCCTCGGTACGGAATACCGAGGCGTTATTGTCCATCGAGCGCTGCAGTTCGGTACGGATATCGGCGACCCGCTCGTCGCCGTGCTCGCTCAGCAGCTGGACCAGCCAATCCTGCACCATCTGCGCCGGGTTCTCCGGCATGTCCACGAACTCGGCACGCTGCGCGTATTCCGCGGCGGCGATACCGGCGCGGCGACCGAACACGTTGATGTCGAGCAGTGAGTTGGTGCCGAGACGGTTGGCGCCGTGTACCGACACGCAGGCGCATTCACCCGCGGCGTAGAGCCCGGGGACGATATCGGTGTTGTTGCGCAGCACCTCACCCTGGATGCGGGTCGGGATACCGCCCATCACGTAGTGGCAGGTAGGGAATACCGGCACCAATTCCTTCACCGGATCCACGCCGAGGTAGGTGCGGGAGAACTCGGTGATATCGGGAAGTTTCTCCTCGAGCACGTCTTCGCCGAGGTGGGTCACGTCGATGTAGACGTAGTCCTTGTTCGGCCCTGCGCCCCGGCCCTCCAGCACCTCGAGCACCATCGAGCGGGCGACGATATCGCGCGGGGCGAGGTCTTTGATGGTGGGGGCGTAGCGCTCCATGAAGCGTTCGCCGTCGGCATTGCGCAGGATGCCGCCCTCGCCACGGACCGCCTCGGAGATCAGGATGCCGAGACCGGCCAGACCTGTCGGGTGGAACTGGTGGAACTCCATATCCTCCAGCGGCAGACCCTTGCGGAACACGATCGCCATCCCGTCGCCGGTCAGGGTGTGCGCGTTCGAGGTGGTCTTGTACATCCGGCCCGAGCCGCCGGTGGCGAACACGATCGACTTGGCGTGGAAGACGTGCAGCTCGCCGGTGGACAGCTCATAGGCGACCACACCGGTCGCGACCGGGCCGCGGTCGCTGTCGGTGAGCACCAGATCCAGCACGTAGAACTCGTTGAAGAACTCCACATCGTGCTTGACGCAGTTCTGGTACAGCGTCTGCAGGATCATGTGGCCGGTGCGGTCGGCGGCGTAGCAGGCGCGGCGGACCGGGGCCTTGCCGTGGTCGCGGGTATGGCCACCGAAGCGGCGCTGGTCGATCTTGCCCTCGGGGGTGCGGTTGAACGGCAGCCCCATCTTCTCCAGATCGAGTACCGCGTCGATGGCCTCCTTGGCCATGATCTCCGCGGCATCCTGATCGACCAGGTAGTCACCACCCTTGACGGTGTCGAAGGTGTGCCATTCCCAGTTGTCCTCTTCGACATTGGCCAGGGCCGCGCACATACCGCCCTGGGCGGCGCCGGTGTGGCTGCGGGTCGGGTACAGCTTGGTCAGCACCGCCGTCCGTGCCCGCGGGCCTGCCTCGATCGCGGCACGCATGCCCGCGCCGCCCGCGCCGACGATCACGACGTCGTAGCGATGCTCCTGGACCGGACGAGATCCGCCGGTCCCGTTGATTGGTTCGCTGCGCTCACTCATGCGAGGGGGCCTGTTCCTAACTGATGTTGGGGTCGAAGGTGAAGATGACGTAGGTGCCAACGCTCATGACCAGGATCATCGAGACGGCCAGCAGGGTGTTCAGCCAGAACCGGGTCGAATCCTTGCGGGCGTAGTCCGCGATCACGGTGCGCACCCCGTTGCCGCCGTGCAGCTGCGCCAGCCACAGCATGCTCAGGTCCCAGAACTGCCAGAACGGGCTGGACCAGCGACCGGCGACGAAGGCGAAGTTGACCCGCTTCACGCCGCCGTCGAGCAGCAGCATGATCGCCATATGTCCGAGGACGAGCACGATCAGCAGCAGGCCGGAGAATCGCATGAACAGCCAGGCGTACTTCTCGAAGTTGTTGTTCGAGCGGGCGCGGGGCGAGCGGGGCAGATCCAGGCTCGCCGGGCGGTCGTAGGACTTGCCGAGAACAGGTGCGCTCATGATCAGTGCTCCGTGAACAGGTAGAAGAACATGCGTCCGATTGCGGGAATACCGAGCAGGGCGCAGGCCGCGAGAACGATCCAGAGCATCAGGCGCTGGTACTTGGGCCCCTTGGCCCAGAAATCCACCAGGATCACGCGGACACCGTTGAATGCGTGGTACAGCACGGCGGCGACCAAGGCCATTTCCATCAACGCGACGATGGGGGTCTTGTAGGTCTCGATCGTCGCGTCGTAGGCCTCCGGGCTCACCCGGACCAGTGCGGTGTCCAGTACGTGGACGAAGAGGAAGAAGAAGATGGTGACGCCGGTGATCCGATGCAGCGCCCACGACCACATTCCGGGGTCGCCTCGGTACAGTGTCCTCCGCTTCGGCTGGGCCGGAGCTTCAATCGTGGTCATAGAGTACGGTGCCTCCAACGTCGTTGATGGACCCGGTTGCAGGTCCGACGCCGGCTGCAGTGGGGGGCTGAATGCCCAGGTGGCTGTCCTCCGACCCATCGCAGGGAACCTGAACCGATCTGTTGTGGACTCTAATCCTCTTGCATTCTCGGAACTAATTCGGTGTGCCGCGCGTTGCACGGCAAACGATTGAGTTAGGTTTACCTTCCTCTGTGTGTGCGAGGTTTCCTCGCGGTCCTCGCGCGGCTGTGTTCGGCTCGACCGGAAAGAGCTTCCTATGCTGGATATCGACTGGAAAATATTGCGCGACAATGCCATTGGAGTTATGCAGAATGCCTATGCGCCGTACTCGCAGTTTCCGGTCGGCGCCGCGGCTCTCAGTGCTCATGGACGAATTGTGATCGGCTGCAATGTGGAAAATGTCTCATATGGATTAGGCCTGTGTGCCGAATGTGTACTCGTCGGTAACTTGATTTCGGGGGGTGGCGGACGACTGTTGGCCATCTCGGTGGTGGATTCTCGCGGAGAAATCCTGATGCCGTGTGGACGGTGCCGACAATTGCTCCACGAGCACGGTGGTGACGAACTCTTGGTCGACAGCAAGGCCGGAGCGGCGCCACTGCGGATGCTGCTTCCGGATGCCTTCGGCCCCGCGGACCTGGACGCTGGGCATATGCCCGATCTGGTCAGGGGGGTCAGCCCGCAGTGAGGTAGGCGGCACCGGAGCGAGCGCATGCCAGACTGGCGAATGTGACAGCACTCGACGCGGTTTCGATCATTACGGCCAAGCGCGACGGCGGGGAACTGTCCGATGCGCAGATCCACTGGGTGGTGGACGGGTTCACCCGAGGAACGGTGGCCGATGAGCAGATGTCCGCGCTGGCCATGGCAATCGTATGGCGCGGGATGACTCGGCGGGAGATAGCCGCGTGGACCGCCGCGATGATCGATTCCGGGCAGCGTATGGACCTCACGGGTCTGCCACGGCCGACTGTGGACAAGCATTCGACCGGCGGGGTGGGGGACAAGATCACCTTGCCCTTGGCCCCCGTGGTCGCCGCTTGCGGGGCCACCGTACCGCAATTGTCCGGACGCGGGCTCGGCCACACCGGCGGAACTCTGGACAAACTGGAATCCATCCCCGGGTGGCGAGCCGATGTGCCGGTATCGCGGATGCGCGACATCCTGGCGGATCCACGGCTCGGTGCGGTGGTGTGTGCGGCGGGGGCTGACCTCGCGCCCGCCGACCGGCGTCTGTACGCCTTGCGCGATGTCACCGGCACGGTCGAATCGATCCCGCTGATCGCCAGCTCGATCATGAGCAAGAAGATCGCGGAGGGCACCGCGGCGCTGCTGCTCGATGTCAAGGTCGGCTCCGGCGCCTTTATGAAGACGCTCGACGAGGCACGTGAATTGGCTACGGCCATGGTCGAGCTCGGTACCGATGCGGGTGTGCGGACAGTGGCACTGCTCACCGCCATGGACACCCCGCTCGGCCGCACCGCGGGCAATGCCATGGAAGTCGCGGAATCGGTGGAGGTACTCGCCGGAGGTGGACCGGCTGATGTGGTGGAGCTGACCCTCACCCTGGCCAGGGAGATGGTTGCCCTGGCCGGACTCGATACCGATCCCGCCGATGTGCTGGCGGACGGCCGGGCGATGGACCGCTGGCGCGCGATGGTCCGTGCCCAAGGAGGCGACCCGGAGGCGGCCCTGCCTGCCGCGAAACACACCGAGACCGTACTTGCTACCACCGACGGTGTGCTGAGCAGGCTCGACGCGTACGGCGTCGGTATCGCCGCCTGGCGCCTCGGTGCGGGCCGCGCACGCCAAGGCGATCCGGTACAGCTCGGTGCGGGCGTCGTTATGCATGCCAAGCCGGGCGACGCTGTCACCGCGGGACAGCCGCTGCTCACCATGCATACCGATACCCCGGAAGCATTCGCGGGTGCGGCGGCGGCACTGGATGATGCCGTCACCATCGCGCCGACGACGGCTGAGCCCATCCCGCTGATACTCGGTCGCGTCGGGTGTTGATCCGGCGCACGGGTATGCGGTATCGAGTCGCTGCCATGCCGACCGGCCGGAAGTAGCGGGCTCGGTTCGGTGGTCCATTCTGGTCCGGTCGGCATTCATCCGGCAACGAGATGGTCGCCACGCCCCGAGTCGGCTGCCGATCCGGCGTGCTACGGCTACCGTCGATACATGACTGGACCGATGCCACTGACCCTCGCCTCGATCCGCCAAGCGCCGAAAGCGCTGCTGCACGACCACCTCGATGGTGGCCTGCGGCCCGCTACGGTGCTAGAGCTGGCCGCACACAGCGGCTATGACGATCTGCCTGCTTCCGATGAGGCGTCACTAGCGGCCTGGTTCCGTGACGCGGCCGACAGCGGATCGCTGGAACGGTATCTGGAGACCTTCGTCCACACCGTCGCCGTGATGCAGACACCGGAGGGCCTGCGCCGAGTCGCCCGCGAATGCGTCGAGGATCTCGCTGCCGACGGTGTGGTGTACGCGGAGGTCCGTTTCGCCCCCGAACAACACTTGGAACAGGGCCTCACCCTGGATGAAGTGGTCGAACACACTCTCGCCGGTTTCCGCGATGGTGAGGCCGCGGTCGCCGGACAGGGGCACACCATCGTGGTGACCTGTCTGCTCATCGCGATGCGGCATGCGGCGCGGTCAAGGGAAATCGCCGAGCTGGCGGTGCGTTTCCGCGATCGTGGTGTCGGCGGCTTCGATATCGCGGGCGCGGAGGCTGGCTTTCCGCCGAGCAGGCATCTGGACGCGTTCGAGTACATGCGCGCCAATAGCGCGCATTTCACGATCCACGCGGGTGAGGCGTTCGGCTTGCCGTCCATCCACGAAGCACTCGCGTTCTGCGGTTGCGACCGGCTGGGGCACGGCGTACGGATCACCGACGACATCAGTGTGCCCGGCGCGATCGAGGACGCGCAGCTCGGACTGGTTGCCAGCTACGTGCGGGATATGCGCATCCCGCTGGAACTGTGCCCCTCCTCGAACGTCCAGACCGGCACCGTGCCCTCCCTGGACAAACATCCCTTCGATCTGTTGGCCAGGCTGCGTTTCCGCGTGACGGTCAATACCGATAACAGGCTGATGAGCGACACCAGTATGAGCAAGGAGATGCTCAAGCTGGTCGAGACGTTCGACTACGGCTGGAGTGATCTGGAACGGTTCACCATCAATGCCATGAAATCGGCGTTCATCCCGTTCCCGCAGCGACTGCGGATCATCGACGACATCATCAAGCCCGGATACGCGGTGCTGATCGGCTGACATACGCATACAACGAGATTCGGATATGCCGGGTAGACGTATGTCGACGTAATCGGCCATATGGTGCCCGACCGGCCGTCGTGAGACGGCGCTGTGCGCACCGGTGCTCGGCCCGATCCGGGGTCGGGCACCGGTGCGCTAGGGTGATCGGCCATGGCGATTGCTCATCGCGGCTACTGCTTGTCGAATCGGGATTCCAGATCGCGTTCCAGCTCGCGCCATGCCTGTGCCTCTGCGGTGAACGGCGGATTGGGCGCCAACCGGGTGGGATCGGGATTCAACAGGTAGGAGATGTACCAGCCCAGCGGGGTGGACTGGGCCAGCGCCTGTTCGACAGTGTCGCTGTCGGCGTAGTCGGCGGCATCGGTGAACAGTTCGACCGCGAGGTCGAGTTGTTCGATGTCGACGGCCTCCGGTCCTTCCGCCAGATCTTCGGCAAGGCCGGGTAGCACGTAGACGTTCTCATCGGTGACTTCGACCTCCAGCGAACCGTCCACTGCCGCGGTCTGCACGTCGGTGAAAGTGCTCACTCGGGCCAGATCGTGTTCGTGATCATCGGCGAGGTAGCGAGCCAGCGCCCGCTCGGAGGAGAACACCGTGATCGAACTGTCGGTGCCGAGGAAGATCGGTTCGTCGTCGAGATAGCAGCGCAGGGTGAAGAAATTGCCCTGCGAGGTGACGATTTTGACCGGGTCGATGCCGACCTCATGCCAGAACGATTCGTCCTCGTCTTCCTCGTCGAGGTCGACCGGCTCGAACTCCTCGTCTTCATCGCTGTCGGCCGCGTCGTCCGCATCGACGATGTTCTCCTCCGCGGCCAGTATTTCGGCCTCGGCGACCGCGACCGCCTCGGCATCGACCTCTGGTGTCTGGATGGCGGAGTCGATGGCATCGAGGACGTCGTCCCACCCTTTGGCGATGGCCGCGCCGATCTGGTCCCACAGTTCCTCGCCGTCTCGTCCGACGAACGCGCTCACCCCGCCGGGCAGGGCGCCGAGCACCGGATGCGAACCGAAGAACTTGGTCACCGTCTCCAGCTCACAGACCTCGCCGAGGTTGCGCACCATGTCGAGGGTGTCTTCCAACTCGGCGACAACGTCTACGTCCGGTTCACCCGCGGCCAGCTCAGGTACCGCGACCAAATCGAAGGTGAAATTCTCCTCCGGCTCCAGCTCGGCCGCGGAGAGCCCGACGACTACTTTCCACGCCGGATGGTCGACGAGGTCGTTATCGGAGTCGGTCCGGATGAAAGCGGCCAGTTCCGCGACGGACTCGAAGCCGTAGAGGGCATCCTCGTGTCCGAGGAATGCCTCCCACTCATCATCACCGTCGCGCCAGCGCGGTGCCCACAGGGTGACGAGATCGCCGTCGGTCAGGCCGAGCTCGATCGGGACGATGTCTCCAGAAGCCATGAGCGGTAGCCTATCGACCTTCCTCGTCAGGCACTATCCGGCCCGCCCCCATGCCGGTCCGCCGGAGGATCGGCGGGAGAAGTAAACGACTCGTTCAGTGTCGCAACGACCTTGGATCGTTGCGCACCCGCATTCTCGGCCGCCTGCCCACAAGCCCAGATGATCAACTGTCCGACTTCTGCGGGTGGTCTGGTGCTGACCGATTCCGCCAAGGTCAGGCCTACCAGTGCGCCGTCACTGTTCACCTCGACACGCACCGAGCCGTCCTCGGTGGTGAATTGCCCGCGTACCTGCTTCAACCCGTACAGCGCTGCTTCCAGCGCCTCCAGCTTCTGGGTCGCCGATGCGACCAGAGCGTCCATCTCCGCACTCATAACGGTCTCATCCAGCTTGTCGGTCCGGTGTCCGCGTCATCGATCCGGTCCAGTTCGTCCACCGCCTGTTGCCGGGTGGGTAACCCGAGCTGGTCCAGGGTATCCGAGGACATGCCTGCTTCGGCGAGTAGTTCGCGGCGCCGGGCCCTGGCCGCGATGGCGGAGCGCTGGGTGAGTCGCAGGATCTCATTGGCGAGCGACTGCGCACCGTAGCGGTATTCGCTGCGTTCGAAGGTGATCTCCACCGGCATGCCCTGATCGGTCGCGCGCACCGAGACAGTGCCCGACCGGTTGCTGCTGCTGGCCACCGTGACATTGGGTATCTGAGGTTGATTCATGCTGTCGGCCTGTAGAAACCGTAGAAGTCCATGCCTGAGTTCTCCGTTCGAATCGAACTGATCTGGACTGGGTCACCCGCTTCGACCAACTGTCCGTTCCCGATCACCATGGCCACATGACCATCCCAGATCGCGAGATCACCGGGCATCAGGTCGCCGGGGGACACCGTCGCGGCCCCGGTGCCCTGCTCGGCCGCGAGCCGGGGCAGATCGACACCGGCTTCGCCATAGGCGTACTTGGTGAGCCCACTACAGTCCAGCCCGGCGCCAGGGCTGTTTCCACCCCATACATAAGGGGTGCCGAGAGCGCCGAGCGCCGAACGGACCGCGGTGGCGGCCTGCTCGTTCGGGGCCTCGACGACACTGCCATCGGGCAGCGTGAGCCGTACGCCATCGCCATCGTCATCGGCGGGCATATCCGATGAGCCGGTGCCCGGCATAGGGGTGGTCGATGGGCCGGGCATCTCACCGGGACCGTACAGGGCCTGCGGTTGTGGTTGCGGTGCGGTCAGCGCGCTGCTCAGCATCTGGCCGACGCCGTCGAGCGCGCTCGCACCGGCGGACATCACCTGCTGCATACCGGGGCCGGGCATATCGAGGCCGGGCACGTTGAGACCGGGTACCCCGGCGAGTGATGGAGTAGGCGGCGGTGGGATCAGCTCGCTCATCGACGCGGTGCAGGTGCGCAGCTCGTTCTGCACCCGGCCGACCACCGCGAGTGCCCGGCCGAGGTGGTCGATCGCCGAACCGACCAGCACAGCCAGCCCCTGCGGCGTCGTCAAAGCCGGCCCCATGCTCGCCGCGGTGTGCAGGAACGACTGCGCGATAGCGGTGAGCTCCCGCTGCCCGGCCTCGACCTCGGCCGCCGCCCGGCCGACCACCACGGCCATTTCGTTACCACGATCGGAGATGGTGGCCGCGGAGGTCTGTACGCGCAGTGCTTTGGCAGTGGCGGCATCCGCGGCTCGGCCGTCCCACGCGGTGTTCATCGCGTTGATGCTGTCGCGACCCTGTTGCTGGATCTGATCGATCACAGCCGAGGTGCTGCGCAGCGCATCGGCCGGACCACCGGCGGGCAGCACTCCGGTGCCGAAGCAGGTGAGCAGGTCCAGGAGCGGTCTGGCCAGCGCGTTGATATCGATCACGGCTTCACTCCAGGCCGGCGGTGGCGTTACGCAGTGCGCTCGCTGCCGCCGCGTCGGTCTCGGTGAGGACGGCCGCCGCGCCGGTGGCCGCGCCACCCATGCTGGTCAATACCGCCGAGAGCTGGCCGATCGAGGCGAGGTGCCCGGCGTGTGCCGCGGCATAGGCCGCCATGAAATCGGCCCCGACGAGTCCCATGATCGGACCGAGTGCCGCGGGCCCCGCCGCCGCACTACTGCCCCCTGCCGTCGCCAGCTCACTCGCCATAGCGTGGGTTATCGCGCCATAGGCGGCGATCCCCTCGGTATCCGCCGACATCTTTCGCATCCGAGAATCCCCCATCTGTTGTTCTCTCGCAGAGTACGTCATCTACTCAGTTGGACGCGCATTGCCCGGGTTCGGTTCCGCCCCTTGGGAAAAGCTCGGAGCGCCGGACGGGTCCGGCGATGCGTCCCCTGGTGAGCTTATCGTTCCTTCATGCATACCCACACTGTGGACCATCCACTTGCCGCCGCCCTGCTCACCACGATGCGGGATGAGCGAACGGCGAATCCGGCCTTCCGCGCCGCGCTGCGCGACCTCACCGGCATCCTGATCTACGAGGCGTTACGCGACGCGCCAGTGGAGCGATTCGAGATCACCACCCCGGTCGCCGTCACCGAGGGCATCCGGCTCGCCCAGCCACCGTTGCTGGTTCCGGTGCTGCGTGCCGGGCTCGGCATGACCGATGCCGCCGCTGAGTTGATTCCGGACGCCAGAATCGGATTCGTCGGTCTCGCCAGGGACGAGGACACTCACCTGCCGGTGCCCTACCTCGAGTCATTACCCGCCGACCTCGCCGGGCTACCGGTCTTCGTACTCGATCCGATGCTGGCCACGGGAGGATCGATGCGCTACACCCTGGAGTTGCTCGCGGCGCGTGGCGCCACCGACATCACGGCGATCTGCGTTGTCGCCGCACCGGAAGGCATTGCTACGCTGGCCGACTCGGGTCTTCCGGTGCGTCTGGTCACCGCGGTCGTCGATCAAGGCCTGAACGAGAACGCCTACATCATGCCCGGTCTCGGTGACGCGGGAGATCGGCAGTTCGGTCCGCGCTGATCCCGCCCGAGAAAATGTCATAATGCCCGGCAGAAATCGCGCAACGCCGCAAGACGCTCGCGCGCAGCGGTGCGTGCGGCCGGAAGGTCCGCGCGTGCGCCGACCGGCTCGACTACCTCCAGATAGCACTTGAGCTTCGGTTCCGTACCGGAGGGGCGCACCACCACCCGCGATGTGCTGCCGGTGAAGATC
This sequence comes from Nocardia spongicola, assembly GCF_047200775.1. Lineage (NCBI taxonomy): Bacteria > Bacillati > Actinomycetota > Actinomycetes > Mycobacteriales > Nocardiaceae > Nocardia > Nocardia spongicola. Next base: position 33,667 of record NZ_JBJZOO010000006.1, on the reverse strand, counting down.
AGCGCATCGGTTCGCATCCGGCCACGCTCCTGGAGCTGGTCGGTGTATTCGACCGGCTCACCAGCGATCTGCTTCGGTGGATCGGCTCGTAACCGTTCGACGATCGCCGCGGCCTCCCGCGCAGAGGTCAGCCGCAGTGACACCTGATCACCTGTGTGCAGACCGAACTCCAGCGCGTAGTCATCGAGTTCGTCCGCCAAGGTGCGCCCCTTCGCCTTCAACCTGGCCACCAGATCGGTGACGAGCACGGCGGCGGAGATACCGTCTTTATCGCGGACCGCCGCCGGGTCGACACAATGGCCGATCGCTTCCTCATAGGCGTACACCAGGCCGTCACCCGCGCGAGCCAGCCATTTGAAGCCGGTGAGCGTTTCCGCGTAGCGGCCGCCGCGCGCGGGAGCCAGTTCGGCCAGCAGACGGGAGGACACGAGGGTCGTCGCCACCAAGGCGCCTGCCGGTGCGGTGCGCAGCACACAGTCGGCAAGGAGCACACCGGTCTCATCACCGCGCAGCATCCGCCAGCTGCCATCCGGTTGCGGGATGCCGACCGCGCACCGATCGGCATCGGGATCGAGCGCGATAGCCAGATCGGCACCGGTCCGCGCGGCCAGTGCGAGGAGCAGGTCGGTCGCACCGGGCTCCTCGGGATTCGGAAACGCGACGGTGGGGAAATCCGGGTGCGGCTCGAACTGCTCGCCGACTACGTGAACGTCGGGGTAGCCCGCAGCGGTGAACGCGTCGACAGCCGGCTGCCCGCCGACACCGTGCAGTGCGGTGAGCGCGATGCGTACCTCGGCACGCGCACCGGAGCCACCGATCAGCGCGGGAAGTTCGGCGACACGGTCCAGATAACGGCGCACCACAGCATCCCCCGCAGGGCGGAGCGGCGCACGGGCGACCGGTTCGGTGACCGCTTCGATACAACGCTCTATCTCGGCATCGGCCGGCGCGATCAGCTGTGCCCCACCTTCGAGGTAGACCTTGTAACCATTGTCGGTGGCCGGATTGTGCGATGCGGTGATCTGCACGCCCGCGACCGCTCCCAGCTCCCGCACCGCGTACGCGACTACTGGCGTCGGCATCGGATAGGGCAGCAGTGTCACCGGAAAACCCGCCGCGGTGAAGACTTCCGCGGTCGCCACCGCGAACTCGGCGGACCCATGCCTGGCATCGTGCCCGACCACCACCGCCCCGCCACCGAGGCAACGCTCACGCAGCCAGTCGGCGAACCCGGCACTCGCCCTGGTCACCGTGGTGATATTGATACCGTCCGCACCATCACGCAGCGGCCCACGCAAGCCCGCCGTACCGAAGCGCAGCATCTACACCCGTTCCAGCACGCCACGCAGCAGTTTGCCCAGCCGCGGCGCGGCGGCGCGCCCCTCGGCGAGCACCTCGGCATGGGACAGATTCGCACCGGTCACACCCGCGGCCAGATTGGTGACCAGCGAGATCCCCAACACCCTTGCACCGAGCGCGCGGCACGCGATGGCCTCCAACACCGTGGACATACCGACCAGATCCGCACCGATAGTGCGCAACATCCGGATCTCGGCCGGAGTCTCGTACTGCGGACCGGCCAAGCCCGCGTAGACCCCCTCGGCCAGGCTCGGGTCGAGCTCTCTGGCCAGCGCACGCAATTCGGGATCCCAGGCATCGACCAAGTCGACGAAGGTCGCGCCGGACAACGGTGTACGGCCGGTGAGATTGAGATGATCACTGATCAACACCGGCTCACCCACCCCGAGGTGCGGGTCGATGCTACCCGCGGCATTGGTCAGCACGACGACTTCCGCGCCCGCAGTGACCGCAGCGGTCACCGGATGCACCACATCGGCGGGCTGATAGCCCTCGTAGAGATGCTGCCTGCCCACCAAAAGCAGCACCGAATTGCCACCGACCTCGACCGAGTGCACCATGCCCGCGTGACCCTCCGCGCTCGGTCTGCCGAAACCGGGCAGCTCCGGCATCGGCAACGACATACGCGGCGTCCCGATCTCCTCTGCCGCGTCCTGCCACCCCGATCCGAGTACCACCGCGACTCGATGGCGCGGCACTCCAGTACGTTCAGCGATCGCCTCGGCGGCCTGTTCGGCAAGCATGGTCGTCACGATAGCTGTGTTTGATTTGCCGCGCCTGCGGCTCGGCGTGTTCGCGGCCCCGGGAAGTCTCGCGTCCGAACAACCGAGACTCGCGCCTGCTGTGTTTGATTTGCCGTGCCTGCGGCTCGGCGTGTTCGCGGCCCCGGGAAGTCTCGCGTCCGAACAACCGAGACTCGCGCCTGCGGCGCATGCGCTTCGGTTGCTCGGACGCGAGACGGGCCGCGAACGGTGCTCGTAAGACTCGCACCTGGTGGGGCTGGGAGGGGGTGTGCTCTGTGGATTTTGTCGTGTTTGTGGGGTGGCGGGTTTGTGGTTCTTGGGGTTTGCGTTCGAGTGGTCGAGGCTCGCGTCTGCGGTGTATGCGCTTTGGTTGCTTGGATGTGGGACGGGCTCCGGGCGGTGTTTGTAAGGCTCGCGCTTGGCAGGGTGGGAGGGGGTGGTTGCGCGCTGTGTGTTTGTCGTGTTGTGGGGGTTGCGGTTCTTGGAGGGGTGGCGGGGGTGGGGTTTGTGTTTGTGGTGCGTGTGCTTCGGTTGTTCGGGATCAGCGGGGTTTCGCGGCTCGGCGTGGGTGCTTTATGGCGTATACAACGCGCTCGCCTACGCTGCCTGCATGCCGTATTTGGAACGTGAAGGGGAAGTGTTCGTTGTCTACCTCGGGACCGAGGGACAGACCGACAGCGAGAACCGCTTCCACCCCGATTGGATCGATGAACTCCACGGGTTGCTGGACGAGGTGGAGGGCTCTGAGGGGCCTGCCGCGCTGGTGACCACTTCCACGGGGAAGTTCTACAGCAATGGTCTCGACACCGATTGGCTCTTTGCCAATTCGGACAAGACACACGGTTATCTCGATCGGGTGCATTCGGTCTTTACCCGTCTGCTCGCTTTCCCGATGCCTACGGTCGCGGCGATCAACGGACATGCTTTCGGCGCGGGTGCCATGCTGGCGACTTCGCACGATTTCCGGGTGATGCGTGCCGACCGCGGTTTCTACTGCTTGCCAGAGGTGCATCTCGGTATGCCGTTCACTGTGGCGATGAATGCCTTGCTCACCGAGCGGTTGTCCAATCAGGTCTGTGTGCAGGCGATGACTACCGGCCACCGCTACCCGGCGGATGAGGCGATCGCCGCGGGCATTGTGGACGGAAAGGCCGATACCTCGGCGCTGCTCGCGACCGCGGTCGAACGGGCAGCGGCGTTGGCGGGTAATCGTAAGCCGAACTTGCCGGTGATCAAGCGGGCGCTGCACGCGAAAGCGCTTGCCGGTCTCGCGGTGCCGACCACTGAGGAGAACCTGACGTTCACGGCGGGCTGAGCCGGGTGGGTGACCTCGGGGAACCGGCGTGGGGCGCGCCGGTTTGCCGGGGTAATGCGAGACTGTGTTGCATGCCACCTTCGCGCAGCGGGTACCGGGAATCGCACCGTGACGACCACGCAGTGTGCTCGGCTGCTCGTAGTGATGCCGCGATCGCCGCTGCTTCCGCTGAGCTGATCGCGCTCTCGCATGCCATTCACGCCGAACCGGAGCTGGCGTTCGAGGAGCATCGCAGTGCCGCCAAGACCATCGCCCCGCTCGCCGAACGCGGTTTCGCGATCGAAACCGGTATCGCCGAGTTGCCGACGGCTTTCCGTGCCAGGTACGGCAGTGGACCTCTGACTGTCGGGATCTGTGCCGAATACGACGCTTTACCGGAGATCGGCCATGCCTGCGGGCACAACATCATCGCTGCTGCCGCGGTTGGCGCGGCGCTCGGTCTGGCCGAGGTCGCCGACGCGCTCGGCATCACGGTACTGGTGTTCGGTACGCCTGCCGAGGAGAGCGGCGGCGGCAAGGTGCTTCTGCTGGAGCGCGGGATGTTCGATGACGTCGCGATGATGATGATGGTGCACCCGGGTCCGGCGGATATCGTCGGCGCTCGTTCGCTGGCGCTCGCCGACCTGTCGGTGATCTTCCACGGGCGCGAGGCGCACGCGAGCGCGGCCCCGGAGCAGGGGCGTAACGCGGGTGACGCGAGCACCGTCGCACAGGTTGCTATTGGTTTGCTGAGGCAGCATCTCCTGCCCGGTCAGCAGTTGCACGGTATAGTCGGGCATGGTGGCATAGCTCCCAATATCGTGCCCGGACGTGCGGAACTGCTGTATTACCTACGTGCAGCCGACTCCGCATCCCTCGACGATCTGATGCGACGAGCATCGGCTTGTTTCGAGGCAGGCGCTCTCGCGACCGGCTGTACCCACGAGATTCGGACGCTCGCGCCGACTTATACCGAGCTGACCCCGGATCAGGAGCTGCTGCTCGCCTATCGTGAGCAGATCACCGCACTAGGACGTGTGCCGATAGCCCAGGAATTCGAGGCGCAACGCCCGTTCGGCAGCACGGACATGGGCAATGTCACCAATGTCATTCCGGGCATCCACCCGGTTATCGGCATAGACGCCGGTGGCGCGGTGACACACCAGCCGGGCTTCGCCGCGGCGAGCGTCAATGCCTCGGCGGATCGGGCGGTCCTCGACGGTGCGGTCGCACTGGCGCGTACCGCTATCTCCGTCGCACGCGATGAAGTTCATAGCGACAGGTTGTTGCAACGGTTGGTCCAACGACAGGAGGACATTCGGTGAGCATAGTCAGCCGTTCGCCGGCAACGGAGCCGATAGCGGGCGCCTGGGAGAACGGGGAGAGCCCCGGAAGTTCCGCGGTGCCGGGCACCGGCGGATCCGGGCGCGAGGTGGTGGAGTCGTGGCTGGCCGATCACACTGTCGATCTCGTGCAGTGGCGCAGGCATATCCATGCGAATCCGGAACTGTCCCGTACCGAGTTCGGTACCACCGAGTTCGTCTCCGCATGGCTGACCAAGGCGGGCCTGTCGCCACGGGTGCTTCCTGGCGGAACCGGTTTGATCTGCGATATCGGGCCGGAGGGGCCACGGATCGGGCTGCGCGCCGATATGGACGCGCTGCCGTTGCAGGAGTTCACCGGGTTGAGTTTCGCCTCGACGGTACCTGGCGTGGCGCACGCGTGCGGCCATGACGCGCACACCACGATTCTGCTCGGTACGGCGCTGGCGCTGGCCGAGGTGCCCGAGCTGCCTATCGGTGTCCGGCTGATCTTCCAGCCCGCCGAGGAGGTTATGCCCGGTGGTGCGATCGATGTGGTCGCCACGGGGGCGATGACGGGCGTGGAGCGGATTTTCGCGTTGCACTGCGACCCGCGTCTAGAGGCGGGCCAGGTCGGTATTCGTGTGGGTGCGATCACCTCGGCCGCCGACACCATCGAACTGGTGCTCGATTCGCCGGGGGGTCATACTTCGCGCCCGCATTTGACCAGCGACTTGGTCTATGCGATCGGTACTGTGATCACGGGCCTTCCCGGTCTGCTCAGCCGCCGTATCGACCCGCGAACCAGCACCGTCATGGTGTGGGGTGCGGTGAGCGCGGGTAAAGCGCCGAACGCTATTCCACAGACCGGCATGCTCACCGGGACCATCCGGACCGGCGATCACGAGACTTGGTCGCTGTTGGAGCCGATGGTGCGCGAGATCGTAGACGGACTGCTCGCTCCGACGGGCGTGCGTTACCAGCTGAACTATCGGCGTGGTGTGCCGCCTGTGGTCAATGAGATGCACTCCACCCGCATGTTCGAGGACGCGATCCGCGCGCTCGGTCCCGATGCGCTGGCCGACACCATGCAATCCGGTGGTGGCGAGGATTTCTCCTGGTATCTGGAGGAGGTGCCGGGCGCGATGGCACGCTTGGGTGTCTGGTCCGGTACCGGGGAGCAGTTGGATCTGCACCAGCCGACCTTCGATCTGGACGAGCGGGCGCTCGCGGTCGGTGTTCGGGTGCTGAGCAATATCGTGCTCAGAGCGCGCTGAATCCTCCTCACCGTCACGGTGGCCGAACCGCCACCGCAGTGATATTCGTCATGGTGGCGATTGCGTCACAGTGGCGGTTCGAAGCGTGGTCAGCCGAAGTGGCCCGGCCCGACGTTACGGCTGTTACGGGTACGCAACGCGTGCACGTACTCTTCCGGCGCTCCCGCCTTCTCGGCCGCGTCGGCGATGACGCCGAGATAGCGGGCCGACGGCAGGCCGCCCTCATAGGCGTCCAGCACATAGAGCCAGGCCAGCGTGGGTTGGTCGGTATCGCGGGTGACACGCAGGCGGATCTTCTTGTGGATTCCGAAGTCCGAGCCCTCCCAGCGGTCCAGCCGCTGTTCGTCCTCAGGGGACACGTCGTAGAGCACAACGAACACGCGGGAACCAGGGTCCTCGACAACCGTCGCGAGCGGCCCTTCCCAGCCGATGTCGTCACCAGCGAAGGTGAGCCGCCAGCCCTCCAACCAGCCCGTCCCGGACATGGGGGAGTGCGGACAGCGCTCGAGCATCTGCGTTGAGTCCATGTTGGACCCGTAGGCGGCATAGATCGGCACGACAAAAGGGTAGCCAATAATCCTCGCAGACTGCGTTTGATTGCCGCACCCGTGGCGTATCGCTTGTCGGGGATCTGGTTCGCGTGGCGGTGACGCGGGCGGAACTGCGAGGTGATTGCCGGATAACGTTTACCTCGTGCCGGAGATCCCGGTGCGCAGGCACGAGCGGAGGTATCAATGACCCGCATCGCGATCATCGGTGGTGGACCAGCCGGCTACGAGGCGGCACTGGTAGCGGCGCAGCACGGGGCGTCGGTGACGCTGATCGATTCCGACGGCATCGGCGGGGCATGTGTGCTGTGGGATTGTGTCCCTTCCAAGACGTTCATCGCTTCGACCGGCGTACGCACCGACCTGCGACGCGCCCGCGATCTCGGGATCACGCTCGACCCGAACCAGGCGCAGGTGCAGTTGCCCGAGGTGAACGCGCGGGTGAAGGCGCTGGCGTTGGCGCAGTCCTCGGATATCCGCTCGAAATTGCAGACCGTCGGGGTGACGGTGCTGTCGGGCCGCGGTGAGCTGATCGATCCCACCGGTGGTCTGGCCGCGCACCGGGTGCGCGCCGAGTTGCCTGATGGTGCGCAGCAGATCCTGGAGGCCGAGGTGGTGTTGATCGCTACTGGTGCCAGCCCCCGCGTGCTGCCGGGCGCTGAACCGGATGGTGAGCGCATTCTCAACTGGCGTCAGCTCTATGACCTGGAGGAATTGCCAGAGACTTTGGTAGTGGTCGGTTCCGGCGTGACGGGTGCCGAGTTCGTCTCCGCGTATACCGAGATGGGCGTGCGGGTGAAGTTGGTCTCCAGTCGCGACCGGGTGTTGCCCGGCGAGGATGCCGATGCGGCGCTGGTCCTGGAGGACGCACTCGCTGAGCGCGGTGTCGAACTGGTCAAACACGCGCGTGCCGATGCGGTGGAGCGTACTGCCGATGGCATCGTGGTGAAGCTGTCCGACGGCCGCACTGTTTCCGGTTCGCACGCGCTGATGACTGTCGGGTCGATACCCAACACCACGGGGCTCGGGCTGGAACGGGTCGGTATCGAACTCGACAGCGGTGGCTATCTGCGGGTGGATCGGGTGTCGCGCACCTCGGTTCCCGGTGTTTATGCCGCGGGGGACTGCACCGGTTTATTGCCCTTGGCTTCGGTGGCCGCGATGCAGGGACGCATCGCGATGTATCACGCGCTCGGCGAGGGGGTCAGCCCGATTCGGCTGAAGACCGTCGCCTCCGCGGTATTCACCCGGCCGGAGATCGCGACCGTCGGCGTCAGCCAGACCGCGATAGACAACGGCGAGGTGCCCGCGCGCACGGTGATGCTGCCGTTGAATACCAATCCGCGCGCCAAGATGTCCGGGCTGCGCCGCGGTTTCGTCAAGATTTTCTGCAGGCCCGCGACCGGAGTGGTGATCGGAGGCGTTGTCGTCGCGCCGATCGCTTCGGAGCTGATTTTGCCCATCGCGCTTGCGGTGCAGAACAATTTGACGGTCAACGATCTGGCCCAGACCTTCTCGGTGTATCCGTCGCTTACCGGTTCGGTGACCGAGGCGGCGCGTTTATTGATGCGTCACGACGATTTGGGCTGATCGCCGACCGGGACGGTCATCGATTCTCCGTTGAGTGGATGACAGTGCCGGACAACGGTTTCAACGCCCGTTGCGTACGGTTTTCGCGGGCGCTCTTGTCACCCTTGGCTATTCGTCACATTGCTCATCATGCGCGTATGTGGTTCACTCCTCGACAGAGATGCGATCGGAGGGCGGTCGCGAGATTCGGTGTGGGGGATATGCCCTTTCCAAATCGGCACGGCGAATGGCTCGAGGCCGTTCGACGGTCAGGCGTCTCGCCCAGAGACAACTGAATGCGACCGATCAGGTCGCATCCGGGAAGGGATCGCGAAAAGTGAAACATCGTAAGCCGAGTCGTGCGCAGCGAGTGATGGCGAATAGTTCGCTGCCACTGGCCACAGCGGCTGCAGTGGCTACTCTCTTCGCTGCGCCGGCGGGGGCGGCTCCCAATGATCAGCCGAGCACACCGGCGACACCGGCTCCGGCCCAGCCGGGAGCGAGTGAGTCGCCGAGCACCCCGGAGACCGCCCAGCCGCCGTCGGACCAGCCGGAGTCCACGGAGGATTCGCAGCAGTCGGACAGCACCCCGAGCCAGCCCGGTATGACCCCGCCGAGTCGGCCAGGTGATACGACGCCGAGCCAGCCCGGTATGACCCCGCCGAGTCGGCCAGGTGATGCGACGCCGAGCCAGCCCGGTATGACCCCGCCTGATTCGGATCGGGCCCTGCCCGAGCAGGAGGATGATCCGCAACTGACAGGGCCGACACAGCCGGGTATGACCCCTCCGCGGGTCGCTCCGCTGCCGGTTCCGGGGCAGTCGACGGAAGCCCCGCAGTCCGAGGCAGAGCTGGAGCAGGACGGTGAGCAGACCGCACCGCAGCCGGGCGCCCAGGCCGAAGGAGACGCCGAGGACACCCGGAACGCCGAGGCGCAGCAGCCGGATAACTCCATGCTGGTGCAGCCGCAGCGGTCGCAGCCGCAGCAGCAACAGCAGCAGTGGGAGGCGCCGCGCCTGGAGGACGCTCCGCCCGCTCCGGTCGTGGAGATGACCGGACCGCACGCGGAGCTCGGTGCGAATATCGACGGCGGCACACTGCTGCCCGGCTATGTGGCCAATACCCATCATTTCAGTAATGAGGCGGGCTACGTGGGCACCATTGGCTACAACACTCCGGCGGGAGCGGGGGAAGCGGGGATCTCGGTGGAGTTCGTCGATCCGAATACCATCGCGCTGACCACCTACACCGGTGGCGAGGGAGTGGCCGACAACACCGCCACCACGGTGTTCGACACCACTCAGCTGAACATGGCCAGGGCCGCGGTGGAAGACTGGATCCGGGAGCAGCCGGGCGGCGCGGCCGCGCTGGAGGCCGCAGCGGCGATCCAGCCGCCGCTGCCCTCGGGTGAGTTCCCACCGCAAACCATCGAAGTGGGTGGTGTCATCACCCAGTGGGGTGGTTCACTCCAGTACTGACGATACTGACACGAGCCGATGTCGATGGGTGGGGCGGTCGTTCGCGGCCGCCCCACCCGTGTGTCAAGGAAAGGATTTGGGTGTGACCTCCGAGGGTGATGCGCGGGAGAACGAATCCGGCCGTTCCAGCTCGGAGTTCGGCCCGCCGTTGGAGGAGTTCGGACCACCGGTTTCCGAGTTCGGACCGCCGATGGGCGGTGATACCGGCCAGAACTGGCAGGTACCGCAACAACCGACCGGCTCCCCTGAGCTCATCTGGCGTCCAGCGGGTGAGCCGGAGACACCGGCCGCGTCGTCCCCGCAGCACCGTGTGCCGGATGCCGCGGGCGAGGTCGAGCGACCTGCTCCGCCATCGACACCTGGGCAATCCGAGCAGGCTGCCGCGCCGGCCGTGCCATCGCAGCTAACGGGCAGGGAGCAGGACTCGTGGTGGAACCAGCCGACCGCGCAGGGGGATGTGCCGAAGCCTCCGATACCTGCCGAACCGGGTCTGTCCTGGGCGGAGGACCCGATCGCGATGCGGCTGGCGGTGCGCACCCCGGCGGAACCCGAGCCGGTGCGGCGGTCTCGCTTGCCGGTGCGTCCGGTTGTGCTCGGTACGGTCGTGGCGATCGTCCTGTTGATCGCGCTGACCGGGTTCCTCATCGCGTTCTCCGGTGACAGCGGTGATACCGGCGCTGCTGAGGCGAACAGTACGACGGCGGCATTGAGCTGCCCGGCCAAGAAATCCGGCGCGGTCACTATCGGTAATGGCCAGGGCGGTACCGATACCGGCCCAGAGGCTATTCTCGGCTTACAATATGCCTTCTACGTCGAGCGCAGCGGTGCGAAGGTCAGAAGATTCGTTGCCGATGACGCCAACGTCCCGACAGCTGAGGACATCCAGAAGGGTATCGATGAGCAGGTGCCGGTCGGCACCACGCACTGCCTGCGGATCACCGAGCTGGCTTCGGACACCTTCGAGGTAGATCTGACTGAACATCGACCCGATGGAGTGACCACGGTGTACCAGCAGAAGGTCACCACGGTGAGCAGGGATGGCGAGATCCTGGTCCACATGATGGACAAAAAGCGCCCGTAGTGCTGACCTTACTCGGTATATATCAGATCATGGGATGAATATTTCGGATTCGGCTCGGGGTATGCGACAGTAGGGCATCGCATACCGCGGCGTTCCCCGGAGGTTCCCCATGTCGCCGATCACCCCACCGCTGGCAGGCAAGCTGGACGGACTGCACAGTTCGGCGATTCGCGATCTGTTGAAGCTGACCGCGCGGGCCGAGGTCGTGAGCCTGGCCGGTGGTCTGCCGGACGCCGCGCTGATGCCACGCGAGCGGATGGCTGCCGCCGCGGACGCCGCGTTGAGCCACCACGGGTGCTTGCAGTACACCGAGTCGCCGGGATGGGGGCCGCTGCGTGAGGTACTCGCGCAGCGGGAGTCGGAGGGGCTCGGCCGATCGGTCGGGCTCGCCGAGGTGTTCGTGACCCACGGGTCGCAGCAAGCCCTAGCACTGCTGGCCGAGGTGCTGCTCGATCCTGGTGCACTGGTCGTGGTCGAGGACCCGGCCTATGTCGGTGCGCTACAAGCTTTCCGGGCCGCCGGCGCCCGTATCGTCGGGGTGCCATTGGATGCCGAGGGTATGCGTACCGAGGCGCTCATGACGCTGCTCGCCGAGGGGGAGCGGCCTGCTGTGGTGCATACGGTGAGTAATTTCCACAACCCCGGTGGCGTGACCATGAGCCCGCGCCGCCGCGCGGAACTGGCTCGGTTGGCCGAGGAATACGGTTTCTGGGTGATCGAGGACGATCCCTATGGCGAGTTGTGGTTCGACAACCCCGCACCTGCCCCGGTGGCATCCCGCGCGCACAATGTCATCCGGCTCTCCAGCGCGTCGAAGATCCTCTCGCCGAGTCTGCGCGTTGGCTGGATGGTCGCGCCGGAACCGGTCTGCCGTGCGGTCGAACTGCTGAAACAAGGCGCCGACCTGTGTGGTTCGGCACTGACTCAGCAGATCGCCGCCGAGCTGCTCGCCGATACGGAGTGGCTTACCGGCCATATCGACCAGGTGCGCGGGGTCTACGGTGCGCGAGCGAAGGCGCTTACGCACGCTACGCGCAGTAGGTTCGGCGATCGCGTGCGGTGTAGTGACGCGGCGGGCGGGATGTTCGTCTGGGTCGATTTCCTCGACGGCACCGATACCGACCGGCTGCTGCCGCAGGCGCTCGCCGCCGGTGTCGCCTATGTTCCCGGCTCCGCGTTCGCGGTCGATGGCGGGTACCGCAGTGCGATGCGAATGTGCTTCACCACCGCCGATGCGCCCACGCTGGAACTGGCGATCGACCGGCTCGCGCATGCGCTCGGATAGCTACTCGGTCGCCGGCGATTCATCTAGCCTGTAGAGGAAGGCTCGATCGGGCATATCCGCGTCGGCTGGAGGAGTCGGGCATGGCCATCAAACCGAATGCACAGTTCCTCGGTCCGGAGCAGCGCAGGACGGCCTGGGAGCGTTTCGGCAAGGATCATTTCGATGTGGTGGTCATCGGGGGCGGGGTGGTCGGGGCCGGTATCGCCTTGGATGCGGCGACCAGGGGGTTGCAGGTCGCGCTGGTCGAAGCGCGTGATCTCGCGGCGGGTACCTCCAGCCGCTCGTCGAAGATGTTCCACGGTGGACTGCGTTATCTGGAACAGCTGGAGTTCGGATTGGTGCGTGAGGCGCTGCGGGAACGTGAACTCTCGTTGTCCAGACTGGCGCCGCATCTGGTCAAGCCGCTGCGGTTTCTGTATCCGCTGACCCATCGGGTCTGGGAGCGGCCGTACGTGGCGGCGGGACTGGTCCTCTATGACTCGATGGGTGGCGCCAAATCCGTTCCCGGCCAACGACATCTGACTCGCGCGGGCGCTTTGCGGCTGGCGCCCGGATTGCGGCGCGATGCGCTGATCGGCGGGGTCGGTTACTTCGACACGGTGGTCGACGATGCGCGCCACACCATGATGGTGGCGCGTACGGCCGCCCATTACGGTGCGGTGATTCGGATGTCCACCCAGGTGGTCGGGTTCCTCCGGGAAGCGGACCGAGTGGTCGGCGTGCAGGTGCGTGATACCGAGGACGGGCGTTCCGGCCAGGTCCGCGCCCATGTGGTGATCAACGCGACCGGCGTGTGGACCGATGAAGTCCAGGCGCTGTCGCATCGGCGCGGCCGGTTCTATGTGCGCGCTTCCAAAGGTGTGCATATCGTGGTGCCACGTGATCGGATCGTCAGTGACACCGCGATCATCCTGCGCACCGAGAACTCGGTATTGTTCGTCATCCCCTGGGGTGCGCATTGGATCATCGGTACGACCGATACCGACTGGAACCTCGACTTGGCGCATCCGGCCGCTACCGAGGCCGATATCGACTACCTGCTCCAACAGGTGAACCAGGTACTGGTCACGCCGCTCACCTCCGCCGATATCCATGGTGTATACGCGGGGCTGCGCCCGCTGTTGGCGGGGGAGAGCGACGAGACCTCCAAACTGTCGCGTGAGCACGCCGTCGCCAGGGTCGCGCCGGGGCTGGTCGGTATCGCGGGTGGTAAGTACACCACCTATCGTGTGATGGCTTACGACGCGGTAGATGAAGCCGCGCAGGATATTCCGGCTCGGGTCGCGCCATCGATCACCGCGAAAGTGCCGCTGCTCGGCGCGGATGGGTACTTCGCGCTGGTCAACCAGACAGTGCAATTGGCGGAGACATATGGTGTGCACCCGTACCGGATCACGCATCTACTGGACAGGTACGGTTCGCTGATCGATGAGGTCATGTCCTTCGCCGAAGGAAAACCCGAACTGGTGCAGCCGATTACAGATGCTCCGTCCTATCTGCAGGTGGAGGCAGTGTACGCGGTGGCGGCCGAGGGTGCCCTGCACCTGGACGATATCCTCGCCCGGCGAACCAGAATCGCGATCGAATATCCGCACCGTGGCGCCAATTGCGCCGAACAGGTGGCACGGCTGGTCGCGCCGGTGCTCGGCTGGGATGAGGAGGAGATCAACCTGGAGGTCCACATCTACCAGGCGCGGGTCGATGCGGAGATCCGTTCGCAGGCCCAGCCGGACGATGCCGCTGCCGACGCGCTGCGGATCGCGGCCCCCGAACCACGCAGACAGATTCTGGAGCCGGTGCCGTTCGAGAGCTGATCTCCGCTATCGGGCGTACCGGGCGTACCGGGCGTCCTCAGGCCGGGTGGCCGGGGCGGGCTGGCAGCGGGGGCAGAAGAAAATGCCGCGTTCCCGTCTGACCACCCGGTCGTACTCGGGGGCGGTAGCACCGAGCAGTCCGGTTGCCAGCGGAGTGCCGCAGCGCTGACACGGGCGATGGGTTCGGCCATAGGCCAACGGGCGCCGCCGGGGTTTGCCGACGGCTTCGGTCAGCACCCGATGCGCCTCGTCGACCAGTGCGAGCAGATCGGGTACTGCCGCGACCGGGGTAGCGGGGTGCACGCGGCGCAGGAAGCAGACCTCACTGCGATAGATATTGCCGATACCGGCCAGATTCCGCTGGTCGAGTAGAGCGACGCCGATCGGCTGGTCCGGCAGGCGTCGCAGCCGCCGGACGGCTTCGACCGCATCCCAATTCGGACCGAGCAGATCGGGCCCGAGCTGCTCGACGATCCGGTGTTCATCCCGTCTGTGTACTACTTCGACGGTGCCGAGTGAAAATCCGACGGCTTCCACCTGCTCGGTGCTGAGCACGATCCGCGCGGTGACGCGGGGTTTGGTCCAGCGCTGTCCGCAATGGAATACATGCCAGCTGCCCTCGAGCTTCAGATGTGTATGCACGCTCACCGTCGGTGTCCGGATGAACAGGTGCTTGCCGTAACTGCCGACACTGTCGACCACTTGTCCGCGTAGATCTGCGTTCGCATATCGCGGAACTCGAAAATCGCTGCGCACCAATGTATTTCCCGCCAAAGCCGCCTGTAGGCGTTGGGCGGTCAGATAGACGGTATCCCCTTCAGGCATACCGAGATCCCGGTGTGGGGACGGTGACCCCGGCGTACCGGCCGGTGCCGGTACGCGCCGTGATCGGATCGATCGAAGATACCGGTGCGGGCCGTTCGCGGCCGATACAGCTCGCGGTGCGGACAACCATCTCGTCGGGCATCTCCTCGGGTGCGACCGCTCGGATCGCGGTGGGACTGCTCATGGGCGGCCGCGCAGGCGCAGACCGCGCGGGGTGGCGGCGAAGCCTGCTTCGATGAGGAATTCGGCGTAAGCGTTGCCGTGCACAGTATCTCCGTTGACGCGGTCGACCACCAGTGCGCTCACCCGACGCTGCCGGACCAGATCCGCGAGCGCGTGTGCGGCACTACGGCGGGCGTCGAGGTCCTCGGTGAAGGTCAGCAGGGACTTACCGCCTCGCTCCAGATAGAGAACCAGTTCCCCGTCGATCAGGACGACCAGCGCCCCGGCTTTGCGCCCCGGACGATGTCCGCTGTCGATATCGCTCTTCGGCCAGGCCAGTGCGGCACCGTACGGATTGGCGGGATCGCACGCGGCCAGTGCGTACGCCATGCCCGCCTGCTGCCCGGACGCGGTGCGGACGAGCTCGGTATCGAAGGAGCGTAAGCGGTCGACCACATCGGTGGTGGAGAACTGGGCGCCGCCGAGGGAGTCGACGAAATACCCGCGGCGGCACCGGCCGCGGTCCTCGAACTCGGTCAGCACCCGGTACATCAGTGCGAATCCGCCCTGCACTGCTTCGTTCTGTACCGATCCCCTGGTCAGTACCCCGTAGCGCTCCAGAAGCAGATCCGCGCTCGCGTGCGCGCGCACGGTGGTGTCCGGTATCCGCTCGGGGAGCAGAGACCACCGTCCGGCCACCGCTGGCGGTCCGGAGCGGGTAGGCATACTCGGCCGGGGGAGATAGGCGCGGGTGCGTGGGGTGTGCCTTGGTGTGCGGTGCGTGGTGGTGGCCCGCGTTGTTCCGGACAGCCGTGCCCGTACCGGTGCGAATGTGTCACCGGAAACCCAGCCCGCCCAGACCAGTTCCCACAGCGCGGCGGCCACCGCGGTGTCGTCCAGCGCGCCGATGGCGTCCGAGAGCTGCCGGAAGAAGAACGCACCGCCTGCGTGGATTCGCTGATCGGTAGCCGGATCGGTGCGCGTACCGTTACGTCCGGTCGAGGTATCGAGCCCATCCGACGCCACCGGCGGATCGCCTGCCGGTCCGTGGAGTGTCCGAGGCGTGAGATCCACACCGAGCGCGGTGAGCAACCGCAGCTGAATATCCGTGTGGTCGATATCGTCCGGCGGTGCCAGGGTTACCGGGGCCTGCTCGGCAGGGTGCAGGGCGATCCAGCCGTCCTTTGCGGTGAGGGCGCCGTGGCCGGACCAGATCACCTCGCCGGTCGCCATGAGCTCGTCAAGCATGGCCGGGGTGTAGTCGGGTACCCGTGCGGGCAGGATGAGTGATTCCCAGGCCGATGCCGGAAGCGGAACGCCTGCCAGCTGTTCCACCACCGCCGCTACACCGTCGATCGCGCGCAGCTCCCCGGTGCCGATGTGTTGCCAGGACGGCAGGAAACGGCCGAAAGCGGCGGTCGAGACCGGCTCGACCTCATGTTGTGCGGCAGCGAGCGACCTGCGGCGCAGCCGGCGAAGTACCTGTGGATCACACCACTCCGAACCCGTTGCTCCTGGTGTGAACTCGCCTTGCACCAAACGTTTTTCGGCTACCAGGCGATGGAGTGCGGTGGCCACGACAGCGGTGCCGAGCCCGAATCTGGCCGCGACCGCCTCGGTGTGGAAGGGACCATGAGTGCGGGCGTAGCGGCCGACCAGATCGCCGAGCGGATCGGCTACCGGCTCGATGAACGCCGCCGGGGTGCCGATGGGCACCGCCACCCCGAGTGCGTCCCGCAGCCTTGCCGCGTCTTCTACCGCTACCCACCAGGTGTGGCCCGCGAACGAGACGTCGAGTGCGCGATGTGCGGTGACGAGATCGGCGAACCATCCGGCCGGATCCGTGGTGCACCGTTGGGCGGCCTCCGCCGCGGTGAGCGGCCCGAGCAGCCGCAGCAGATCCGCCAATCCTTCGGCATCCCGGGCGTACCGCGATGCGGTGAGCCGCTGCAATTCCCGCTCCAGCTCTTCGACCACCGCGGCATCGAGCAGATCGCGTAGCTCGACGCGCCCGAGCAGTTCGGCAAGCAGGCTCGAGTCGAGCGAGAGCGCGGCGGCGCGGCGCTCGGCCAGTGGGCTGTCGCCCTCGTACATGAATTGCCCGATGTAGTCGAACAGCAGAGCGTTCGCGAAGGGCGATGGGGCGGCGGTCGCCACCTCGACCAGCCGTACCTGACGCCGCGCCACTCGAGCGAGCAGTTCACGCAGCGACGGTAGATCGTAGACATCGCGCAGACATTCCCGCACCGTTTCCAGCAGGATCGGGAACTCGGGGAACTTCCTTGCTACGTCGAGTAGCTGAGCGGAGCGTTGCCGTTGCTGCCACAGCGGGGCCCGCTTGCCCGGATCACGACGCGGTAGCAGCAGAGCGCGTGCCGCGCACTCCCGAAACCGGGAGGCGAACAGTGCTGAGCCGCCCACTTGCTCGGTGACGATATCGTCGATCTCATCGGGTTCGAAGACGAACAGTTCGGCGCCGGGCGGATCATCGGTGGTATCGGGCAGTCGCACGACGATGCCGTCGTCGGAGGCATTCGGCGCGGCGTCCACTCCGAACCGCTCCCGCAGCCGGGCCCCGACGGCCAATGCCCATGGCGCGTGCACCGGCAGCCCATAGGGCGAGTGCAAGACCAGCCGCCAGTCGCCGAGCTCGTCGCGGAACCGTTCCACCACCAAGGTACGGTCGGTGGGCAGCTGCCCCGTCGCGGTGCGTTGTTCCTCCAGCAGGGTGATCAGATTCGCGGTCGCGTTATCGTCGAGGCCGGTCGATCGCATGGTATGCGCGATGTCCACTGTCGTCGAAGTCGTACCGGATTTCCCCTGTTTCGTTGTCCGCGTACCGGTATCTCCAGCCGCCGCGGCGGTGAGCTCCTGTCCGGCGGTACGCACGAACTCGCCGAGCGCCGCGCCGAGTTCGGCGGGGCGACCCAACCCATCGCCGTGCCAGAACGGCAACCGGCCCGGTTGTCCGAACGCCGGTGTCACCAGCACCCGATCGAAGGTGATCTCCTGGATCCGCCAGCTCGTCGCCCCGAGCGCGAACACATCGCCTGCCCGTGACTCGTAGACCATCTCCTCGTCGAGTTCCCCGACCCGCGAAGCCTTCTCCCCGACCATGTACACCGCGAACATGCCGCGATCGGGAATCGCGCCACCCGAGGTCACGGCCAAACGCTGCGCACCGGGCCTGCCGGTGAGTATCCCGGCATCGCGGTCCCAGATCAGCCGGGGCCGTAGCTCGGCGAACTCCTCGGAGGGATAGCGCCCGGAGAGCAGGTCGAGCACCGACTCATAGGCCGAGCGCGGTAGCGCCGCATAGCTTCCCGTGCCGCGGACGACATCGAACCACTCGTCGACATCGACCGGATCGAGCGCGCACGCGGCGATGGTCTGCTGGGCGAGGATATCCAGCGGGTGCGCCGGTATCCGGATCGCTTCGATTCGGCCTGCGATCATCCGCTGTGCCGTCACCGCGCAGCGGATGATGTCGGTGCGCTGTTTCGGGAAGAGCACTCCGCGTGAGATCTCCCCGACCTGATGTCCGGCTCGTCCGATCCGCTGCAGCCCGCTCGCTACCGAGGGCGGCGCTTCCACCTGTACCACCACATCGACAGCGCCCATATCGATACCGAGTTCCAGGCTGCTGGTCGCGACGACGCAACGCAGCCGCCCGCTTTTGAGATCGTCTTCGATCAGCGCGCGCTGCTCCTTGCTGACCGAACCGTGGTGCGCGCGCGCCAGCAGCGGTTCGGCACCGTGGATCACCTCGGTCGACGCCCCGAGCTGAGCGGGTGGCCCGTGCTCGGTCGATGCCGGTGTGCCGAGCCGTGCCGCATAGGCTTCGTTCAGCCTGGCGGTGAGGCGTTCGGCAAGCCTGCGCGAGTTCGCGAACACGATCGAGGACCGATGTGCCAGCACGAGATCTACGATCGCCTCGTCCACATGCGGCCAGATCGACCCGGGCTGGTCGGATTCCCCCGGCTCGGTCATATCCGCCACGGGTACCCGGACCGATAGCTCGAAGGTCTTCGGTGCGGGCGGCGCGACCACAGTGATCGGTGCGGCGCCGACCAGGAACCTCCCGATGTCCTCCGCGGGCCGGACGGTGGCGGACAGGCCGATGCGTTGCGCGGGCCGCGCGGTCAGCAGATCGAGCCGGGCCAGCGACAGTGCCAGATGGGCGCCGCGCTTGGTCCCGGCGATCGCGTGGACTTCGTCGACGATCACCGTGCCGACTTCTCGCAGGGTGTCCCGCGCCGCCGAGGTGAGCATGAGGAACAGCGACTCCGGGGTGGTGATCAGGATGTCCGGAGGGGTGCGCACCATGGACCGCCGGTCGGCGGAGCTGGTGTCACCGGAGCGGACCCCGACAGTGATCTCCGGTGGTTCCAGTCCAAGGCGCTTGGCGGTCTGGGTAATGCCGACCAGTGGCGACCGTAGATTGCGTTGTACGTCCACCGCGAGCGCTTTCAACGGTGATACGTACAGCACGGAGGTGCCGGTACGCTCGCGGGACGGCTCCATGGTAGCCAGCTGGTCTATGGCCCAGAGGAACGCCGAGAGCGTCTTGCCCGATCCGGTCGGTGCGATGACCAGCGTGTGCTCGCCCGCCGCGATAGCTTGCCACGCTCCGAGCTGAGCGGGTGTCGGCGCGGGGAACGCCCCGTCGAACCACTCCTGGGTGGGGCGGGAAAACCTGGCCATGGCATCAGTGTGCCTTGGACGACCGACAAGTACGCCGGTACCACCGGCCGATGCCGCTGGTGCGGCTCGACGCCGACTCGGCCGTACCCTTCCATGGATGCAGCAGGTGCTCAGACTCGACCTGGTCAGCCATGGCATGACCGAGGCGATGCGCAAAGCGCGCTTTCCCATCGACGAATCGCTTACCGAAGCGGGCCGCCGGTCGTTGTCCGGATACCGCGGGCCCTCGGGGCGACAGGTGCGCACCGGGCCGGAGCGCCGGACTGTGGAGACCGCTGTCGCCCTCGGGCTGTCCGGCGCACCGGACCATCGGCTGCGCGATCTGGACGCGGGTGCCTGGCAGGGCAGGGAACTGGGGGCATTGCCTCGGGACGAGCTGTCCGCGTGGCTCACCGACCCCGGCTTCCGCGGGCACGGTGGTGAGTCCGTGGTGGATGTCATCGAGCGGACCAGATGCTGGCTGGCCGAGATCGCCGCACAGGAGGTGGCCACCATCGCGGTCACCCACCCGGCGATCATCAGGGCCGCGCTGTTGGTGACCCTGGACGCCCCGCCGAAATCGTTCTGGCGCATCGACATTTCGCCCGGAAGCGGCATCCGATTGCATTATCGTGGGGCATGGACGCTGCACGGCACGCCCTAACGGAATCGCGGTAGGACACGGCGCGGTCGAAACAAGGAGCCCTCGTATGCGAATCCTCGGATCCGGCTACCCACACATCGACCTGCGCGAGGCGAATGTCCTGATCACCGGGGGTGGTCGCGGTATAGGCCGGGCCACCGCGGAACTGTTCGCGGACAAAGGCGCTCATGTCGTGCTCGGGGATGTGGACAAATCCGCGGCCGAAGCGGCGGCCGCCGAGATCGGTGCGGTCGCCTGCGAATTGGATGTTCGCTCCCGCGGCCGGTGGGACGCGGTGGTCACCGCGGTGGGCAGGATCGACATCCTGGTCAACAACGCGGGTGTCATGCCAGCGGGCGCCTTCCTGGACGAGCCGGATACGGTCGGGCAGGCCACAGTGGACATCAACCTGTGGGGACTCATCCACGGTATGCGGGCTGTCGCGCCGGGTATGGTGCGCCGCCGCCGTGGCCATATCGTCAATGTCGCCTCCCTGGCAGGCAAGGTTCCGGTCCCCGGCCTTGCCGTCTACAGCGCGAGCAAGTTCGCTGCCGTCGGCCTTTCGTCGACGACTCGGCTGGAGTTCGCCGAGTATGGCGTCAGCGTCAGCTGTGTGCTGCCCTCCGCCGTGCGCACCCGGCTCTCCTCGGGGATGGCACTCGGCCGTGGCATGCCGACCGTAGACCCGGAGGATGTTGCCGCGGCGATCGTGCGCACCTGCGCCACCCGCAAAGCCGAGGTGGCTGTGCCGAATTATCTCGGCCCGGTAGACATCGTGCTGGCCGCTGCGCCGGAACGCGCGGTGCACTTGGTCCGCAGGCTGTTCGACGGCGATCGTGCGCTGCACCCGGCCGATGAACAGACTCGGGCGGAGTACGAGCGGCAGATCCGTTCGCTCAGCTGACACCCTCGCCAAGCGTCGCACCGGCAGTGCCGGGTGGGCCGGGCTGCCTCGCCTGCGCGGTAGATCTGCCAGTGATACCTGCCGGTGATATTCGCACTGCCGTTCCTGGCATCGGTTCAGAGCAGCGGTATGCCATGGAACTGTCACCTACCTCACACGGTGCATAGGTGGCGCCTACCCATACCGCTGGTAATTGAGCAAAGTGCTATATGGATAGAGCAAAGGTTGTGCGTCCAGATCTCCGAATGCAGGATATCCGCATCAAGTGCACAACAATGTGAGGCGCCTGATCGGTGCCGAGCGGACGGGTGGATCTGTATGACCGAGCTCGCTGACCGCGATCTGATCCCAGCGCCCGATGACCTCGCCGACCGTTATCGACTCGCCGACCGTTACCGGGTCGGGATGCGGACCACCGTCCTCACCGGTGTCCAGGCCATCGCCAGGCAACTGTTCGAGCAGCACACGCGTGATCTGCGCGCGGGCAGGCGGGTCGGCACCTTCGTATCGGGATATCAGGGCAGTCCGCTCGGCGGTGTGGACAAGATGCTGGCCGGGATGCCGGAGGCCCTCGCCGAGCACGACGTCACCTTTGTTCCCGGGGTGAACGAGGAACTGGCCGCGACCTCGGTATGGGGCAGTCAGGCCGAGCTGCCTACCGGTACCGCGACCCACGACGGGGTCGTCGGTATCTGGTACGGCAAGGGCCCAGGGCTCGACCGCGCGACCGATGCGCTGCGCCACGCCAATATGTACGGGGCGAGCCCGCGTGGCGGCATGTTATTACTGGTCGGCGACGATCCGTCCGCGAAGTCCTCCACCGTCCCCGCCGCCAGCGAGCGTTCGCTGGCGGCGATGAATATCCCGGTGTTGTTTCCGCGCAATGCCCGTGAGGTCATCACCATGGGCCTGCACGGCGTAGCTCTGTCGCGCGCCTCGGGATGTCTTGTGGCGCTGAAGATCGTCGCCGATGTCGCCGATGGCGCGTGGACGGTCGCCGGTTCGGTCGGTGATATCGACATCGTGGTGCCCGAGATCGAGTGGGAGGGGCAGCGCTTCCGTTACCGGCAGCGCCCGATGGCCGCGCCTGCCGACAGCCTGCTCGCCGAAGCGGATCTCTACGGTCCGCGCTCGGCGATGGTGCAGGCGTACAGCACACGCAACGGACTGGATGTGCTGGAGCTGAACCCGGCCGACGCGACGATCGGAATCGCCGCGACGGGAACGACCTTCGACGCGGTCCGGCAGGCACTGGTCGATCTCGGTGCCGATGACGATGCCTTGTCTCGTGCGGGTATTCGGTTGCTGCGCATCGGCATGCCGTATCCCTTGGCCCCCGAACGAGTTCGGGAGTTCGCCGCCGGACTGTCCCGGGTAATCGTGGTCGAGGACAAGACCCCGTTCCTCGAGACCCAGATCCGGGACATCCTCTACGGCGTCTCCGACGCGCCCGAGATCGTCGGCAAGCGTGATGGCGTGGGCCGCCCGTTGTTCGCCCAGGACGGTGAACTCACCGCAGGGCGTATCGCCGCGCCGTTGCGCAGAGTGCTCGATGGCGTCCTCGAGTTGCGCCGCCCGCTACCGCAACCGCTGTCGCTGTCGGTGCTGCCCGCCACCCGCGCGCCCTATTTCTGTAGCGGCTGCCCGCACAACCGTTCCACCGCGGTACCGGAGGGTTCCTTGGCAGGTGGTGGCATCGGCTGCCACACCTTGGTGACCGTCTCGGATCGTGCCGACAGCAAGGTCACCGGCTTGACCCAGATGGGTGGTGAGGGCGCGCAGTGGATCGGTCAGGCGCCGTTCACCGATGTGCCGCATCTGTTCCAGAACATCGGT
Organism: Nocardia spongicola; assembly: GCF_047200775.1. Taxonomy (NCBI): domain Bacteria; kingdom Bacillati; phylum Actinomycetota; class Actinomycetes; order Mycobacteriales; family Nocardiaceae; genus Nocardia; species Nocardia spongicola. The sequence continues at coordinate 10,866 of NZ_JBJZOO010000006.1, read as the reverse complement.
GACGGTACGTTCTTCCATTCCGGCCAGCTCGCTGTCCAGGCATGCGTCGCCGCAGGGGTGAATATCACCTTCAAGCTGCTGCACAACGATGTCGTCGCGATGACAGGCGCACAGCACGCCGAGGGGGCGCTCACGGTGCCGATGCTCACGCACAAACTCGCCACCGAGGGGGTGCGCCGAATTATCGTCTGCGCCGATGAACCCGCCCGCTACCGCAAGCGGGACCTCGCCACCGGGGTATCGCTCTGGCATCGGGATCGGCTGGATGAAGCGCAGCGTGTCCTGCGGGAGATCCCCGGTGTCACGGTGCTCATCTACGACCAGCACTGCGCCGCCGACGCGCGCAGGCAACGTAAACGCGGCACGCTGCCTGCGCGCCGGACCAGGGTGGTCATCAACGAGGCGGTATGCGAGGGCTGCGGAGACTGCGGTGTGCAGAGCAACTGTCTGTCGGTCCAGCCGGTCGACACCGAATTCGGCAGGAAGACCAGGATCGACCAGACCTCCTGCAATACCGATTACAGCTGTCTGAACGGCGACTGCCCTTCGTTCGTCACCGTCGAACTGCCCGATCCGGCCACTGCCAAGGCGCGCAAGAGCCCGAAATCACGGTGGCCGGAGCCGCCGCGATTACCGGAACTTCCCGGTCAGTCGCCGACATCGACCCAGAACATCTTCCTCGCTGGTATCGGCGGCACCGGTATCGTCACCGTCAACCAGGTGCTGGCCACCGCGGCATTGCGCGCAGGCTACGAGGTCGCCGGTCTCGATCAGATCGGTATGAGCCAGAAGGCGGGCCCGGTGGTCTCCCATCTGCGGTTCGCCCGCGGCGACCTGGAACCGGCCAACCGGCTCTCGCCAGCCTCGGCCGACTGCATTCTGGCCTTCGACCTGCTTGCCGCCGCCGATGCCAAGAATCTCGCGTACGGCGCGAAGTCGGCTACCGTCGCCGTCGCGTCGACAAGCAAAACGCCGACCGGCGCGATGGTCTACGACAAATCGGTGGCTTATCCACAAGATCAGCTGCTGTTGGATCGCTTGGCACGCGCCGCACGCGCGGTGCACGCGTTCGACGCGCTTGCCGCTGCCGAAGCGCTGTTCGGTAACACGACCACCGCCAATTTCCTGCTTGTCGGCGCCGCCTACCAACTCGGTGGCCTGCGGTTGTCCGCCGCGGTGATCGAGGAGGCCATCGCGATCAACGGCGTGGCGGTCGAAGCGAATATCGCCGCGTTCCACTGGGGCCGTATCGCGGTGGCCCGGCCCGATGAGTTCGCCGCGGCCACCGCTGTACGACGCCGTGTGGAAGCCCGGATCGATGCTCCGGAAGGGCTTTTCGATGGTCTCACCGCGACCGGAGAGACCAGGCGGCTGGTCGAGCTGCGCGCACGGGAGCTGATCGGCTTCCAGAACGTGACCATCGCTCGTGCGTATGTGACTACAGTGCAACGGATCTGGGACGCCCAGTGCCGGGTCGGCGACCGCACCGAGTTCAGCGAACAGGTGGCGCGTGGCCTGTACAAATTCACCGCCTATAAGGACGAATACGAGGTGGCCCGGCGGCTCACCGCCCCTGATTTCCTGGCCGATGTCGCGGCCCGGTTACCTGATGGCGCGAATCTGACCTACCGGCTGCACCCACCGATCCTGCGAGCCATGGGACGGAAGAAGAAGCTCGGCTTCGGCCCGAGAAGCCATCTGGCTCTGCGGGTACTTGCCAAAGGGAAACGTCTGCGTGGCACCGTGTTCGACCCGTTCGGCTACAGTCACGTGCGCCGGGTGGAGCGCGCCGTGCGCGACCACTACATCGCCATGGTGACCACCCTTGCCGATACCCTCACGGAAGCGAACTACGACCGTGCCGTCGAGGCCGCCGGCCTGCCCGATCTGGTTCGCGGCTATGAGGACATCAAGCTCGCAGGCGTGGCGGCCTATGCCGAGCGACTGCGCGGTCTCGGTATCGAGCCGCCACGCTATCAGCAGCCTGGTGGTGGTCCGGAGCGCCACCAGGCAGCCGTCCGGCCCGAGGTGAGCAACCCGATTCACAAACGAGGCATAGATTCGTCCTGTTCATAGATGATCCAGCTATGGCGCTGAGTATCAAGCATCCCGAAGCGGATCGGTTGGCGCGTGAACTCGCGGCCCGAACCGGGGAGACGATGACCGAAGCTGTGGTCATCGCCTTGCGTGAGCGACTGGCGCGGGAAACCGTCCTGGCACGTTCGGTACCGCTGCGTACTGAGCTGGCGGCGATCCGGCGTAGATGTGCCACACTCCCGGTTCTCGATGACCGCGCCGCCGAAGAGATCCTCGGCTAGGGCTACCGAGGCTGCCGTCCCGATGGTGATCGACACCTCGGCTGTCCTGGCCATGCTGACCGATGAATCGGACGCGCCTCGTTCCGAGGCCGCGATCGCGGCCTACCCCGTTCGATTCATGTCCACCGCCACCTACCTGGCGACCTCGATCGCCATCGAAAGCCGCTACGGCGACGCCGGTGGGCGAGAGTTCGATCTGTGGATGCATCATGCGGCTGTCGACTTGGTCGCGGTGCATCCCGAGCATGCGCACGCGGCCCGGCTCGCATACCGCACCTACGGTAGAGGCACCCATGCGACAGGGTTGAACTACGGAGCCTGTTTCTCCTACGCCCTGTCCAAGGTCAGTGGCGAACCGCTCTTGTTCAAGGGGAACGATTTCCCGCACACCGATATCACCGCCGTGGTACTGGCCGAGATCGGCGCCGAAGACGAATAGACGACCAGGACGATAGCGGGCTTACTACTCTGCGCCCCCTCGGCCTCGCCCGGTCCGCCTCCTTCGGCCTCGTCGGTGGAAGGAGGCAGACCGTAGCGCCTGTCATTCGGCCGGTCACTACTTCCATTCGAACAGCTTGCCCTCGGACTTGCCGCCGACGACGGTGTACTCGAATATGACCGCGATCCCGTTCAGTGCGCTCAATTCGTCGCCGGTGGTCTCGAAGACCTCCGAACCTCGCCAGGCGACGGTCCCTGGACCGGTGAATGTGCCGACCCCTTGCCCACGGAACGTCGCCGTCTGTCCGTGCGCGGTGACCACGAACCCGGTGCCCTCGCCGACAAGCGTGCCGTTGGGGCGCATCGTGCTGGTAAAGGTCACGGTGGCTTCGACCTGAACGTCACATATCGTACCGACCTGATGGTCGGTCATCTCCGTTCGCGGGCCGAAACCGGTGTCGTCGAGAATGCGTGTGCCGATCATCTGGCCGCTGACTTCGCCGACCTGCTCACCAAGCATGATGATCTCCTCGCGGTGTTTGTTGTCGGGGGCTGGAACGGTGCCCCGCGGTAGATGGACAGCGCGGGAAAGGCCATCCGACCGCACCGGCAGAACAGCCCTGTAATGCCGGGGGCCCGCCCCAGCTCATCGACTCCGTGATGAAGCCGACAAATCAATCGTAGGCCGAGCAGGGGGAGTAGCGGGAGTGCCTCGGCGTCGTCCGGCGCCGTGTTCGGCACGGTAGCGGGTGTTCCGCATAGGCTTCGACCATGGAAACGATCACCACACCGGCCGGTATCGAGCTCGCTTTCGATCGCTATGTCGGTGGTGATGCCGGGACAGTGATCCTGATCGGCGGTGCCTTCGGTTATCGGAAGTTCCCCAAGATGGTGCGTTTGGCCGAGCGGCTGGCCGAAACCTATCGGCTGACCGTTATCAATTACGATCGCCGCGGTCGTGGCGACAGTTCCGATTCGCCTGGCGACTTCCGGGTCGAGAACGAGATCGATGACATCGCCGCGTTGGTCGAGGCGGCAGGCGGCTCGGCAGCACTGTTCGGCTGGTCCTCGGGTGCCGTGCTGGCGTTGCTGGCAGCCGCTCGGGTTCCTGGTATCACCAAGGTGGTCGCTTTCGAGCCACCTTTCGTCGTCGACCGAAAGAACTTCGTTCCCGCAGCGGATCTACAGGTGCGGCTGCACGAGTTGATCGCGGCCGACCGCCGCGCCGAGACGGCGAAGTTCTACCTGACCAAGGCCATGGGGATGCCGCGCGCTTTCACCGCGATCATGCGGTTCACGCCGATGTGGAAGAACATGATGGCCACCGCGAACTCGACGGCACACGATTGGGCCGTTATGAGTCCGTATATGCGCGGTAAGCCGCTCGACGCTGCAGAATGGTCCACCGTCACCGTACCGACCCTGGTCCTCTCCGGCGGCCGGAGCGGCGCTCTGCTGCGTACCGGCGCCGAGGCCATCGCGGCAGTGCTGCCCAATGCGAGGCATTGTGAGATAGCGAAGTTGAGTCACAACCCCGATATCGAACTCCTCGCACCCGCGGCGGGTGGATTCCTCGCCGAGCAGGCGGACGACGATCGATTCGGATCGGCGAACCCGTAACTGCTTCCCCTGCGGCGCCAGTGCGATCACCGATCAGCAGTTTACGGTGGCGATACCAGGAAAGATCGGGCTGGATAAAGAAAACCCCGGGGCGGCCGGTATGGTGACCGGCCGCCCCGGGCCTTGGTAGCGGGGACAGGATTTGAACCTGCGACCTCTGGGTTATGAGCCCAGCGAGCTACCGAGCTGCTCCACCCCGCGTTGCGGGGACAACACTACACGGGTGGGGGCGAACTACCGAATTTGCTGTTCGTAGGTGGTTGGTCGGCCGGAATCTTGCCCGATCTCATGGCTGTTGTGTGGCAGGGCGCGGACGCCGCTACCTTCTTCGGCTGTCGTCCGGCAGACATGTTCCGGGTTCGTGGCCACCGATCCGATGGGATCGGCGAGAGGTCAGGGAGCCATGACCTTCAGGCGGCATACCTCCCGGTGGTACTTCGTGTAGGAGTGGGAGCTTACTCGGAGCGGATCTTGTTATCCGGCAATGTCGTTCGTCAACTCGGTCCTCACGTGCGCTGCCCGTTGGGGGCGTGCGGCGCTGCGGAACACCGGCCGGTGATCTGCACCCGCTATCGGAGCCGGGTAGGTTTCGCGAGCTTCCTGCTTGTGACTGAAAAGCTTCGTTCGGTTGTCGTTCATTTCTTGGTACTCCAATGTGGTTTGTGTATGGGGGCTGTGGTCATGCGCAGGTGATTCCTGCAGAACCAGTTGGATGCCCAACGCATTCGGTGACCGGTCGGGTTATGAGTGCGTGGCCACCACGCGCCACCGATCGGTCCGCGGGCATTGTGCCCGGTGTCGCGTCTCGTCGAGGGCGGGTCAGGACGGCATTCCGGCGCAACGGCACATACCGCCATTCCGGTGGTGAACCGCTTCGGATTGCTGCCGCTTTCGGCGATGAGTGGCCTCTCGTTACGAGGTGGAATGAAGAACCAAGGTGAAACGAGGGCTTCGGCGTCATAATCGACGCTCCGCCCAGCCGCACGTGTGGCTCGCCACTCGCCATATGACGACAGTCTCGTTTATCAGCTACCGCGGATGGGGCTGACGCTTTCCAGGCTACACGGCTCGCCGCGAGGTGGGTGTGTCTCCCGTCCAGAACTCGATGGGTCGACCGATGTCGGGTTCGCCGATAGGCAGATGTCCCCCGGAGAAGTTCTCCGGGGGACATCTGCCTAGTAGCGGGGACAGGATTTGAACCTGCGACCTCTGGGTTATGAGCCCAGCGAGCTACCGAGCTGCTCCACCCCGCGTTGCGTAGTCAACGTTACACGGCCGGGGGTGAACTGCCGAATCTGCTGGTAGCGGGCGGTTTCTCAGCCGAACTCGATGCCCTGGGCCAGCGGCAGTTCGGTGGAGTAGTTGATGGTGTTGGTGGCCCGGCGCATATACGCCTTCCAGGAGTCCGAGCCGGATTCGCGACCACCGCCGGTCTGTTTCTCCCCACCGAAGGCGCCACCGATCTCGGCGCCGGAGGTGCCGATATTGACATTGGCGATTCCGCAATCGGATCCGTCGGCGGCGAGGAAGCGTTCGGCTTCGCGCTGGTCGGTGGTGAAGATCGAGGACGAAAGGCCCTGTGGCACTTCATTGTGCAGGTTGATCGCCTGGTCGAAATCGTCGTAGCCGAGCACATACAGGATCGGTGCGAAGGTTTCTTCGCGCACCACCGAGGTCTGGGCGGGCATGCGTACGATGGCGGGCCGCACATAGTAGGCGTCGTCGCCGAATCCTTCGACGCGCTCGCCGCCGCAGATCAGTTCGCCGCCGTCGGCCACCGCCTTGTCCAGTGCGGCGCGCATCGCGGTGTAGGCATTCCCATTGATGAGCGGGCCGACCAGCGTCCCCTTGTCGAACGGATTGCCCACCGGGAGTTGCCGATACGCCCGCTCCAGCCGGTCGAGCAGTGCATCGGCCACGTCGCGGTGCACGATCAGCCTGCGCAAGGTGGTGCACCGTTGTCCGGCGGTGCCCGCCGCCGAGAACACGATGGCGCGGGTCGCGAGGTCCAGATCGGCGGAGGAGGTGACGATCGCGCCGTTGTTACCACCCAGCTCCAGCAGGCACCGGCCGAACCGCTCGGCCACCCGCGGCGCGACGAGCTTGCCCATCCGCACCGAACCGGTCGCGCTGACCAGTGCCACTCGCTCGTCCTCGACCAGCAGGGAGCCGATATCGGCGTTGCCTTGGAGCAGTTGATGCACTTCGGGGTCTGCGCCTGCTTCGGTGGCCGCGCGGCGCAGCAGAGTATGGCAGGCCAGTGCCGTCAGCGGTGTCGTCTCCGAGGGCTTCCACACCACGGTGTCACCGCAGACCAGCGCGATCGCCGTATTCCATGCCCAGACCGCGACCGGGAAGTTGAACGCCGAGATCACTCCGACCACACCGAGCGGATGCCAGGTCTCCATCAACCGGTGGCCCGGTCGTTCGGAGGGCATGGTGTGTCCGTAGAGCTGTCGCGACAGGCCGAGGGCGAACTCGCAGATGTCGATCATCTCCTGCACTTCGCCCGCGGCCTCGGCGGGGATCTTGCCCGCTTCCATGCTCACCAGCTCGGCCAGCTCATCGCGATGTGTGGTGAGCAGCTCCGCCAGCTTGCGTACCACCGCGGCCCGCTCCGGCGCCGGAACGTTCCGCCAGGTCCGGAAGGCAGCGGCGGCCCGGCCGATCGCGGCATCCGCTTCATCCGGCGAGCTGGGCCGTAGGGTCAGCAGCTGCCCCCCGGTGATCGGAGTGCGTGCGGACAGCTCGCCCGGTTCCGGTGCTGTTATGCCGAGCGCATGTAACAGCGTGGTCGCGCGAGCGGTGAGCTCCTTGGTGGACTTGGCGCCGAGTACCTCAGTCATCTGTTGTTCCGTTATACCTTTCGGCCGCATCGCGGCATCGTGTCCCACATGGCGGGAGAGAGGGGATATTGCTTTGGACATGACCCGGGTCACCTGGGTTAGCCTTCGCTGATGGCGGATACACCGGCAAGACCCGTACTCGATGACATCGATCGTCTACTGATTCGTGAACTGATAGCTGATGGCCGGGCCACTCTGTCGAATCTGGCCGAGAAGGCGAGCCTCTCGGTATCCGCCGTGCAGTCACGGGTCCGTCGTTTGGAGGCGCGTGGTGTGATCCGCGGGTACACCGCGGATGTCGATCCCGAAGCGCTCGGCCAGATGCTGTCGGCATTCGTCGCGATCACTCCTCTCGACCCGTCGCAGCCCGATGACGCGCCCGCGGTATTGCAGCATGTCCCTGGTATCGAGGCCTGTCACTCGGTGGCAGGCGACGAGAGCTATGTCCTGCTGGTGCGCGTGGCGTCCCCCCGGCACCTCGAGCAGCTCCTCCAGGAGATCAGAGCGACTGCCAACGTACGTACCCGAAGCACCATCATCTTGCAGACATTCTACGATAAGTAGCGAATCTGTGTAATTTATCCGCCAAAGCGTGGAGATATCGCTAATTCTTTCGTACGCTCTGGGTGTGGCCATCGAACTGGAAAGCACTCGTACCGCGGCCGTTCCCGCCGCCAGGGTCCATGAGATCTTGTCGGCCAGCATCCTTGCCGACGGCTTTGATCTGGTACTCGACCTCCAGCAGTCCCGTGGCTGTCGCCTCGTCGATGAACGTGACGGCAGCTCCTACCTCGATATGTTCGGCTTCTTCGCCTCCAACGCGCTAGGCATGAACCATCCCGCTCTCGCCGATGACATGGAGTTCCGGGCGGATCTCGTCACCGCGGCGCTGAACAAACCGAGCAACTCCGATATGTACACCGTCGAGATGGCTCGCTTCGTCGAGACATTCGTCCGGGTACTCGGCGATCCGCGGCTACCGCATCTGTTCTTCATCGACGGCGGTGGCCTCGCGGTGGAGAACGCGCTCAAGATCGCGTTCGACTGGAAGAGCAGGCACAACGAAGTTCATGGCCGGGCACCGGAACTCGGCACCAAGGTGCTGCACCTGACCGGCGCTTTCCACGGTCGCACCGGTTACACCATGTCGCTGACCAATACCGACCCGGTGAAGATCGCACGGTTTCCCCGCTTCGGCTGGCCGCGGATCGACGCCCCCTATCTGACCGATGCCTTCGATATCGAGGAGGCAGAGGCGAACGCACTGGACCAGGCGCGGCAGGCATTCGCGGAGAATCCGCACGATATCGCGTGTTTCATCGCCGAGCCGATCCAAGGCGAGGGCGGTGACCGGCATTTGCGTCCGCAGTTCCTGCGCGCTGTGCAGCGACTGTGCCAGGCGAACGACGCTCTGTTCATCCTGGACGAGGTGCAGACCGGAGTCGGAATGACCGGAACCACATGGGCATATCAGCAGCTCGGACTGGAGCCGGATGTCGTTGCCTTCGGCAAACGCACGCAGGTATGTGGTGTCATGGCGGGTGGGCGCGTAGACGAGGTGCCGGACAACGTGTTCGCGGTCAGTTCCAGGCTGAATTCCACCTGGGGTGGCAACCTCACCGATATGGTGCGCACCCGGCGCATTCTGGAAGTGATCGAGTGTGACGAGCTGATCGAGCGTTCCGGGCCGCTTGGCGCATATCTGCTGGAGCGGCTGACCGAGCTCGCCGCACGGCATGCCGTCGTCAGCGAGCCACGCGGGCGTGGCCTGATGTGCGCGGTCACGCTGCCCTCGGCTCGGCTGCGCGATGAGGTGGTCACCGCGCTGCGCGAGCGGGCGCATGTACTGATTCTCGGCACCGGTGAACGGGGCATTCGTTTCCGGCCGCCATTGACGGTATCGCGCGCGGAACTGGACGAAGCCGTCGACGCACTGGATCGGGTGCTGAACGGCCTCGGATAGCTCACGAATGGCCGCGATCAGGGTAGGTCGGCGGCCTCGATGCGCTCGGTCAGGCCGAGACCGTCCGTGAGGAAACGCCGGACAGACCGCAACCCGGCGTCCAAGGCGAGCTCGTAGCCGGGGTGCGCCCATCCGCTGACGGTCGCGGCGCCGTCACCGGTAGGCGTCACCCCGACCTCGGCGACCAGCTCGGCGGTAGTCGGTTCGCAGACGGCCCAGGAGAAGTGGGTTTCCTCGGCCCAGCCCGCGCTACGCAGCGTCACATAGTCCGGATCGGTGATCTCGCCTGCCGCCAGTGCTGGGCGATCATCGATGCGGTCGTCTGCGCGTAGGGCGCGCAGATACCAGACGCCCGCGTTGATCTCGATCGGTTCCATAGTCTCCGCTTCCCGCACCGTGTCGGCTGTCGACCAACGCCCGTGTGCTGATTCTGTTCGATTCCACGGCATCGAGCCGCGCTCGGCGACTGGATCGGACGCATACCGGTGGTGCGTGCTTGCCGTTGCGGGCAAGGGGCCGGTGGGTGGCATCAGGGGTCCGGCGTGCGCAACCGTATGCGAAGAATTCACCCACCGCCGCTCACGCGGTGGGTGTGACCGTGGTGGACAGCGCCGATACCACGGCATGGTGGCCGATGCGCAGGGCAGTGGCCAGCAGTTCGGTATCGCGGCTGGAACTGTCGATATCGGGCGAGCCGAGCGGTGGGTGGATCTGCAGTACGGACTCGCCGAGCTCGGCCAGTGCCGTATCTTCGATATCCTGCTGCCCGGGGCGCTCGCGCCAGGCTCGATAGGCGCCGGGCGCCACGGTGCGCAGATAGCCGCCGCCGACGATCTGATGCAGCAGCGAGGCGGGTGGGCGTCGCTCATCGGCGCGCCGGGTGCGCAGCACAAGGGCGTGCGTGGCGGATGCGCGGAAGGCGGTGCGGATGGGCACCGTCTCGGCGAGACCACCGTCGAAGTAGGCGCTATCACCGAGGGTGACCGGTGGTCCGGCCAGCAGCGGCAGGCCGGCCGAGGCGCGTAGCGCACGCATGAGCGTGCGTTTGTCGGTGATCCGCGGATGTAGGTCCACCGCAAGACCGGTACGGATATCGGTGGCGATCGGGTGGAATGTGGTGGAGCCTGCCAGGATCGCGTCGAAATCCATCGGCTCGACGCCGTCGTACACCTCATGAACGAGATACCGTAGATCGAACGGGGGGCGTCCGCGCAGGAAACGGGCAGGGTCGATGGCGCGGCGCATGATCGCCGAATCGGTCCAGGGGCGCATACCGAGGATCGCGCGCCCGCTCAGTAGCCAGGCGCCGTTGATCGCCCCGGCGGACGTGCCGTAGACCGCGTCGAATACCGAGGTGAGCCCGAGTTCCTCCAGTGCGGCCACCATTCCGCCGGAATACACGCCCCGGCTGCCGCCACCCTCGATAACCAACACGAGCCGATGACCATCGGCACGACTGGCGGTGGTATGGCGTGCGCGGATCAACTCCGCGACGGGGGAGGTACTCGGCGAGCTGGTCACCGGATCACGATACGGCATCGCGGTATCCGCATCAGGTGCGGGAAGGACGGTATACGGACACTCGAAAGATCGCGGACACCACCAGCGAACACCGGTGGGGGGGGCCCCGGGGGGGCGCGCCCCCCCGGGGTGGGGGGGGGCCGACAAGGTTTACCCCCGG